>NZ_CP100128.1:3612267-3913289 GCF_024207115.1 Chromobacterium sp. IIBBL 290-4
CCCAATGCCTTGTGCCGCCAAGTGGACATCACCGATCGCGACGCCGTGCTGAGCGCGCTGGCCGAGGCCGAGGCCCAATTTGGTCCGGCCGACGCCATCATCAATAACGCCGGCGTGATGTTGCTGGGCGAAATGGCCGCCCAGGATCCGGATGAATGGCAGCGCATGCTGGACGTGAACGTGAAGGGCCTGCTCAACGGCATTCACGCCGTGCTGGCCGGCATGGTGGCGCGGGGCCGCGGCACCATCGTCAATATCAGCTCCATCGCCGGGCGCAAGACTTTCCCCAATCACGTGGCCTATTGCGGCACCAAGTTCGCGGTGCATGCCATTTCGGAAAACCTGCGCGAGGAAGTGTCGGCCAAGGGCGTGCGCGTGATCACCATCGCGCCGGGCGCGGTGGAGACCGAGCTGCTGGGCCACACCACCAGCGAGGCGATCAAGGCCGGCTATCAGGAGTGGAAGCAGCAGATGGGCGGCGTGCTGGCAGCGGATGATGTGGCGCATGCCATCGCCTATGCCTACCAGCAGCCGCAGCGGGTCTGCATCCGCGAGATCGTCTTGGCGGCGACGGGACAGGCGGCCTGATGATAAGAAAAGATGCCGGCCTTGGCCGGCATTTGGCATTTGAATTTCACGATATTTTGTTTGCAAAGCTACAAAATGTCATATGCATAATATATGCATAAAGATTAGCTCTTTTAGAAAAAAGCGTTCTTTCCGTTTCTGCTATCCATGCATCATAAAAAAAGCTCCGTATGCAACACAAATAAGGAGAAGAGATCATGAAGGGAAATGTCATTAAGATGTTCGCGCTGTGCGCCGCCTTGGTTGGTCAAGCGCCGTTCGCTTTGGCCATGCCGGTGACCAATAGCTATATCCAGTCCAGCGCCAAGGAGATTCGCGGCCTGCTGGGCGGGTATTCGCAGCCTACGGTTTACGTCAACCAGAACGCTTGCGGCGAGCCTCAATCCAGCGCCATGGCGTGCGGGCCGCGAACCATCAGCGTGGGCACCGGCTTCCTGCAGCAACAGGAGAGCAGCTATGGCAACTATGTGGCCAAGTTCATCCTGGCGCATGAATGGGGCCACACCGTGCAGTTCACCTACAACATCAACCTGCAACCCCCGATGCAGGAATTGCAGGCGGACTGCGTGGGCGGCACCTTCGCCAAGTACGCCGAGACCAATCTGCGCTATCCCAGCTTCATCGAGAACGCAGTCGCCTCGGCGCGGGACGCGGCGGACTATCAAGAGCACGGCACGCCGTCGCAGCGCGACTACTATTCGCGCTATGGCTACGCCAATGGCTTCGATAACTGCATGAACAGCATCTGACGATGAACAGGGCAACCTTGCTATTGCTTGCGGCCGCCGGGACAGCGGGCGCGACGGCATGGTTCTGGTTGCCCGTTCGTTCCGACGGAGCCGGCGCGCCGATAGGGACAGAGGCGCGTTCCGGCTCCGAGCGGAGCGGAGGGGCGGGAGGAACGATGGGCAAGGGCGGCACGCCGGCGGGCGAGAGAGGCTTCAGCTTCGCCGTCGGCGGCGATCCGTCCTCGTTGCCGCAGGGCCAGAATCCGGCCGCGCCGCAAGAAACGGCGGCGGAAAAGGCGCGCAAGTTGCAATTGCGCAAACTGGGCTACCAGATCGATGCCCGTTATTACCGGATGCGGCTGTCAGACTTGCGGGAACAAGCCAGCCGCGGCGATCCGCAGGCGCTGACGCATCTGGCGGAACGCTATCTGTTCCAACTGGACGGCCACCCGCGCGAGCCGGATTACGAGCCGGGCTTCCGTTACCGCGAGGAGGCGAGAGAGGCGCTGCAGCAAGCCTATGCGCAAGGCAACGCGCATGCGGCGGCGATGATCTCGGAAAGCTATCTGCTGGAAAAGAAGCCGGAAGACGCGGCGGCGTGGAATTTGGTGGCGCGCCGTTCCGGCGACGACTTGAGCGCCGACTGGTTCCTCAAAACCAAGGACTATCAAGCGTTGACGGATCAGCAGAAAACAGCGGCGGCGGAGCGCGCCGACCAGCTGATGCAATCTCTACAACAGCGCAAAGCCAAGTAGCCATCCGCGGCGCCTTAGCGCGGCTTGGTCCGCAAAGAGGCGCCGCGTACTTCGAATTTCACGCTGTCCACGGTTTTGCCATCCTTGCCTTTCAACTCCAGCTTATGCCGGCCCGGCCAGGGGAACCAGGCGAGCTCCGCCCCCGCGCCCAGCCTTTTGCCATCCAGCCACCATTGCGCGGAGGCGATGCCGCGCGCGCGCAGCACCAGCCGCTGATTCGCTGGCGGGACATCGGGATCGAGCGCGAAGACGCTGCCGTCTACCGGGGCGGCAATGCCGGGCGGCAGATCGGCGGCGGACTTCTGCGCCACAATCAGCGCCCGCTGCGTGCCGGGCAGAAACCACTCCATCCGGCTGGCCGCCACCTCGCCTTGATAGCGCACTCGCTGGCGGACCAGGCCGGCAGGCGGCAAGGGAGGCGGAAGCGGCGGCGCGGCCGACTGGGCGCGGTCCAGCACCGTCTGCCAGACCGGCGCCGCGCCATGCATGCCGGAGACGTCCCACATCGGCTCGCCGGCGGCATTGCCCACCCAGACGGCCACGGTGAAGCGGCGGGAGAAGCCCACCGCCCAGTTGTCGCGCATGTCCTTGCTGGTGCCGGTTTTCACCGCGCTCCAATAGCGGGTGGACAGCGCGCTTTCCAGGCCGAAGGTGAGGGCGCGGGCGGCGCGGTCGGACAGGATGTCGGCGATGATGAAGCTGCTGGCAGCGTCCAGCTGTCGTACCGGCTTGGGCTTGGCGTCGGCTTGCGTCCAGCGCGGCGGGCTGGCCAGGCCTTGGTTGGCCAGGGTGCGATAGGCATTGGCCAGATCGAGCAGGCGGATGTCGGCCGCGCCCAGCGCCAGGCTGTAGCCGTAGTAGTCGCCGTCCTCGGTCAGGCTGTTGAAGCCCAGCTTGAGCAGCCGGTCGCGCAGGGCGTTGGGGGTGACCATTTCTATGGTCCGCACCGCCGGGATATTGAGCGAAGAGGCCAGCGCGGTGCGCACGGGAACCAGGCCTTTGAAGTCTTTGGAGTAGTTTTGCGGCGCGTACAGGCCGGCGCCGGTTTGCAAATCCAGGGGGCCGTCGTCCAGCAGCGAGGCGGCGGTCAGATAATGCTTTTCCAGCGCCATCTGATAGAGGAAGGGCTTGAGGGTGGAGCCAGCCTGGCGCAAGGCGGTGACGCCATCCACCTGGGCGGCGTTGGACAGGCCCTGGCCGCTGGAGCCCACCCAGGCGAGGATGTCGCCGCTGGGGTTGTCCAGCACCACCAGCGCGCCGTCCTGCACATTGCGCTGCGCCAGCGCGGCCAGGTGGCGGCGCAAGGCCGCGGCGGCGAAGCGTTGTAGCGGCAAGTCCAGCGTGGTCTGTATTCTGTCGCCGGCCTTCAGCTTGCCCGCCTGCATCAATTTTTGCGCGAAGTGCGGCGCATCTTGCTCCGCCAGCGGATTGGCGGCGCGGCTGCGAGCCAGCGCCTGCAGCGCATGCATGGCCACCACCTTGCAATCGGCCTGGCGGCCCATGTCGCGCAGGATGCGGCAGGCGCGTTCGCCCACTTTTTCCGGCGCGGCCGACGGCGCGCGGATCAGCGCCACCGCGATGGCGGATTCTTCCAGATTCATGCCTGAGGGCAGCTTGCCGAACAAGGTGGACGACAGCGCGGACAGCCCGACCAATTCGCCGCGGAAGCCCACCAGATTGAGGTAGGCCTCCAGAATCTGCGCCTTGCTCCAGTGCTGCTCCAGCCAGGCGGCGGACCAGCTCTGCCCCATTTTCTGCCACAGGCTGCGGCCGCCTTTCGCCGCTTTCAGGTCATTGTCCAGCAGGCCGGCCAATTGCATGGTCAGCGTGGACGCGCCGCGGGTGCGGGTGTTCCACAAATTGCCCCAGGCCGCTGCCGCCACGCCGGACCAGTCCACGCCGCTGTGCTGATAAAAGCGTTTGTCCTCGGACAGCACCAGCGCGTGGCGGAAGGCCGGGGAGGTATCGGCCAGGCTGACCCAATCTTGCCGACGCGCCTGTTTGTCCACGCGGATGCGCTGCAGCGTCGCGCCATGGCGGTCCAGCAGCACCGCGTCTGATGGTTTCCACGCCGCTTTCACTTCCGAGAAGGATGGCTGTGCGCAGGCGGGTATGACGAAGAGAGTGAAGAGGGCGAAGATGATGCAGAGGGTATTAAGGCGAATCACTTGGGCGCTTCTCTAGTTGCGGATAGAAGTATTGTAAGGTCTTATAGGCGTAGAGGGTGGGACTGTATGGCAAGTCCATTTGTAATCTTACTGTTGATGCGCACTAGATGCTTTGCCCGGCAATAAATGCTGGGCAAGGCATTTAGTAGTTATTGGTTGATTGGGGGCCAAGACTTTGCTAGGTTTTGAATGTGCGATGCAATCTTTGTTTTTGTTCGGGCATCTTTAAAATATCTATTGAATGAAAATCCTGCATCTTTCTGCTGGGCTTCGTTAACCAGAGTTGCAATGCTTTCTATTGCGGCAGGCATGATTTTTATAGCTTCTGTGTAATTTAGCCTGTTTATATTTTTTACATCGCAAATTTGACCGATGGCAAATAATACATGATAGGCCCCATCAATTAGGAACATTTCATTTTTATTAAATTCATCTTGTCTTCGGATGGCTGCTTGTAAGAGCTTTTTCTTAGACTCTATGACTTCAAGAACTTTTACTGCGGCAAGTAGTTCATCTGCAACTAGCTCTTCGGTGAATACTTGGTCGTATAGATCCGAGAAAATTCGGCCACGATCTTTTTTTGCAACTTCAGGTAGATCTATGCCATAGGCAAGGTGTGCTTGTCCTGCGCTTAATGCATCTATGCGTAGATTTTTTGGCTGTCCTGAAAATTGACTATTTTTTCTTTCGTAATAAAGCCCCATGCTTTCAAAAGCTTCTTCTAATTTCTTTTGTATCGTATCATTTGAGCGAAGGTCTCTGCTTTTTATCGGGGTTTGGCTGTTTGTCGATTCGGCAATCGCAAGGCTGACCGGTTGTGATTTGGTTTCAATTATTCTGACAAGGATTAGTACGTCTTCGAGTTTTTCTGGTGATGTTTGGCTTGCTTCAAATAGAGCATTGGATGTTTGTCCGCCATTTACGATTTGTATGTTTTTTAATTCAACTGTTGGGGCTCTTTTCCCTTTGGTGTAAGAGAATGAGTCGCATGTTATAGTTATTCCGTTGTTCAAATACCAAAACAATGGGCTGTCATCAGATAGAGCTGTTTCAATAATGCTTCTGTTTATTTTGTTTGTTCTGCTCAGGTATACTCGTACGTTGTCGTTAAATATCTCTTTTCGAACTTGGTTGGGGTCGGCTGGATTTTTTATTAGGCGAACTATTTCGCTTGCTTCAACAGTACAGATTAGCCCTCTAATGCTTCCGTCTGTCCGGTCAAAATAGTCTTTGTCTACGATCTGTATTTGATCACTTATTAGTGCGGCTTTTTTGTCTACAAATAATTCAACTATCGAGTCAAGGCTATGGTGGTGTACGTTGAAATATTTGAATTTCCCTAGAGAGTTGTTTGCGCGCTCTCTTTCATTTTCCTGCATGGGAAGGGTGTTGCCGCAAAAATGAACCTCAATCGATGGTGATGGTTTGTTGAGTGCAACCCACATTTCTTTTACTTTGTTCCATAGTATTGGGTTGCATGTTGTTTCTAGAGATTTGTTTAAATCTAAAAGATCGTCAAAGAATGAGACGAGTTTATCTATTTCCCCGCTTGGGAAATTCTTCTTTGTGTTTTCAAAATTTTCAACATACTTGAATTGAAATATGTGAATTGAATTTCTTCCATCGCGATCATCTACGAATACAGCATCAACACCTCGATCCATTGACCCGTCAGTTATAGAGTCTTCAGCCTCTTCGTCAGAAATGCTAAGGATGCTTGCGATCATTAGTATTGGGAATGCTTTTTGTGGGATATCTATGCCATTTTCAGGGTCTAGGTAGGCTTTAACTTTGTGGTCTAGTGTATTCCAGTCTAGTAAGTTTGCCATTTTTTCTCCTTGTTTTTGTGTCTGAATGAGTTATGCAGAGGTTTTGATTTAATAATATTAAATTATGGTGGTTGATATGAATGCATTGGTTTTTTTGATGCCATGCTAAACGAATTGGTGGCTAGGTGGGACAGGCCCCTCTTCATCGCGAAGAGGGGCGGTTCGCCTCACTTCCCGTCTGTCACTTTGAACACCCCGTTCGGCGCCATCCCGAACACCTCCGGCGCGTACATCGCCTCGACGCGGGTCGGCGGCAGCTTGAAGGCGCCGACATTGTTCAAGCGCATCGTGTATTCCACCTTCAGCTCGCCGCGCGGCACGTAGCTGTAGTAGGCGCGGTAGCCGGCGAAGCGGCGTTCGATGTAGTCGGCGTAGTCGCCGCCATTGCCGTCCTTGGTGTCGATGGCCGAGTCGCGGCCCAGGCCGCTGCCCTGGATGCTCGCGCCGGCCGGCACTGGATCATCCACCACCACCCAGCTCATATCGCTTTGGGCGCGGATGTCCAGCGTCACTTTCACCACGTCGCCTGGCTGGTATTGGCCCGGCGTCTTCTGGCTGACTGGCGTTAGCGTTTTCTTGACGCTGTAGCCGGCGTAGCGCGAGGTCTTCAGCGGGATGGCGGCTTCGGCCTGGATGGTGGCCCAGGGCGCTCCGGCACCGGCATGCTTGAGCTGCAGGCTGCCAGGCGCGGCCGGCCAGGGCAGCAGGCCCAATTGCTTGATGCCTTCTTGCGGCCAGGTCAGGCTCAGATTGTTCGCGCCAAGCTGGGCGCGAGTCTGGCCGCCGACCGGCGTGGTTTCGAACTGGCGCGAGAACTGCGCCACGGCCAGCGAGCCCCACAGATTGGCCGTGGTGGTGCCCCAATGGCCTTTCTGTTGCCGCGCCAACAAGCCGGTCAGCAGGCGCGGCATGTCGGCTTGCCAATCCGGCAGCTTGCGGGCTGTCAGCAGCAGCTTGGCGGCATTGACGTCGCCGCTGCCCATCAGCCACCAGGCGTAATCTTCAGCTTCGGTGCTGAAGTTCATTTTGGTGCCTTGATAGGTGAGGCGGGCGCGCAGCAGGTTGGATGCTTCTGTGATGCGGCTGGCGCGCTGCGGAATGTCCGCGGCGCGGTTCAGCAGCGACAGCCAATCCACCAGCATGGCGGTGCTCATCTTCTGCGGGTTCGGGTCCAGCGCGTCCAGCATGGCCGGGCGGAAGCGGCCGTAGCGCGACAGGGCGTCCAGGGCGGCCAGCCTGCGGGCATCGGCGTCTTGGCGGCCAATGGGCAGTTCGCGCTTGAGCTTGCCTTCGACAAAGGCGGACAGGCCATCCAGCATCTTGCCGCGAGGGCTGTCCGGGATGTCTATGCCGGCTTCATTGGCGACGGATAGCAAATAGCTGGTCAGCACATCGCTGCCGCGGTCTGCCGCGCCTTCCGGCAGCGGGAAGTAGGCCGCCAGACCGTTGCCGTCGATGTAGAGCGGCAACTCGCTCATTAACTGGCTCCAGCGTTTGGCGTCGGCCAGGCCCAGCGAGACGGAAGTGCGCTGCTCCAGGCAGGCATAAGGGTAGTCTTCAAACCAGCGGCGCACGGCGGGCAGGCTATTGCCCAGCTTGGCCTGCAGGCTGACGCGGATGCCGCCGCGGCCCGGCAGCGCGCCCGGCGGCGGCGCGACCGGGATGGCCAGATCGGGCGATACGCGCTGCAGGGTGGCTTGCTCCACCGTCACCGGCACGGCAGGATCGATTGGCTGGCTGATCGCCAGCTTGTCGGCGGCCTTGCCGTCCACTTGCTGGGCGGAGAAGGTCCACTTCAGCTCCTTGACGCCTTCCGGCACGGTGACGGGCCAGTTGACGGGGCGGGCTTCGCCGACCGGAAGCGTCAGCTCGCGGGCGGGCAACGCCGGCAGACCGGGCGCGCTGGCGGACACCTTGATCTTCAGCGCCTTGTCGCCGCCGTTGCGGACGGTGACGCTGGCCTGGAACTGGTCGCCTTCGCGCGCCAGCGGCGGCAGCCCGGAGCTCAGCTGCAAGTCCTGGGTGACATTGAAGCCGGCCTCGCCGGTGCCGAACAATTCATTGCCGACATCGGCCACCGCCACCAGGCGGAAGCGGGTGAGGGCGTCGTTGATGGTCACTTTGACGCGGGCGCTGCCATTGGCGTCCAGTTTCACGCTGGGTTGCCAGAGCAGCAGCGTGTCCAGCAATTCGCGGGTGGGCGCCTTGCCGCCGCCGCCGCCGGGCGGCAGCGATTTGCGGCCGTAATGGCGTTTGCCCACCACTTCCAGCTGGGCGGTGGCGGTTTCCACGCCATAGCTGTGGCGCTGGTACATGGCCTGCATCAGCTCCCAGCTATGGTTGGGCTGCAACTCCAGCAGCGCCTCGTCCACCGCGGCGAACGCCACCTCGGTGCCGGCGGGGGCCGGCTTGCCATTGGGCAGCTTCACTTGGATGGCGACTTCGGCGGTTTCGCGGATGCCATAAGTTTTCTTGGCCGGCGATACGGTCACGTTCAGCCGTTTGGCGGCGTCGCCCACTTGAATCTCGGCGATGCCGTATTTGAAGGCAGGGCGCGACAGGTCAACCATCGCCGTCGGCGGCGCGTAGTCGCCGCCTTCGTTCCAATAGGCGTCCCACCATTCGGACGGGCTCTTCCAGCCCCAGGTGAAGAAGGAATACCAGGGCACGTCGCGGACGCGGCCGCGCACCGCCAGCACCGACACGTAGACATTGGGCGTCCAGTCCGGCTGCACTTTCAATTCGATGGTGGGGTTCTTGCCTTCCAGCTCCACCACGCGGGTTTCCAGTATGCCTTCGCGTTCGATGGCCAGCCAGGCGGTGGCTTTGCGGAAGGGCATGCGCACCTGGAAGCGGGCGGTTTCGCCGGGCTGGTAACTGGTTTTCTCGGCCAGGATGTCGATGCGGTCGTTATTGTCGGCGTCGAACCACAGCTCGTCCTGGCGGCTGACCCACACTGATTGCGAGGCGCGGGCGGCGTTGCCTTGCTCGTCCTTGGCCTCGGCGATCAGCTCCATGTCGCCGGCGTCTTTCAGGCTGATGTCGCAGAACACCAGGCCGCGGGCGTCGGAGGTGCCGCTGCAGACCTTGCCCTTGTCCTCGGTTTCTTCATTGCTGTCCCAGGCGTAGAAGCCGCCCACCAGCCGTTTGCGGGTGGACAGGTAGCGGTGTTCGCGCTGGGTGATCTTGACGTCCTTGCCGGCCACCGGCTTGCCGGCGGTGTCCAGCACCACGGCCTTGAGCTGCAGCGAGCGGCCGGCGGTGATCCAGCTGTCCACGCTGACGCCCACTTGCAGCGCCGACGGCCACAGCGCGATGCGGCGGCTGATGGTTTGGGTTTCGCCATTGGGGTCGCGATAGGCGGCCTCGGTCACCAGGTCGTAGCGGCGGTCCAGCGCAGGCAGCTTGTCTATCGCCACCTTGCCGTTGCCGTTGGCGTCCAGTTTCAGCGCGGCCTTGTCCAGCACCACCTTGCCGTCCAGCGACGCTTCGCGTTTGTCTTGTTCCGCTTGCGGCGGCGAGAAGCTGAAACCCTCGTATTCCTTGTGGCGGGTATAGCTGTCGGACAGCATGGCGCTGACTTCCACCGGCCAATCCTTGGCCGGGCCGCCATTGCCCCAGGCCATGGCCACGCTCAGCGGCAGCTGCTTGGGCGCGATATTGGCGCCCTTGGCGCTGAAGATGCGGCCGGTCATCACCGGCAGGCGGAATTCCTCCACCCGGAAGCCGCCGCTATGCAGCGAATAGCCATCCAGCTCCGGGCTGGCCGGCTTGTCCTTGTCGTCCGGGCCGCGCGCGGCCTTGCGCTCCAGGTAGAGCGTGTATTCGCCCAGCTTGGCCTCCTTGGGGATGGCGTAGCTGGTTTCGGCGTAGCGGCCGGCGCGCCAGGTCAGCGGCAGGGTGACTTCGTCGCCGCTGCCGTCGTGGATGATGCGCAGCTGCTGCGGCAGCTGGCCGGGCTTGAGCATGCTCAGCCCCTTGCCGCCTTGCACCCGCAACAAGTGTTTCATCGATACGGTTTCGCCGGCGCGGAACAGCGGCCTGTCCAGGATGGTGTGCGCCAGGATGGACGGGTTGTCGCCCCATTGCGTGGGGAAGGGGAAGCGCCAGGACTCTATGCCGCGGTTCCAGCCGGAGCGGACGAAAGAGACGTCGTCATTGCCGCGGTCGTCTTTGGCGCGGGCGGTGACGAACAGGCCGGACAGTTCCTCGTCCTGGCCGCTGCAGCTGCCTGGGTCCAGCTTGGCCGGAATGGCGGCGATGCCGCTCTTGTCTGCCTTGCCGCTCCACAGCGCCGCGCCCTGGCAGTTGTAGACATGGATGGCGGCGTTGGGCACCGGTTTGCCGTTGTCCAGCCGGGTAACCCAAACAGCGGCGTTTTCGCCCGATTTCTTCAGGTGGACGGCCATATTGGTGACCAGGGCGGCGGTGCGCACATACATGGGCTTGTCAGCGCCCAGCAGCGATTTGCCCAGCAGGCGCGACGAGACTTCCACCACGTAGAGGCCGGGCTTGGGCAGCGGTATGCCCACCACCTCGAACGGCCACTTGCCGTTTTTGTCCGGCTGGGTCGGCAGTTTCAGCGGCTGGGCGTCGCGGTTCTTGTTCAGCAGCGACAGGCGGCGGCTCTCAATGGTTTTGTCCTTGCCTGCGGGCAGGGCGCTTTCATGGTAGCGCTGCACCTTGGCCAGCCAAACCATCATATCGGCGTCGCGGTTCAGCCGCAGCGCCTGGCCGCCCAGCTGTATCGACTGGATTTTGAGATTGGCCTCCACGCCGCGCAGCGTGATCGGCAGCGAGGCGTCCGCGCCGGACTCTATGATGCCGAAGGGCGCGGCCGAGAACTTGGCCAGCGGCGGATAATCGCCCATTTTGACATCCAGCGGGAAGCGCGCCGCGTTGACGAGGGGGCGGTCCACTTCGTCGCGCAGATCATTCGGCAGTTTCAGGCTCAGCGTCTCCAGCGCCGGGAAAGGCGGGGCGAAGCTGACGCTGTCCATCGGCTCGCCCTTGTTGCGGCCCTGCGCTTGCGGCGCGCGCTCGGCGCCGCCGCCGCTGAGGCGGATGGCCATGGCCTGCTTGGCGGGCACCGGCGAGCTGAAATTCAGCGTGATGGGCTTGAACGGTATGCATGGACCTTTGGCGCTGGCGCGCTCGCAGCTCATGGCCGCGCTGAAGGCCGGGCGCACATGGAAGTTCAGCTTGTCCGGTTTGGCGCTGCCGCGCGGATGGATCAAGGCGAGCTTGCTGTCCGGCGCCAGGCGCTGGGCGCAACGCACGGTCAGCACGCGGGCCGCGTCTTTTTGCAGGTCCAGATGCTTGAGCAAGGCCGCGCGGTCCGCCGCCGGCAGCGGTTCAACCGGAATGCGCTCAGGCAGGCTGGAGGACTGGCAGTACAGCGAAGCGGCCGACACGCCGACGGCATTGAGGCGCAGCGCGAAAGCCTGGTCTTCTTCGATGCGGTCGGACGATGGCCAGTGGTCGGTGATGACGGGCTGGCCGGTGAAAAAGCGGAAGACGGGGCCGCTCACGGCCTTGCCCTGGGCATCTTTCAGGCCGGGCTTGAGGGTGAAGCGGCAGTCGGTATTGGCGGCAGGGCTGGCGGCCAGGTCCAGCGCCCAGGTTTTGTCATCCACCCAATGGTCCTTGCCCGCCAGCTTGCAGTTCCAGCTGAAGGGAGCGGGCGCGGCGCTGTTGCCCAGCGCGATCATGCTGTCGGAAAAGGTGGCGCGTATCTGGCTGGCTTCCTTGATCTCGCCTTGCGGGCTGAAAGTGGCCACGCCGGCCGAAACGGACAGCGAGGCGAAAAGGGCGATGGCGGGCAGCAAGCGGGCGGTGTTGTTCACGGTATGTCCCTGGGCGATGCGGTTGGCGGCGCGCGTTTCATTCTTTATGAATGGAAAGGCGGGCGATTGCCGGTGTATGGCATGAAACTCTCATGATAACAGATGATGAGGCGAGGCATGGCCGGGCGGCGGGAAAAGCTTAGGAATATCAAGGCGCAAGGCGCGGCGCTTTTCGCGGCGCTCTGGCGAGGGGAAACATCCCGGGGCGAGGCCGGCGAAACCCGCGCCCTTGCAAGTGCAGACAAGGGCGCGGCGCGTGATATACTCTTTGTTTCGTTGGGTGCGTGGTGTAACTCCGCGCAGCGTCCGATTCGCCGCCCTTGGGCAGAAAGCCCGGGCGGATCGGGCGTCGTACCGTCCCAGATGACATCAACCCGTCACCTTTGAAGGAATTGACATGCAAGTACAGCTGGAAACTCTGAGCAATCTTGAACGCCGCATGAATATCGCCCTGCCGATGGCCGCCATCGAAGCGCAAGTGGGCGAACGCCTGAAGCGCGTGGCTCGCGGCGCCAAGATTCAAGGTTTCCGCCCGGGCAAGGCTCCGCTGAAGATCGTGGAAATGAACTACGGCGCCCAGGTGCGTGAAGAAGTGATGGGTGAGCAGGTTCAACAAGGCTTCTACCAGGCTGTGACCGAGCAGAAGCTGCGCGTGGCCGGCTATCCGCGCTTCGAGCCGGTTGCCGCTGGCGACGACAAGGAAAGCTTCAAGTTCGCCGCTACTTTCGAAATCTACCCGGAAGTGAAGGTCGGCGAGCTGGTTGGCAAGGAAATCGAGAAGCCGGCCGTAGCCGTCGGCGACGCCGAAATCGAAAAGACCATCGACATCCTGCGCAAGCAGCGCACCCGTTTCAACCGCGTTGAGCGCGAAGCCGCCGAAGGCGACCGCGTGATCATCGACTTCAAGGGCGCCATCGACGGCGTGGCCTTCGAAGGCGGTTCCTCCGAGAACTTCCCCTTCGTGCTGGGCCAAGGCCAGATGCTGCCGGAATTCGAAGCCGGCGTGATCGGCGCCAAGGAAGGCGACATCAAGAGCGTGGAAGTGAACTTCCCGGCTGACTACCATGGCAAGGACGTGGCCGGCAAGACCGCCGTGTTCGAAATCCTGGTGAAGAACGTGGCTGAAGCCGTGCTGCCGGAAGTGGACGAAGCGTTCGCCAAGACCCTGGGCATCGCCGAAGGCGACGTGGAAAAAATGCGCGGCGAAATCCGCAAGAACGTCGAGCGCGAAGTGAAGCGCCGTCTGCAGGCCCGCATCAAGGAAAACGTGATGCAAGCGCTGATCGACGCCACCGAACTGGAACTGCCGAAGGCGCTGGTCGGCCTGGAAATCGGCCGTCTGGTCGAGCAAGCTCGTCGCGAAATGCAACAACGCGGCATGAACGTAAAAGACATGCCGTTCCCGCCGGAACTGTTCACCGCTCAAGCCGAACGCCGCGTGAAGCTGGGCCTGATCCTGTCCGAAATCGTGGAAGCCAACAAGCTGGAAGCCAAGCCGGAACAGGTTCGCGCCATGATCGTCGAATTCGCCGACAGCTACGAGCAGCCGGAAGACGTGCTGGCCTGGTACTACGAGAGCGCCGACCGCCTCGAAGGCCCGACCTCCATGGTCCTGGAAGACAACGTGGTTGAATTTGTGCTGTCTCAGGCCAATGTTGTAGCTAAGGACTTGTCCTTCGACGAACTGATGGGCAACCAAGCCTGATAACCAACCTGGAGTGGCCGATGAAATCTATGATGGATCCGCAAGGACTGGGCCTCGTGCCCATGGTGGTGGAACAGAGCGGTCGTGGCGAGCGCGCCTACGACATCTACTCGCGCCTCTTGAAGGAGCGCATCGTCTTCCTGGTGGGCCCGGTCACGGATGAATCGGCCAACCTGGTGGTGGCGCAGATGCTGTTCCTGGAGTCGGAAAATCCGGATAAGGACATCCATTTCTACATCAACTCGCCGGGCGGCTCGATAACCGCCGGCATGTCGATCTACGATACGATGAACTTCATCAAGCCGGACGTTTCCACGCTGTGCATCGGGCAGGCGGCCAGCATGGGCGCCTTCCTGCTGGCGGCGGGCACCCACGGCAAGCGCTTCGCGCTGGAAAACAGCCGCGTCATGATCCACCAGCCGCTGTTGTATGGCGGCGGCTTGTCCGGCCAGGTGACCGACATCGAGATCCATGCCCGCGAGCTGGTCAAGGTGAAGGCCAAGATGAACGAGCTGTTGGCCAAGCATTCCGGCCAGGCGCTGGAGCGGGTGCAGTCCGATACCGAGCGCGACAACTTCATGTCCGCCGAAGAGGCCCGCGCCTACGGTATGATCGATAAAGTGCTGTCTTCCCGCCGGGACGTGACGGCCTAAGTAGTGGAATGGGCTAATGGCTGAGAAAAACAGCAATGAGAAGCTCCTCTACTGCTCTTTCTGCGGAAAGAGCCAGCATGAGGTGCAGCGGCTGATCGCCGGTCCGCAGGTGTATATCTGCAACGAGTGCGTCGAGCTGTGCAACGACATCATCCGCGAGGAGCTGGAAAAGGGCGTGGGCGTCGATGACGTCGCCGGCGCCTCTTCCGACCGTCCGTTGCCGACGCCGCAGGAAATCCGCGCCGACCTGGATCAGTACATCATCGGCCAGGAATTCGCCAAGAAGACCTTGTCGGTGGCGGTGTACAACCACTACAAGCGCCTGTACAGCAAGTCGAGCAAGGACGACGTGGAGCTGGCCAAGAGCAACATCATGTTGATCGGCCCCACGGGTTCCGGCAAGACGCTGCTGGCCCAGTCGCTGGCGCGCCTGCTGGACGTGCCCTTCGTCATCGCCGACGCCACCACGCTGACCGAGGCGGGGTATGTGGGCGAGGATGTGGAGCACATCATCCAGAAGCTGCTGCAGAAGTGCGATTACGATGTGGAAAAAGCCCAGCGCGGCATCGTCTACATCGACGAGATCGACAAGATTTCGCGCAAGTCGGAAAACCCGTCCATCACCCGGGACGTATCGGGCGAGGGCGTGCAGCAAGCCTTGCTGAAGCTGATCGAGGGCACGGTGGCATCGGTTCCGCCGCAGGGCGGCCGCAAGCATCCGAACCAGGAATTCATCCAGGTGGACACCACCAACATCCTGTTCATTTGCGGCGGCGCTTTCGATGGTCTGGACAAGATCATCCGCCAGCGTTCCGAAAAGGGCGGCATTGGCTTCGGCGCCGAAGTGTCCTCCAGGGACGACGGCAAGAGCCTGACCAAGCTGTTCCAGGAAGTGGAGCCGCAGGACATCATCCGTTTCGGCCTGATTCCGGAGCTGATCGGCCGTCTGCCGGTGGTGGCCACGCTGGAAGAGCTGGACGAGGAAGCGCTGGTTTCCATCCTGACGCAACCGAAGAACGCGCTGATCAAGCAGTACGAAAAGCTGTTCTCGATGGAGTCGGTGGAGCTGGAGGTTCGTCCGTCGGCGCTGCGCGTGATCGCCAAGCAGGCTTTGGTCCGCAAGACCGGCGCCCGCGGCCTGCGCTCGATTCTGGAGCGCGCGCTGCTCGACACCATGTACGAGCTGCCGTCGATGCAGGACGTCGAAAAGGTGGTGGTGGACGAGAAGGTGATCGAGAAGGGCGACAAGCCGCTGTTCATCTATCGCGAAGAAGGCGGCGTGGCGCAATCCGCCTGACGCACGGCAAGCATCGCCAAACCGCCCGGCAGGGCGGTTTTTTTATTTGTCTGGTTGCTAATCTGATTTAGTATGGGGTGTTGATATTCAGCACAAGCGCCCCATTTTACTAGCATCGTTTTCAAGCTAAGGTTAGGTGATATGCCGCAACCCGCAGAAATTCTAGAAGACACCTCGCTGCCGCTATTGCCGCTGCGCGACGTGGTGGTCTTCCCCCATATGGTCATCCCGCTGTTTGTGGGACGGGCCAAATCGATCCGTGCGCTGGAACTGGCGATGGACGAAGGCAAGCAGATCCTGCTGGTGGCCCAGCGCTCCGCCTCCAAGGACGAGCCTTCGGCCGAGGATCTGTACAGCGTGGGCACGGTCGCAGCCGTGCTGCAAATGCTCAAGCTGCCGGACGGCACCGTCAAAGTGCTGGTGGAAGGCCGTCAGCGCGCCACCATCAAGACGGTGGGCGAAGAGGACGGCTGCTTTGTGGCCGAGTTCTCGCCGCTGTCCAGCGAGCTGGAAGAGTCCAATGAGACCGAGGCGATGCGCCGCGCCTTGCTCGCCCAGTTCGAGCAATACGTCAAACTGAACAAGAAGATCCCGCCGGAAGTGCTGAACTCGCTGGCCGGCATAGACCGCGCTGGCCGCATGGCCGACAGCATCATCGCCCACTTGCCGCTGAAGCTGGAGCAGAAGCAGGAAGTGCTGGAGATGTTCGACGTGCAGACCCGCCTTGAGCATCTGATGTCGCAGCTGGAAGGCGAGATCGACATCCTGCAGGTGGAAAAGCGCATCCGCGGCCGCGTCAAGCGCCAGATGGAAAAGAGCCAGCGCGAGTACTACCTGAACGAGCAGGTCAAGGCCATCCAGAAAGAGCTGGGCGAGATGGACGAGGCCAGCGACCACGACGAGCTGGAACGCCGCATCAAGGCCGCCGGCATGAGCAAGGAAGGCCGCGAAAAGGCCCTGTCCGAGCTGAAGAAGCTGAAGATGATGTCGCCGATGTCGGCCGAGGCCACGGTGGTGCGCAACTACATCGACACGCTGCTCGACCTGCCGTGGAAAAAGAAGACCAAGATCAGCAAGGACGTGGCCAAGGCCGACGAAGTGCTGGACGAGGATCACTTCGGCCTGGAGAAGGTCAAGGAACGCATTCTGGAGTACCTGGCGGTGCAGCAGCGCGTCGATCGCCTGAAGGCGCCGATTCTGTGCCTGGTTGGGCCTCCGGGCGTGGGCAAGACCTCGCTGGGCCAGTCCATCGCCCGCGCCACCAACCGCAAGTTCGTGCGCATGGCGCTGGGCGGCGTCCGCGACGAGTCCGAAATCCGCGGCCATCGCCGCACCTATATCGGCTCCATGCCGGGCAAGGTGCTGCAGAACATGACCAAGGTCGGCGTCAAGAACCCGCTGTTCCTGCTGGACGAGGTGGACAAGCTGGGGGCCGATTTCCGCGGCGACCCGTCTTCCGCCTTGCTGGAGGTGCTGGATCCGGAGCAGAACCACGCCTTCATCGATCATTACGCCGAGGTCGAATATGACCTGTCCGACGTGATGTTCGTGGCGACGGCCAACTCGCTGAACATCCCGCCTGCGTTGTTGGACCGGATGGAAATCATTCGTCTTTCCGGCTATACCGAGGACGAGAAAGTCAACATCGCCCAGAAGTACCTGCTGCCCAAGCAAATGGAAGCCAACGGCGTGAAGGAGGGCGAGCTGGCGGTGCAGGAATCGGCGCTGCGCGACATCGTCCGCTACTACACCCGCGAAGCCGGCGTGCGCAGCCTGGACCGCGAAGTCGCCAAGATCTGCCGCAAGGTGGTGACGGCCTCCCTGCTCAAACCGGGCAGGGGCGCCAAGGTGACGGTTTCCGCCAAGAATCTGGACAAGTACCTGGGCGTGCGCCGCTTCGACTACGGCCTGGCCGAGGAAGAGAACCGCATCGGCCAGGTGACCGGTCTGGCGTGGACCGAGGTGGGCGGCGAATTGCTGACCATCGAGGCCGTGTCGCTGCCGGGCAAGGGCAATATCGTGCGCACCGGCCAGTTGGGCGAGGTGATGCAGGAATCGATCACGGCGGCGATGAGCGTGGTGCGCAGCCGCGCGAGAAGCCTGGGCATCAAGCCGGACTTCTACGAGAAGAGCGATATGCACATCCACGTGCCGGAAGGCGCGACGCCCAAGGATGGCCCGAGCGCGGGCATCGCGATGACAACGGCCATTGTGTCGGTGCTGACCAGCATTCCGGTGCGGGCCGATGTGGCGATGACCGGCGAGATCACGCTGCGCGGCGAGGTGCTGCCTATCGGCGGTTTGAAGGAAAAGTTGTTGGCGGCGCATCGCGGCGGCATCCGCCACGTGCTGATCCCCAAAGGGAACGAAAAGGACTTGGCGGAGATTCCGGCCAACATCAAGCAGAAGCTGGAAATCCACCCTGTCAAGTGGATTGATGAGGTGTTGGCGTTGGCGCTGGAGCGTCAACCCGAAGAATTGTCGCAGGAAGAACAATCATCCGATCTTCCTCCGGCTCAGGAGTCGGCGGGCAGTATGCCGGTTTTGAAGCATTAAGAATCATGGCGTTACCGGAGCCGTGCATAAATGCAGCGCGCGCGGCTTCCGGATGTGCTTGCGAATTAGCAAAACACCCGTGGAAGCCGCTTGACACAAGGATTTCCGCCTTGCTATAAAGCAAGCGTTTTTATCCGAATTACGTAGACCGAGAACGACGAAAGGGGACTTACGTGAACAAGTCTGAACTGATTGACGCCATCGCCGCTGAGGCTGACATTTCCAAGGCAGCTGCTGCCAAGGCCCTGGACGGCATGGTAGCCGCCGTAACCGACGCGCTGAAGAAGGGCGACACCGTAACGCTGGTGGGCTTCGGCACCTTCTACGTGGGCGAGCGCGCCGAGCGCAGCGGCCGCAATCCCAAGACCGGCGAAACCATCAAGATCCCGGCAGCCCGTTCTCCGAAGTTCCGCGCTGGCAAGGCGCTGAAAGACGCGCTATAATCAGCTGCTCTTGCCGGGCGGATTTTTAATCCATCCGGCAAGCGAGCAGGGCGTTTAGCTCAGTTGGTAGAGCGTCTGCCTTACAAGCAGAATGTCGGCGGTTCGACTCCGTCAACGCCCACCAAAAGTTCGGAGCGGTAGTTCAGTTGGTTAGAATACCGGCCTGTCACGCCGGGGGTCGCGGGTTCGAGTCCCGTCCGCTCCGCCAGAATAGATTAAGAGAAGGTGAACCGGCTTGGCCCGTTCACCTTTTTTTTTAACAGGGGTGGCTTTCAGCCTATCGTCATGTTCGAGTTTGTCCAGAACAACAAAACCGTCATTCAAGTGATCCTGGGCGCCGTGGCCCTGACTTTTGTGGGCTTTGGCGTCAGCAGCTATTCCAGCGCCACGGACGATCCCTATCTGGTCAAGGTGGGCAACGCCAAAATCTACAAGCGCGACCTGGATCGCGCGCTGGAAGGCAAGCCTAGCGACCCGGCAACCCGCCAGGCCATGCTTCAGGAAATGATCCGCCGCGAACTGGTGCTGGCCGACGCCCGCGACCATGGCGCCGCGGTCAGTCCCGCGCAGTTGCAGAAATTCATCGCCGCCATCCCGCTGTTTCAGGAAAACGGCAAGTTCAGCGCCGAACGCTATAGCGAGTTCCTGAAGAACCGTTACCCGTCGGCCGAGGCTTTCGAAACCGAGATCAGCCAGGACCTGTTGGTGCGCAGCCAGTTGACCGCCGTGGCCGGCACCCAGTTCGTGCCCAATGCCGTTGTCGGCCGCATCGCCAGCCTGCTGGGCGAAGGCCGCGAACTGCAGCCGCTGGTGATCAAGCCGTCCGACTTCGCCGCCGAGGTGAAGACCGACGACGCCGCGATCAAGGCCTACTACGACGCCAACGCCAAGCGCTTCCGCACCGCCGAGCAGATCAAGCTCGATTACGTGGTGCTGTCGCAAGACGCCGTGGCGCAGGGCGTGAAGGTCAGCGACGCCGAAATCCAGAAATATTACGACCAGCACAAGGGCGATCTGGCCGGTGAACAGCGCCGCGCCTCGCACATCCTGCTGGCGGTAGCCAAGGACGCCAAGCCGGAGCAGAAGGCCAAGGTCCGCGCCGAGGCGGAAGCCATCCTGAAGGAAGCGCGCGCCAATCCGGCCAAGTTCGCCGAGCTGGCCAAGGCCAAGTCGCAAGATCCGGGCTCGGCCGAGAAGGGCGGCGATCTGGGCTTCTTCGGCCATGGCATGATGGTTAAGCAGTTTGACGACGTGGTGTTCCGCATGAAGCCGGGCCAGATCAGCGAAGTGGTGGAAACCGAATACGGCTTCCACATCATTCGCCTGGACGAGGTCAAGGCGCAGAGCCTGGACGACGTCAAGAGCGTGATCGTCGACAAGCTGCAGAAGCAGAAAGCCGCCGGGCTGTTCCGCGCCGAGTCCGACAAGCTGAACGAAATCTCCTATCAGCAGGCTGATTCGCTGAAGGGCGTGGTGGATGCGCTGAAGCTGGAAGTGAAGCACTCCGACTGGATCGTCCGCAACCAGCCCTCGCAAGACCCGCTGCTGGGCAATGCCAGGCTGCTGGCCGCCGCGTTCAGCGATGACGTGCTGAAGAAAAAGCACAATAGCGAAGTGGTGGACGTGGGCGGCGGCCGCCTGGTGGTGGCGCGCGTCGCCGAGCACCAGCCGGAGCATCAGCAAGCCATCGCCGAGGTGAGCGCCCAGATCAAGTCCGAGCTGATCGCCCGCGACGGCGCCAAGCTGGCCGACAAGAAGGGCCAGGCGGTTCTGGCCGATCTGAAGGCCGGCAAGAGCGTGGAAGGCTTGCAATGGGGCCCGAACCTGACGGTGTCCCGCCGCGCGCCTAGCCTGCCGCCTGCCGATATGCGCGCAGCCTTCGCCGTGTCCGGCGCCAAGCTGCCGGGCTATGCCGGCGTGCGCCACGATACGGGCGAGTACGTGGTCTACCGCGTGGGCAAGGTCATTCCGGCGCCGGCTTTGAGCGAGGCGGACCGCGCTCAATTGGGCGGCATGCTGAATGAAATGACGGCCAACGGCCAGTTGGTCGGCTATCTGCAGGCGCTGCGCCAGAAGTACCCGGTTGTCCCAGGCAAACAGTCGCTGAACGACAACAGCAATTAAGCTCCCTGCATCGTTGGAAGCTAGAAGCCCCGCAAGCGCGGGGCTTTTTCATTGGGCGGCGTATTGGCCGAATCCGCGCGCGCGGGCTTCTAGCCGCAGCGCCTCCAGCAGCAGCCTGGCCTTGCGCGGGATGTCGCGGCTGGCGAAGACGGCATGCATCTGCGGATCGTCGCCGCGGCTGGAAACAATGCGGTAGTCCGGACGCAGCCTGACGAGCTCGCCTTGCTCGACGAGCGGTTCGGCCAGCCAGTCGCCCAGCCGGCCTATGCCCATGCCGGCGCGAAGGGCGTCCAGCACGCCGTTGCCGGAGTTGCTGCGGTGCCAGGCGCTGAGATTCAGGCTGATGCTCCGTTCCCGCGAGACGAAATTCCACGCTTTCAACACGCGCGGCGCGGAGTGGATGAACACCCGGTGGCGCGGCAGCTCGTCCGGCGTTTGCGGCGCGCCGTGCCGCGCGATATAGCGCGGGCTGGCGTATAAATGGCGGCGATAGTTCCACAGCGGATAGCCGATCAGCTCGCTGGAAGAGGGGAAGGCGCCGCGTATCGAAAAATCCAGCTTGTCGTGGATGGGCTCCAGAATGGCGTCACTGTACTGCGCCTCGAAGCGCAGGCCGGGGTGCTCGTCCGCCAGGTCGGCCAATACCTTGGGCAATAAGGCCCGCCCCAGCGTTTCCGGCGCGGAAAAGCGCAGCAGGCCGCGCGGCGAGCCGACTTGCTGGCTCAGTTCGTCCTCGGCTTGCTGCTGCAGGTCCAGCATCTGCCGGGCCGTCGGGTAATAAGCTTCTCCCGCCGCGGTCAGCTGCACCTGTTTGCTGGAGCGCGCCAGCAGGCTGGCGCCCAGTTCTTCCTCCAGCGTCTGCAGGATGCGGGTGGCGCTGCTGGGCGAGGTGCCCAATTGCCGCGCGGCGGCGACGAAGCTTTTCTGTTCCACGACGGCGCAGAAGACTCTCAGGCTCCACAAGGATTTCATGGCGGCTCCATGATTGCGATATCTGCAATATTACATTGCAAGCATGCAATGTGAACAATCCGTACAATGCGCAGAGAAGGAGAATGCCAATGTTATTGAGTTTGAGTTTTCTGTGCGTGATCGCGTTTTTCGCCGGCCTGGTGGACGCGGCGGTGGGCGGCGGCGGGCTGATCCAGATTCCCGGCCTGTTTAGCGCCTTGCCTAATGTGATGCCGGCCACTATTTTCGGCACCAATAAGCTGGCGTCGGCGGTGGGGACTTTGTCCGCCGCGCGGTCCTATCTGCGGCGGGTCAAGCTGCCGTGGAAGCTGGTGCTGCCGGCCACTGTCGCCGCCTTCGTGTTTTCCTTCGCCGGCGCCCAGGTGGTGTCGCTGATCAGCAAGGACATCATCCGGCCCCTGGTGCTGGCGCTGCTGATCGTGATGGCGGCGTACACGCTGTGGAAAAAAGATTTCGGCAAGCTGCACAAACCGGTGGCAATAGGGCGGCGCGAGATGCTGATCGGCCTGGCGATAGGCGGCGCCATCGGCTTTTACGATGGCCTGTTCGGCCCAGGCACCGGCAGCTTCCTGATGTTCCTGTTCATCCGTTTTTTCGCCTTCGACTTTCTGCATGCCTCCGCCGCCGCCAAGGTGGTGAACCTGACCACCAATGTGGCGGCCCTGCTGTCTTTCGCCATCGGCGGCCACATCCTGTTCGCCTACGCGCTGCCGATGGCGGCCGCCAATATGGCCGGCGCGATTGTCGGCACCCGGCTGGCGATGAAGAACGGCGCCGGTTTTGTCCGGGTGCTGTTCCTGATGTTGACCAGCGTGCTGATCTGCAAACTGGGCTGGGACGTGCTGCACGGCTGAACGCCTTCCTCTTGGTGCCGGGCGGCGCCTCGCTTATGATGTAGCCTCGTCATATGCTCGGAACGCCCGATATGCATCCTTCCCGCTGTCCGCCCGCCGATCAGGCGCAGGATTTGCTGCAGCTGCCCAATGTGGGCAAGGCCACGGCGGCGGACTTGCGCCTGCTGGGCATCGCCGTTCCGGCGGATCTGCGCGGGCGCGATCCCTGCCTGTTATACCTCCAGTTGTGCGACCAGACCGGCCAGCGGCAAGATCCTTGCGTGCTGGACGTGTTGATGTCGGTCTGCCATTACATCAACCAGGGCGAGGCGCGCCCTTGGTGGAGCTTCACCGAGGAACGCAAACAGCGATGGACGGTGTGAGCGAAGGCGGGCTGACGGCCTGCCACGATTGCGACCTGCTGCTCCGGCTGCCTTCTGCCGGGCAGGGTTGCGTGCGCATGCATTGCCCGCGCTGCGGCGCTTTATTGCACGAGCGTTCGGACCGCGGGCGGGAAATGAGCTGCGCCCTGGCCCTGGCCGGGCTGATCTTGTTTGCGCTGGCCAACAGCTACCCGGTGCTGACGCTGGAGATGGCAGGCAACCGCAATGCCGCCACCTTGTGGCAGACCGCGCTGGCGCTGCACGGCCAGGGCATGCCGGAGGTGGCTTTATTGGTGCTGTTCACCGGCATGGTGATGCCGGCCTTGCAATTGGCCAGCCTGCTTTATCTGCAGCTGCCCTTGCTGAGCGGCCGGCCGCCGCCGGGTTTTCCGACCATGATGCGCCTGTACGGCCAAGTGCGGCCGTGGTGCATGGTGGAGGTCTTCCTGCTGGGCGTGCTGGTTTCGCTGGTGAAGCTGGTGCACCTGGCCAGCGTGCATCCGGGCATAGGCTTGTGGGCGTTTTTCGGCCTGATCGTGGCTTTGGCGGGCAGCGCCAGCGGCTTTCGGCCCACGCAATTATGGGAGCGTTATCAGTCATGCCGCGCTACCCCTTGAACAGCGCCGCCGCGCGGAATTTATGCCTGTGCCACGGCTGCGGTCTGCTGGTGCGCTTGTCGCCGCAGCAGACCGGCGTCTGCCCCCGTTGCCAGGCGGCCTTGCATTTGCGCCGTCCGGCGGCCTTGCAGCGCTGCTGGGCTTTGTTGTTGGCGGCGATCATCAGCTATTTTCCGGCCAATCTGCTGCCCATCATGGAAACCACGGCGCTGACCGGCGTGCAGCGCGACACCATCATGAGCGGCGTGGTGTATCTGTGGAACAATGACTCCTGGCCCTTGGCGCTGGTGGTGTTCACCGCCAGCGTGCTGGTGCCGATGTTGAAGATACTGGCCTTGCTGCTGCTGGTTTGCAGCGCGCAGTGGCGTTGGGAATGGGCGCCGGCGCAACGCACGCGGCTGTATCGTTTGATCGAAGTGATCGGCCCCTGGTCGATGCTGGACATTTTCGTGGTGGCGCTGATGGTGGCGCTGGTGCAGTGGCAGTCGCTCGCCAGCATCAAGGCCGGGCCCGGCGCCATCGCTTTCGGCGCCGTGGTGGTGCTGACCATGCTGGCGGCGATGAGCTTCGATCCGCGGCTGATTTGGGATCCGGTGAAGGAACACGATGAGCAATGAGCAAGAACCGGCCAAGCCGGAAGACAATCTGCCGCAGGCGGTGCCGGTGCGCCGCCGCCGCTGGGCGCCGTCCCTGGTCTGGCTGATTCCGATGGTGGCGGCCTTGATCGGCGGCTGGCTGGCGGTGCATGCCGTCTTGTCCAAGGGGCCGGTGATCACCATCGCCTTTCAGAGCGCCGAGGGCATAGAGGCTGGCAAGACCCGCATCAAGTACAAGGATGTGGAAATCGGCGACGTCACCGGCGTGGCCTTGAGCGAGGATCGCAAGTCCATCATCGCCACCGCCGAGCTGCGCAAGCAGGCGGCGGACTATCTGGTGGAGGACAGCCGTTTCTGGGTGGTGCGGCCGCGCGTGTCGGGCGGCGGCGTGACCGGTTTGGGCACGGTGTTGTCGGGTTCGTACATCGGCATGGATGTGGGCAAGAGCGAGACGCGGCGCAGCGAATTCATCGGCCTGGAGACGCCGCCCATCATCAACGCCGATCTGCCGGGGCAGACTTTCTATTTGAGAGCGGACAATCTGGGCTCGCTGAATACCGGCTCGCCGGTGTATTTCCGCCGCGTGCCGGTGGGGCAGGTCGTCGGTTACGAGCTCGACGCCAAGGGCGGCTACGTCAAAGTGGGCATTTTCATCAATGCGCCGTATGACCATTTCGTCTCGGCCAATAGCCGCTTTTGGCACGCCAGCGGCGTGGATGTGTCTATCGGCGCCAACGGCTTGAATGTGAACACGCAGTCGCTGGCGGCCATCGCCCTGGGCGGCATCGCTTTCGAGACGCCGTTGGCCGACAACGGCGGCGTGCCCTTGTCGGACCGCAATTTCATCCTGCATGAAACCCGCGACAAGGCGCTGCAGAATCCGGACCGCGAGATGCAGCCTTTCCGCCTGCGCTTCCGGCAATCCATCCGCGGCCTCAGCGTCGGCGCTCCGGTGGATTTCCGCGGCATCACCATAGGCGAAGTGACGGCGATAGGCGTGCAGTATGTGCCGGAGCGCAAGGACTTCGACATGACGGTGGACATCCGCACCTACCCCAGCCGGCTGGACAGCCTGTCGCGCGGCGGGCGCATCACCGGCAAGCTGTCGCCGCAGGCGCTGGTGGCCAATGGCATGCGCGCCCAGCTGCGCTCCGGCAGCCTGATCACCGGCCAGCTCTATGTGGCCTTGGACTTTTTCCGGGATGTGCCGCCAGCCAGGCTGGTCATCAACAAAGGCATGCCGGAGCTGCCGACCATTCCTGGCGATTTGGAGGAACTGCAAAGGGTATTGCAGCGCATCGTCAAGAAGCTGGATGCGATACCGTTCGACAGCATAGGCCAGGAGGCCAATACCTCGCTGAAGTCACTGCAGCAGACGCTGGATAGCGTGAAAAAGCTGTCCGACGGCGTGAACGGCGAGACGCTGCCCAAGATGACGCAAACCTTGGAGCAGCTGCAAAAGACGCTGGCCGCCGCGCAGCAGACGATGAAGGCGGATTCGCCGCTGCAGCAGGACGTGCGCTCGGCGGCGCAAGAGGTGAAAGAGACGGCGCGCAGCTTCCGCGCGCTGGCCGATTATCTGGACCGCCATCCCGAGGCGCTGGTGCGCGGCAAGGAGGCGCAGCCATGATGAAACATTGGATATTAGCCGCGGCCGCCTGCGCGGCGCTGGCCGGTTGCGCTTCGCCGCAGTCGCGTTTTTACGGCTTGGATGCGCCGCTTCAAGGGGCGGCGCCGGCGCAGTTCGGCAAGCGGGTGCTGTTGGGCCCGGTCATCCTGCCCGCGGCGCTGGATAGGCCGCAGCTGGTGCTGGATCTCGGCCAGGGGCAGTTGCAGTTGCAGGAGTTCGACCGCTGGAGCGCGCCGCTGGATCGCCTGCTGGCGCAGCGGCTCAGCCTGGCGGTTTCCCGCGCCAGCGGCCTGGCCAGCGTTTACGCCTATCCACAGCCGGGCATGGACGGTGGCGATCTGCGCATCGCCGTCGATGTGCGGGCCTTGAGCCTGAAGCCGGGGCAGGGCGCGGCGCTGGAGGCGGTATGGCAGCTGCAGAATGTGTCCGACGGCAAGGTGTTGGCCAGCGGCAGCTTCAGCCGCAGCCAGGCGGCGGCGTCGAGCGAGCCCGGCGCCTTGCTGGCGAGCTTGCAGTCGTTGCTGGACGCGCTGGCCGCCGATCTGGCCGCGCCCTTGATCAGCCATCCGGAATGGCGCGCGGCCTGAGCCAGGCTGCGGCTACGCCATTGGGAGTAGCGGGCCTCCCGCCAATGGCGTAGTCCGTCTCGTCCATCAGCCGGCGGATTGTCCTGCTATGGACGAATATCCGCGCGCGCCGCCGCCGCTTATCGTGGCAGCCATGACCACTCCATGGGTATGGCGCCATGAGCTCCCCGATATTTCAACGTTACAGCGTGCTGGCCAGCAGCACGCTGGCCTTCACCCTCTGTTTCATGGTCTGGATGATGTTCGCGGTGCTAGGCATCCCGATCAAGCAGCAGCTGGGCCTCAATGAAACCGAGTTCGGCATCCTGGCGGCCACGCCGGTGCTGACCGGCTCGCTGATCCGCGTGCCGCTGGGCATCTGGACCGACCGTTACGGCGGCCGCCCGGTACTGTTCGCGCTGATGCTCAGCTGCGTGCTGCCCATCTATCTGATGCAGTTCGCCAGCGCCTACTGGCAGTTTCTGCTGGCCGGGCTGTTCGTCGGCGTGGCCGGCGGTTCGTTCTCGGTCGGCACGCCCTATGTGGCGCGCTGGTTCCGCAAGGAGCAGCAGGGTTTGGCGATGGGCATCTTCGGCGCCAGCAACGCCGGCTCCGCCTTGACCAAGCTGGTGGCGCCGGCGCTGATTGTCGCCTGGGGCTGGCAGAGCGTGCCCACCGCCTACGCGCTGATCATGCTGGCCGCCGCCATCCTGTTCTGGCTGTTCTCCTTCAGCGATCCCTCTCACAAGGTTCCGTCCACCGTCACGCTGCGCCAGCAACTGGCGCTGATGAAGCACCCGGCGGTGCTGCGCTATTGCCAGTATTACTCGGTGGTGTTTGGCGGATACGTGGCCCTGGCCTTGTGGATGACCAAGTACTACGTCGGCGAGTACGGGCTGGACTTGAAACACGCGGCTTTGCTGGCGGCCTGTTTCTCCCTGCCTGGCGGCGTGCTGCGCGCGGCGGGCGGCTATCTGTCCGACCGCTTTGGCCCCTACACCGTCACCTGGGCGGTGATGTGGGTGTGCTGGGTGGCCTTCTTCCTGTTGTCCTATCCGCAGACCGAAATGCGCGTCGCCACCGTCAACGGGCCGTTCAGCCTGCATATCGGCCTCAATGTCTATCTGTTCACCGGCCTGCTGTTCCTGGTGGGTGTGGCGATGGCGATAGGCAAGGCTTCAGTGTTCAAGTTCATCGCCAATGAATTCCCCGACTCCATCGGCGCGGTGTCCGGCGTGGTGGGTTTGTCCGGCGGCCTGGGCGGTTTCCTGCTGCCCATCCTGTTCGGCGCGTTGCTGGATCTGACCGGGGTGCGTTCCAGCGCCTTCATGCTGCTGTATGGCACGGTCTGCGTCAGCCTGGTGTGGATGCATTTTTCCTTCAAATCGGCGGCCAAGCGCGAGGCGCGGCCGTCTGTTTCCCTTCCCTTGAGCAACGAGCGCGCCTGAGCGCGGCGCGGGAGACTGTCATGACTTATCTGATCAAACACTGGGAGCCGGAAGCGCCGTCCTTCTGGCAGCAGCAGGGGCGCTCGGTGGCGCGCCGCAATTTGTGGATTTCGATACCGGCGCTGACGCTGGCCTTCGTGATCTGGCAGGTGTGGAGCGTGGCAGTGCTGAACATGCCCAATATCGGCTTCGGCTACACCCAGAACCAGCTGTTCTGGCTGGCGGCGCTGCCGGCCTTGTCCGGCGCCACCTTGCGCATTTTCTATTCCTTCATGGTGCCGATCTTCGGCGGCCGCAAATGGACGGCCATCTCCACCGCCAGCTTGCTGATTCCGGCGGTGGGCATCGGTTTCGCAGTGCAAGACCCCAGCACCAGCTATGTCACCATGGTGACGCTGGCCTTGCTGTGCGGTTTCGGCGGCGGCAATTTCAGCTCCAGCATGGCCAATATCAGCTTTTTCTTCCCCAAGGCGGAGAAGGGCACTGCGCTGGGCCTGAACGCCGGCCTGGGCAATCTGGGCGTGTCGCTGGTGCAGCTGGTGGTGCCCATCGTCATCACCATGGGCTTGTTCGGCCAACTGGGCGGCGATCCGCAAGCCTGGGTCAAGGGCGGGGTGGCCAAGCAGATGTGGCTGCAGAACGCCGGCTTCGTCTGGGTGCCCTTCATCGTCCTGTCCACGCTGGCCGCCTGGTTTGGCATGAACGATCTGGCCTCGGCCAAGTCCTCGTTTTCCGAGCAGGCGGTGATCTTCACCCGCAAGCATAACTGGCTGATGTGCTGGCTTTACCTGGGCACCTTCGGTTCCTTCATCGGCTTCTCCGCCGGCTTCCCGCTGCTGGTGAAGGGCCAGTTCCCGGATATCGATCCCACCCGCTACGCTTTTCTCGGCCCCTTGGTCGGCGCTTTGACCCGTCCCTTCGGCGGCTGGCTGGCGGACAAGATAGGCGGCGCCAAGGTCACGCAGACGGTGTTCGCCTTGATGGCGCTGGCGGTGCTGGGTGTGATCTTCTTCCTGCCGCATGGCGGCCAGAGCGGCAGCTTCGTCGGTTTCTTCGCGATGTTCCTATGTTTGTTCGCGCTGACCGGCATCGGCAACGGCTCCACCTTCATGCAGGTGCCGGCCATTTTCCTGACGCTGCATCAGCGCATGGCCGGTCCTGGCGAGGCCGCGCAAAAGCAGGCGCTGCAGGATGCCACCCGCGAAGCGGCGGCAGTACTGGGCTTCACCAGCGCGATAGGCGCCTATGGCGGCTTCTTCATCCCCAAGAGCTATGGCACATCGATAGAGCTGACCGGCAGCGTGGACGCAGCGTTATACGTGTTCATCGCCTTCTATCTGAGCTGCTTGCTGATCAACGGCTGGTATTACGCGCGCAAGAACGCGGAAGTGCCTTGCTGAGAACGCCTGGCAGGCGGCGGCTTCGAAAGCGCGCTAGCCGGGTATCGCACCCTACGGTTGGACGGAATGAAAAGCGCCCGCGGGCGCTTTTTTCACGTCCGGCTTTCGTTCTACTCCGGACTACTCCTTAAGGCTTAGCCGGCCCCCTTCCTCTGCAGGCGCGATTCACCCCGACTGGCCGATTGGGCCGCTTGCGGGTGAAAGGTAGGCTAAGGACTATCGCAACCAGTACCGGCAGCCGGGCGGCGGCGACTCGGAGCAGGGTTCCCCGGCGCGCATGGAGGCAAGATGAGCCATTTTCTCGACAGACTGAATTTCCTCGGCAAGGTGAAGAGCACCTTCGCCGACGGCCACGGCGCGGTGGTGAACGAAGACCGCGGCTGGGAAGACGCGTACCGCCAGCGCTGGCAGCACGACAAGATCGTCCGCTCCACCCATGGCGTCAACTGCACCGGCTCCTGCAGCTGGAAGGTGTATGTGAAGAGCGGCCTGATCACCTGGGAAACCCAACAGACCGATTACCCGCGCACCCGTCCCGACCTGCCCAACCACGAACCGCGCGGCTGTCCGCGCGGCGCTTCCTACAGCTGGTACGTGTACTCCGCCCAGCGCGTCAAATACCCGATGCTGCGCGGCGAACTGGCCCGGCTGTGGCGCGAGGCGCGCAAGACGCTGGGTCCGGTGGAGGCCTGGGAGAAAATCAGCCAGACGCCGGAACTGGCCAAGCAATACAAGTCGGCGCGCGGCCAGGGCGGTTTCGTGCGGGCCAGCTGGGACGAGGCCAACGAGATCGTCGCCGCGGCCAACGCCTACACCATCAAGCGTTTCGGCCCGGACCGCATCATCGGCTTCTCGCCGATCCCGGCCATGTCCATGGTGTCGTATGCCGCCGGCAGCCGCTACCTCAGCCTGATCGGCGGCGTGCCGCTGTCCTTCTACGACTGGTATTGCGACTTGCCGCCGGCCAGCCCGCAAACCTGGGGCGAACAAACCGACGTGGCCGAGTCTGCCGACTGGTACAACTCCACTTATCTGATGGTATGGGGCTCCAATGTGCCGATGACCCGCACGCCGGACGCCCACTTCTACACCGAGGTGCGCTACAAGGGCACCAAGACGGTGGCGGTGTCCAGCGACTTCGGCGAAATGGCCAAGTTCGGCGACATCTGGCTGGCGCCCAAGCAGGGCACCGACGCCGCGCTGGCGATGGCGATGGGCCACGTGATCTTCAAGGAATTCCATCTAGACCAGCCGTCCGCCTATTTCAGCGACTATATCCGCCGCTACACCGACATGCCGATGCTGGTGAAGCTGCGCCGCGACGGCGAGCGCTGGCTGCCGGACTACTTCCTGCGCGCGTCCCACCTGGACGGCCAACTGGGCGAAGACAACAACCCGGACTGGAAAACCCTGCTGATCGACGAGGCCAGCGGCGACATCGTCGCGCCCAACGGCGCCATCGGCTTCCGCTGGGGCCAGGCCGAAGGCCAGACCGGCAAGTGGAACCTGGAGCAGAAAGCGGGCGGCGAGCGCGAAGTGTCGGGCCGCCTGTCCTTGATCGACACGCGCGATGAGCTGGTCGGCGTCGGCTTCCCGTATTTCGGGTCCGAGCACGACGAGCTGCTGACCCGCAATGTGCCGGTGAAGAAGATCAAGCTGGCTGGCGGCGAAGACGCGCTGGTGGCCACGGTGTTCGACCTGATGGCCGCCAACTACGGCATAGACCGCGGCCTGGGCGGCGGCAATGTGGCCGTCGACTACATGGACGACGCGCCGTACACGCCGGCCTGGCAGCAGAAGCACACCGGCGTGAAGCCGGAGCTGGTGATCCAGGTGGCGCGCGAGTTCGCGCAAAACGCCGACCAGACCCAGGGCAAGTCCATGGTCATCGTCGGCGCGGCGCTGAATCACTGGTATCACATGGACATGACCTACCGCGGCATCATCAATATGCTGATGCTGTGCGGCTGCATCGGCCAATCCGGCGGCGGCTGGTGCCATTACGTGGGCCAGGAAAAGCTGCGTCCACAGACCGGCTGGGCGCCGCTGGCCTTTGCCGGCGACTGGAACCGCCCGGCGCGGCAGATGAACGGCACCAGCTTCTGGTACGCGCATACCAGCCAGTGGCGGCATGAAAAACTGGGTGTCGGCGAGATACTGTGCCCGACCGCCGACGGCAAGATGGCCGGCCTATCCTTGATCGACTACAACGCCAAGGCTGAGCGGATGGGGTGGCTGCCGTCCGCGCCGCAGCTGTCGCGCAACCCGCTGGACTTGTCCCGGGACGCCATCGCTCAGGGCCTGGACCCTGCGGCCTTCGCCGTGCAAGGTTTGAAGGACGGCTCGCTGGACATGGCCTGCAATGATCCGGACAACCCGCAAAACTTCCCGCGCAATATGTTCGTGTGGCGCTCCAATATCCTGGGCAGCTCCGGCAAGGGCCACGAGTACTTCCTCAAGTATCTGCTGGGCACCCAGAACGCGGTGCTGGGCTCGGAAGACGACTGCATCAAGCCCAGCGAGATCACTGTGCGTCCGGCGGCCGAGGGCAAGCTGGACCTGCTGGTGGTGCTGGACTTCCGCATGTCCACCACCTGCCTGTACGGCGACATCGTGCTGCCCACCGCCACCTGGTATGAGAAGGACGACCTCAACACCTCGGACATGCATCCCTTCATCCACCCGCTGTCCGAAGCCGTGCAGCCCTTGTGGCAGGCCAAGAGCGACTGGGAAATCTACAAGGGCTTCGCCAAGAGCCTGTCGGCAATCGGCAAGGATTATCTGGGCGTGCAAAAGGACCTGGTGCTGACCCCGCTGATGCACGACACCCCGCAGGAGCTGGGCCAGCCTTTCGATCCCAAGGATTGGAAGAAGGGCGAGTGCGAGCCGGTGCCGGGCAAGACCATGCCGGCGATGACGGTGGTGGAGCGCGACTACGGCGCGATCTACGACAAGTTCACCACCATCGGCCCTCTGCTGGAGAAGGCCGGCAACGGCGGCAAGGGCATAGGCTGGAAGACCGCCCATGAGGTAGACATCCTGCGCGGCCTGAACCAAGTGGCGCAATCGGGCGCCGGCAAGGGCCAACCCAAGTTGGAGACCGCCATCGACGCGGCGGAAATGATCCTGACCTTGGCGCCGGAAACCAACGGCCACGTGGCGGTGAAGGCCTGGGACGCGCTGTCCAGGATCACCGGCCGCGACCATACCCACCTGGCCAAGCCGCGCGAGCACGACACCATCCGCTTCCGCGACGTGCAGGCGCAGCCGCGCAAGATCATTTCCTCGCCCACCTGGTCCGGCCTGGAGAGCGAGGAAGTCAGCTACAACGCGGGTTACACCAATGTCCACGAGCTGATTCCGTGGCGCACGCTGACCGGCCGCCAGCAGTTCTACCAGGACCACCAGTGGATGCGCGCCTTCGGCGAAGGCCTGTGCGTGTACAAGCCGGCGGTGGACTTGAAGACCACGCAGGCAGTGCTGGGCAAGCACGGCAACGGCAATCACGAGCTGGTGCTCAACTTCATCACCCCGCACCAGAAATGGGGCATACACAGCACTTATTCCGACAATCTGCGCATGCTGACGCTCAGCCGCGGCGGCCCCCAAGTCTGGCTGTCCGAGACCGACGCTAAAAAAGCCGGCATCGTCGACAACGACTGGATCGAGGTGTTCAACATCAACGGCACGCTGACCGCCCGCGCGGTGGTGTCGCAGCGGGTGCCGGAAGGCATGACGCTGATGTACCACGCCCAGGAGAAGATCGTGAACGTGCCCGGCGCCGAGGTGTCCGGCAAGCGCGGCGGCATCCACAACTCGGTGACCCGAACCGTGACCAAGCCCACCCACATGATAGGCGGCTACGCCCAGCTGTCCTGGGGCTTCAACTACTACGGCACGGTGGGCGCCAACCGCGACGAATTCGTCGTGGTGCGCAAGATGGACAAAGTCGACTGGATGGATGAGCCGAGTAGGGCGGAAGCCCCAACGGGGCGTTCCGCCGAATAAGTCCGTTTACCGAATACTGATCAGCAAAGTAGGACGGAACGCCTCTGCGAGGCTTCCGCCCTACGGAGAAACGCAATGAAAATACGCGCGCAAATCGGCATGGTGTTGAATCTGGATAAGTGCATCGGCTGCCATACCTGTTCGGTCACCTGCAAGAACGTGTGGACCAGCCGCGACGGCATCGAGTACGCCTGGTTCAACAATGTGGAGACCAAGCCCGGCATCGGCTACCCCAAGGACTGGGAAAACCAGGACAAGTGGCAGGGCGGCTGGAAGCGCCGCGCCGACGGCAAGCTGGAGCCGCGCCAGGGCGGTCGGCTTAAGATCCTGGCCAATATCTTCGCCAACCCCAATCTGCCGGCCATCGACGACTACTACGAGCCGTTCACCTACGACTACGAGCACCTGCAGAACGCGCCGAAGATGCAGACGCCGCCGACCGCGCGGCCGGTGTCGGTGCTGACCGGCAAGAAGATGGACAAGATCGAGTGGGGCCCGAACTGGGAGGACGACCTGGGCGGCGAATTCTCCAAGCGGGCCAAGGACGCGCTGTTCGACGGCATCCAGAAGGAGATGTACTCCGCCTTCGAGAACACCTTCATGATGTATCTGCCGCGGCTGTGCGAGCACTGTCTGAACCCGGCCTGCGTCGCGTCCTGCCCGTCCGGCTCCATCTACAAGCGCGAAGACGACGGCATCGTCCTGATCGACCAGGACAAATGCCGCGGCTGGCGGATGTGCGTGTCCGGCTGCCCGTACAAGAAGATCTACTACAACTGGACGTCCGGCAAGGCCGAAAAGTGCATCTTCTGCTACCCGCGCATCGAGTCCGGCCAGCCCACCGTCTGTTCCGAGACCTGTGTCGGCCGCATCCGCTACCTGGGCGTGCTGCTGTACGACGCCGACCAGATCGAAGAGGCGGCGGCGGTGGAGAGTCCGCAGGACCTGTACCAGTCGCAACTGGATCTGTTCCTGGATCCGAACGATCCGGCCATCGCGGCCGAGGCGCTGAAGCAGGGCATCCCGCAAAGCTGGCTGGACGCCGCCCGCCGCTCGCCGGTGTACAAGATGGCGATGGAGTGGAAGGTGGCCTTCCCGCTGCACCCGGAATACCGGACGCTGCCCATGGTGTGGTACATCCCGCCGCTGTCGCCGATCCAGAGCGCGATGGAAAGCGGCCTGATAGGCGAGGGCGGCATTATCCCCGACGTGAAGAGCCTGCGCATACCCATCAAGTATCTGGCCAACCTGCTGACCGCGGGCAAGGAAGAGCCGGTGGCCAAGGCGCTGGAGACCATGGTGGCGATGCGCCGCTACATGCGCAAGAAGAGCGTGGAGAAGGTCAGCGACGCCGCCACCTTGGCCGGCACCCATCTGACCGCCACCCAGGTGGAGGAAATGTACCAGGTGATGGCCATCGCCAATTACGAAGACCGCTTCGTGATTCCGTCCAGCCACAAGGAAATGGTGGAAAATGCTTTCGAGGACAAGGCCAGTTGCGGCTTCAGCTTCGGCAACGGCTGTTCCGGCGGCGAGTCCGAGGCCAGCCTGTTCGGCAAGAAGAAGGCCACCCCCATCGTGTTCCACGACATGCGGCGCGACCGCAAGTCCAACGCCGGCAACTAAGGAGACCATCATGCGCATCCACGCCATTCTGTCCGCGCTGCTGTGTTACCCGGAGGCCGAGCTGACGGCAGCGGTGGACGAGATCCGCGCCGAGGCGGCCGAGCATCTGCAAACCGCCAGCCTGCTGGAGCCCTTGCTGCAGGCGCTGGAAAACGACGAACTGATCGAATCCCAGCAACGCTACGTGATCACTTTCGACCACAACCCCGCGCACTCGCTGCATCTGTTCGAGCATATCCACGGCGAGGACCGCGCCCGCGGCCAGGCCATGGTGGACCTGCTGGCCGAGTACCGCCGGCACGGCTTTGAGCCGACGTGCAACGAGCTGCCGGACTACCTGCCGCTGTTTCTGGAGTTTCTGGGGCAGTGCGGCAAGGACGAGTCCGAACGGCTGCTGGCCGACGCGGTGCATGTGATCGGCCACGTTTCCGGCAAACTGAACGAGTCCGGCTCGGTGTATGCCGGCCTGTTCGACGCGCTGCTGACGCTGTCGCCGGTCAAGCCGGAGCCGCTGCAGGCGCCGCCCATCCGCGACATGGACGAAATGCTGGAAACCTTCGGCCCCGGCGCGGACGGCGTGGAGCCGCTGCTGAAGCCGACCATGCCGGCCATCGCTCCGGTGAACTTTTATCCGCCGGCGCGGGCCGCGCGCTAGCGCCAGAGCCTCACTCTCTGCTTGCGGGCAAAGGGCAGGGAGAGCGGGCGGGCCAGGCCAAAGGCTTGCGGCCAGGGCCAAGGCCGCCATGTAGAACCTAAATCCCCCTCTCTCCTCGCGGGAGAGGGTCGGGGAGAGGGGCGATGCCGCCTGCTCTCCCTCATGCAGGAGAAAGCAATGAGCTACCTTCATCAATTTGTATTCGGCATCTACCCCTATATCGCGCTGGCCATCTTCCTGCTGGGCAGCCTGATCCGCTTCGAGCGCGAGCAGTACAGCTGGAAGAGCGAGTCGTCGCAGCTCTTGTACCGCGGCCAGTTGCGCTTGGGCAATATTCTGTTCCACCTGGGCATCATCGGCCTGTTCTTCGGTCACTTGGCCGGCTTGCTGACGCCGCTGGCGGTGTGGGACGCGCTGGGCGTGACGCACAGTTTCAAGCAGCTGTTCGCGATGAGCGCCGGCGGTGTGATGGGTGGCCTGTGCCTGATCGGCATCGTATTGCTGCTGCACCGCCGCTTCCTATGCGACCGGCTGGCGGCCAACACCACCTGGCGCGACAAGCTGGTGTTGTTGTGGATACTGGCCACGCTGCTGCTGGGCCTGAGCACCATCTTCGTGTCGGCCCAGCACCTGGACGGTCACGAAATGGTACTGCTGATGAGCTGGGCGCAGCACATCGTCACCTTCCGCGGCGACGCGGCCGACTTCATCGTCTCCGCCTCGCCGGTGTTCAAGCTGCACCTGTTCATGGGCATGAGCTTGTTCGTGATCTTTCCCTTCACCCGGCTGGTGCACGTGTGGAGCGGGTTCGGCGCAGTGACCTACCTGGGACGCGCCTGGCAGCTGGTGCGGCCGCGCGGCTGATCGCTGGGCATGAAAAACGCCGCGCATCCGGGGAGGGAGCGCGGCGTTTTGTTTGGCTATGTCCCAATTCCGTGTTGGGAGCTATGCTGAATACAGTAGCAGACCGGGAGTCGCGCCATGGATGCCCAGAGTTTTCAGCGTTTTCTTGCCCAACTGGATCAGCTCACGCTCAAACAGAGGAGCTTGCTGTCTTCTGCGCTTAAACATCCCACTCACCATGACGCCATTCAGGACGCCTTGCCTGACCTGACGGCTTGCCCACACTGCCAGGCCGAGGCCAACCAGTTGGCGTTATGGGGCTGGAGCCGAGGCCTGCGGCGTTATCGCTGCAAACAGTGCCACCGGACCTGCAATGCCTTGTCGGGCAGTCCATTAGCCAAATTGCGCAAGGCCGATCGCTGGCTGAGCTACGCCCAAGCACTGCAGGATGGCTTGACCGTGCGAGCAGCCGCTCGTGCATGCGGCATCAGCAAGAACACGGCTTTCCTATGGCGGCATCGCTTCTTGCATCGCGCATCAGACCATCTGGCGGCGCAAGCCCGAGGCATCGTCGAAGTAGATGAAACCTTCATTCTGGAATCATTCAAAGGGCAGCGGTGCCTCCCCCGCGCGCCGCGCCAGCGGGGTGGCGTCAGCCAAACACGGGGAACCGGGCCGGATCAGATTCCCATCATGGTGGTGCAGGACCGAGAGGGACATATAGCGGACTTCAAGTTGAAGAAGCTCAATGGCGCTCATGTGGAAGCGGCTTTAGCCCCGTTGGTGGATAGCGACGCCATCCTGTGTTCGGACGGCGCAGCGGTGTACTCGACCTTTGCCAGGCAGCATGGCATTACCCATCGAGTCGTGCATGCCAAGACGGGACAGCGGGTACGCGAGGGGGCGTTCCATATCCAGCATGTGAATGCCTACCATAGCCGCTTGAAGCTTTGGATGGCTCGATTCCACGGGGTTGCCACCAAATACCTTGAAAACTATCTGGGGTGGCGACGGATGCTGGAGCGCTATCAGCAAACCATGCAGCCTTGCCACTGCTTGCAGGAGGCAGTGGGTCGTCCCTTGCAACACATTATTGGGACATAGCCTTTTGTTTGGTCTCAGAGAGCGTAGCGGGTGTTGGCGGCTGCGTCGGTAGGGCGCGCCGACTAGGCGATGCTAGGACTCTTTTTTGTCATCACTCCCGGCATGTTTGAGCGCCAAGAGAAATGCTAGTGAAATTGCGATGATGATCGGAAACAAAACCCATAACCATTCTGGGATGTAAAATCCAGATTCCTGACGGTATGCAGCGCTTGGGTCGATATCTGCATTAATAGATGGACTCTCCGGGTTGTAATAAACATCAAGCTCATCGCCTTCCTTTAGCGCGCCGCAGTCTGTTCCATGATCAAGCCCTCTGTTTGAGTATCTTTTCCCGTTCACATAAAATGCGTAATAGAACTCACCGTGATTGGCGCAATTCATTGCCGCAATGTGGCCAGTAGTGGTTTTATAGTTCTTCGATAATGCTTTGTATCCCAGTGCATTGTTATGGCAGGAGGTGAGAATGGTGCATAGAAAAATAAACAATATGATTGCGTGAATTTTATTCATCCACCACGCGCCTAATTTTAATAGGGTTGCAGGTCGGGTTGGGCAAGGCCAATCCAGCCGTTTCCAGGGCCGTAGATGTCCAGTCCCGTAGGTTGGGCTAAGCTTGCGAAGCCCAACGTTTACCGCGGATCATGTGCTAATGCCTGAGAGTTAGGCAATACCTATTCATGCTAGGTAAACGTTGGGCTTCATTTTATTCAGCCCAACCTACGGCTCTGGTCTGCAGTGGTGCCAGAAGGGCGCAGTTGCTGCGCAGTAATTCTTTATAAATTATCAAGAAGCATGAATTTTCATGTCAGCCTCTAAGTCAGCTATAGCTGCTTTTATAAGAGTCTTGAGACGTTCCAGGTATTCCATTCTCTCGCCGTTGGTTGGTGAGAATTTACGCAACTCCGCATCGATTTTTTTTAATTTATCGAGTAATTTTGAAAGAAGCTCTTTTTTTCGCTCAATGAGCTTTTGCTTGTTTCGTTGAGCTGCCCATGCGTATGCGCCTACACCCAAAAGAACAGCCGGTGCGGCCAAGACGGCAATTCCTGCAGCCATCCCACCTCCGACTAATCCCCCCGCGGCTGCTAGCGCAGATGTTATGCCGGCAGCAGATAAGCCTGTTACCCCTGCGTAGTATAATCCAGCAAATCCAATTGTCCCACCAACTCCAATTCCACCAGCAGCAATTAATGCTTCATTAATATCATTGTCTGTTGATGTGGTGCGATTTTTGTCTATGAGTGCTGCGTCTGCCTCGATAATAAGTTTTTCAATAGGGAGTAGGGAGTCAGTGTTTTTATAAATTGGCTCAATATTGCTCATGGTAAGGCGCTCCGGTTAATAAATAACTGATGTGATTGGGGTGGAGTGTTTTCTTTGGGGTGATAGAATGCCTGATGTTGGTGAATTTATAACTAGTCAAGAATGCAGAGCGGAAGTTGTTGAATTTTGTTGCATAGGGGCTATGTTGTCAATATTTTTATGCTAAAATAATTACGATAATGACTGGTTCGTTTCTTAAATTGGGGCTGGAATCGGACGAAACACGCAATATGCTAATAGCATTTTAGATGCTGAGCATCATATATGCATGGGCAGGCCCTTGCCAGGGTCGGTCTGTCAGGCCATACCCGCGTCTATTGGTGAGCGACTACCGCATCTCTTTCTCTTCTTGCGCTTCTCAATAGTGTCATGCTCCGGCATCGGAGTGAGGCACGCTCAAGCCTTATCCAACCCATGTTCTACAGCATGGGGCCGTAGGTTCGGCTAAGCTTGCGAAGCCCAACGTTTACCGCGGATCATTTGGTAATTCCTGTTGGTTGGGTAATGCCTATTTATGCTCGGTAAACGTTGGGCTTCATTTTATTCAGCCCAACCTACGGCCCTGCTTTTCGTGTAAGTCGTCTAGAATCTAGGGTTAGGGTTCAAAGTTAGTATGCTTGCGAACCCAGGTGTGTTGGCTTGTGGACATGGAGGGCCAAAGCTTTTGTAGCTTCCAGTCCTCCATTTGGCGAAGCTGATTTTTTTCTCTATCTCGCCGAATAGTCAATTTGAAGTCTCTTGGTGAATATTCGATTTCATGTTGATCGAGGCGCCAGAATAGTAACGCCAGTTGATTCGGTGTGAAAGCGTCACGATCCAAAACGTATGAGATGAAAGAGTTGATATCGAAATTTTCTTCGACCGCGGACAACGCGACAAGGGTATTAACAAGGTGGCGTTTTCTCGCCTCATTAACCAAAAAGCGGCGATCTCGGTTTACCCGGCGGCGAGACTCGTCACACCCCAGAATATTTCCTAGTTCATCAATTGCGGAGATTCTGAACTTGTTGATACACTCGGAACCAACCAGTATTTCGTTTCCGTTGTGCCGGTTAATTATTTTGAATTGATATCGAATGTCGGGGTGTTTGCACAATTCGCACGTTTCAATTGGCGTTCCGAGGTCGTACATATCCCCGGTGTATAGCCATTCCTGAAGTGCAACGGCAAGTTGTGCTCTTTCAACACTAAGGGGAAGAAGATTCGCGGCGCTCTTTTGTGCCCAAGTCATAGCGATACCTCGTGAGCCCTAACGTTGGAAGTAACCTGCTGCCGGAGCCAAGTCGCCGGTTGGCCTATCAGGCCATACCCGCGACTACTTATCATGATTGCGTTACGGCCTGGTGTTGTCTTGTTCGCGGGTATGGCCTTCGGCCAACCCGCGCTACGATGGCTTCATCCGTAACCGCCCAAACCTTGCAAACTATTTTCAGGCCTTGTCCAACCCGTGTTCTACAGCATAGACCGCCGCCTGCACCCGGCTGCTCAGCGACAGCTTGCGCAGGATGTTCTGCACGTGGACCTTGACCGTGCTCTCGGCCAGGTCCAGTTCGCGGGCGATTTCCTTGTTGCTGACGCCGCGCGCCAGCCAGCTCAGCGTTTCGCGCTCACGCGGCGTCAAGGTGTCCAGTTCGCTGGTTTTGGCGCTGGGCGGCTGGCGCAGCCGGGCCAGCAGCTTGGCGGTCATTTCCGGCGACAATACGCTGTCGCCGTCCACCGCGCGGCGAATGCTGTCCAGCAGGAAGTCGGCGTTGATGTTTTTCAGCAGGTAGCCGCGGGCGCCGCCGCGCATGCATTCGGCCAGATCGTCGCCGTCCTCGGACACGGTCAGCATCAGCACCGCGGTGTCCGGGCAGCCGCTCAGTATCTGGCCCAGCGCTTCGCGGCCGTTCATCACCGGCATGTCCAGGTCCAGCAGCACCACGTCCGGCTTCAGCAGCTCCGCCTGTTTCACGCCTTCCAGGCCGTCGGCGGCTTCGCCCGCCACCAGGAAATCGTCCTGCCTTTGCAGCAGCGCTTTCAGGCCGCTGCGGAACAGCGTGTGGTCGTCAATCAGTAAAATGCGTATCGCTTGTGTCATGCGCTGGTGCGCTCCTCTTTGGGCAGGGTCAGTTCCACCGTGGTGCCGTGGTCGGGCTGCGAATGGATCTGGATCCGGCTGTGTATGCGGTTGGCCCGTTCTTGCATGATGGACACGCCGACATGGCGCGCGGCCTTGGCGGCCAGTTGTTCGGGGGAGAAGCCGCGGCCGTTGTCCTGGATGCTCATGCGGAAACTGGCGTCGTTGTCGATCTCCACTTTGACCGCGCTGGCGTCGGCATGCTTGCGGACATTGGATAGGGCTTCCTGCAGGATGAAGAACACCTGCAGTTGCTGTTGCGGGTCCAGCGGCTTGCCTTCGCCGCGAAGCTCCAGGCTGGCCGGGATGCGGGTTTGTTGCTCGAAGCGCTGCAGCAGCGTGTTCACCGCCTCAGGGAATTCCTGTTTGCTGATGCGGGTGCGGAAATTCAACAGGAGTTCGCGCACGTCCTCGTAGCACTCCTGCACGCCGGCGCGGATGAAGGCGAGGTTTTCCCGGGCCATGTCTTCTTCTCGGGAGTTCATCGCGTCTTCCAGCATCTGCGTCTGCAGATTGAGGAAGGACAGCGATTGGGCGATGCTGTCGTGCAGGCCCTGGGCCATCAGATTGCGCTCCTCGGACACGGCGAACTGGCGCTCCATCGCGCCGAGGCGCTGGTTTTCGATGGCGACGCCCAAGTGCTGGCCCAGCGTTTCGATCAGCATCTGCTCAGCCATCGACAGCGTGCGTTTTTCGCGGAAGTACAAGGTGAAGATGCCCACGTCCTCGCGCTGGTTGCGGATATGGAAGACGGCGATGGAGGCGAAGCCGGCCTTGCCGCAGTGGCGGATGTCCTCGCCGGCCAGTTCGCCGATGTGGCGCAGCACGGCGAAGGGCTGCTGCACGGCTTCGCCGCAGTGGCAGGCGTCGTGGGGGATGCATTCCTCATTCAGCGCCATGTCAGCCGGCAGGCCTTGCTGGGCGATCTGGTCCAGCTTGCCGCGTTCCGCGTCCACCAGCCGGGCATTGGCGGCGTCGGCGCCGGTCAGCCGCATCAGCCGGCCGAGGAAGCCGTGGCAGGTTTCGTCCAGCGCGCGCTGTTGGTGCAGGAAGGAGGTCATGTCATATAGCGTCTTCAGGCGCAGATTCTGCTCTTCCACCTCCTGCGTCTTCTGTTTGACCTTGCTTTCCAGGTTCTGGTACAGGTCCTGCGCCCGTTCCGCCATCTGGTTGAAGCCTGCGGCGAGCTGGCCGAATTCGTCCTGGCGGTCCACCCTGATCCTGGCGTCGAGATCGCCCTCGCGCAGACGCCGCATCGCCTCGCTGAGCGCGCTGACCGGGTTGATCACCATCAGAAACAGCATATAGGCCATGGTGACGGTGCCGGCCAGCGCCATGGCGATCAGCACCATCTGGAATAGCCGGAGCAGATTGGTGTTGGCTTCATTATCCCTTTCCACCAGGGACACCAAGGTGTCGATGTCGGCGACGAAGGCCTCCACCTTGAGCTGGGCCGGGGCGCCGCTCCGGGTCTGCATCAGCGGCCGGATTTCCTCGCGCCAGCGCTTTTCTATCAAGCTCTCCTGGTCGCGGATGTCGCGGTTATCGGGCAAAAACAAAGGCCGGGCGGGATCGCCCCGGCGCAGGCGGTCCAGGGTCTGGTCGAAAGCGGCGGTTTCGGCGGCGAGCTGCGCGCTGGCGGCGCGCTGCGATTGCAGATAGGCCAGGCGATAGCTGCGCATGCGCAGGCTGCCTACATCGTTGATGGCGGCCGCGCCGCCTTCCAGCCGCCAGGAAAGGGCGAGCGAGTAGGCGATGGCGGTCAATACAATCAACAGGGCGATCAGCGACAATACCAGTAGTTTGCTCGCCAGGCTTTGAAAGCGGCGGCTGAGGGCTGGAAATGGGACAATTCGACTCATGCTGATTCCGGTTGGGTTCTGCCGCGAGTGCTGCGCACAAATAAGTTTCTATGGAAATAGTATGAACATAGTGTGTTCCGTCAGGAGCGACAATCCCCCAAAAGGAGAAGACATGCAGGCGGTGTTGGGAATTTGCGGTTATTCCGGCAGCGGCAAGACGACTTTGCTGGAAAAGATACTGCCCTTGCTGCGGTCGGCGGGGCTGAAGGTGGCGGTGATCAAGCACAGCCATCACGACGTGCAGCTGGACGAACCGGGCAAGGACAGTTTCCGGCACCGCCAGGCCGGCGCTTGCGAGGTGATGATCGTGTCGCCGCGCAGGGTGGGCGTTTACGCGGAAACGGAAAGGGAGCTGACGCTGGACGAGCAGCTGGCTAGATTGTCGCCGTGCGATCTGGTGTTGCTGGAGGGGCAGAAAACGCTGCCGGTGCCCAAGCTGGAGGTTTATCGACCCGCCTTGGGTAGGCCGGCGCGGTATCTGGAGGACGCGAACATCATCGCGGTGGCGTCGGATGCGGCCTTGGACGCCGCCGTGACTGTGCTGGATTTGAACGACGCGGCCGCCGTGGCGGCTTTCATCGCAGACTGGCTGGCTAGCCGCCGGTCTGCGACATGAAACGCATCAGCTTGGCCGGCGCTTCGTTGAAGTCGTGTTTTTCCGGCTTCAGTTCAATGGCGGCGCGGATGGCGGCTTCCAGCTCCGCGTCGCTGCAGCCGGCGCGCAGCAGGGGCCGCAGCGGATAGCTCTGCTCTTGGCCCAGGCACAGGTAGAGGGTGCCGTCCACCGACATCCGCAGCCGGTTGCAGCTGGCGCAAAAATGCTGGCTGATAGGCGTGATCAGTCCCAGCGTGAAGCGCCCGTCGGGCGAGCCCCAGTAGCGGGCGGGGCCGCCGCCCAGATTGCGGCAAAGCGCCTCCAGGCCAAAGCGGCGGCTCAGTCTCTCCAGTATCGGCGCGAGCTCGCTGCCGCGCGTTCGGCGTCCGCTGTCTCCCATCGGCATGGCCTCGATCAGGCGCAGGATGAAGCCGTGTTCGATGCAGAACTCCGCCATCGCTTCGATATCGCCGTCGTTGACGCCGGCGACCGGCACCATATTGATTTTGATTCTGTCGAAGCCCGCGTCCTTGGCGGCGGCAAGGCCAGCCAGCGCCTTGGGCAGGCTGTCGCTGCCGGTCAGCTGGGCCACGCAATCGCGCCGCAAGGAATCCAGGCTCACATTCAAGCGGCTGACGCCGGCGCGCCGCAGCGCCGCGGCGTGTTTTTCCAGCTGCGTGGCATTGGTGGAGAGGGATAAATCGGCGAGGCCGGGCAGAGCGGACAGCCTGCCGGCCAGCTCGCTCAGGCCGCGCCTCAGCAAGGGCTCGCCGCCGGTCAGCCGCAGCCGTTGCACGCCCAGGCGGCTAAACGCGGATGCCACGCGCTCAATTTCGTCGAAAGTCAGCCACTGCGCCGGTTCTTCAAACCCTTTGAATCCCTTGGGCAGGCAATAGCTGCAGCGCAAGTCGCAGCGGTCGGTGACGGAGAGCCGCAGGTATTCGATCGCGCGGCCGAAGCGGTCTGTCAGCATGAGGCGGGTCCGGCTGGAGTGGTTGTTGTTAGGATTGTATGGAAGTTATCGCTGCGGGACAGTTCGCAGGAAGGAGAGGGCGGACTAGTTCTTTTGACTGAGCGAGGAGGGCGCCCGGCGTCGCAATATTTCATCAATCAGCCGGATGGTGGAATGAATTGATTGTTTCATTGCGAATTGTGGAATTTACTCAGTCTGTCATTGGTAAGATTGAATTATTATATTCCACTTAATTGCTAGAATATCGGCAGTTTATATCAAGAGCTGCCATGAAGTCCGCAACTTCCCACCACAAAGCCTATTTGCTATTGATTGTGACCATGTTGATGTGGTCCACCAATTTCGTCATCGCCCGCGCCCTGCATGAACAGGTGGGGCCGTTTACGCTCGCCTTCGCCCGCTGGGCCATCGCCCTGTGCTGCCTCGCGCCGTTCGCCTTGCCGAGATTCAAGCGCGAATGGCCCAAGCTGCGGGCGCAATGGAAGCAGTTGCTGTTGCTGGGCCTGTTCGGCATCGGCCTGACCAATACCTTCGTCTACTGGGCGGTGCAGACCACCACCGCCACCAATGCGGTGATCTTGAACAGCGCCACGCCGGTGATGGTGCTGCTGCTGGGCTCGCTGTATTTCCGCCAGCGGCTGAGCAGCCGCCAGTGGCTAGGCATGAGCGTGGCCTTGTGCGGCGCTTTGCTGATCGTGCTGAAGGGCAATCTGGCGGCGATCGGCGCTTTCCATTTCGGCAGCGGCGATTTGCTGGTGTTGGCCGGCGGCCTGTGCTGGGCCATCTACACGCTGGGCTTGCGCAAGCTCAAGCCGGGCATCGACGCGCTGGTGCAGATGAGCGTATTGCTGCTGGTGGGCGAGCTGGTGTTGCTGCCTTTGTTCGGCATGGAGGCGGCCCAGCGCGGCCTGCCTTCCCTTGATGGCGGGGCCTGGGCCAGCCTGATCTACCTGGGCGCGCTGCCCTCGGTGGTGGCGTACCTGATGTACAACCGCGCCATCGCCATGGTGGGCACCGCCAAGGCGGCGAGCTTTCTGTACCTGATGCCGGCTTTCGGCGCGGTGCAGTCGATCGCCTTGCTGGGCGAGGAACTGCACTGGTTTCATGCCGCGGGCCTGGCGGCGATCTTCGCCGGCATCGCCCTGAGCTCGCTGACCCGCTCGGCGCCGGCAGCCGCCACGACAAAAGCCGTCTCCGGCGAGCCCGTCCGATCCTGACGCCGGCCTGCAGATGGGAAAAAGCACCGCGAGGGTGCTTTTTTCTTATCCGGCGCGGGTCGGAATGGGCTTAGGTGAAGTCCAGCAGCCAAGGCGCGAGCCAGTGTTCCAGCCAGACCAGGGCCAGCGGCAGGGTGACGCAGAGCGTGGCCCAGGCCGGCCATGGCGCGCCGCAGGTTTCGCGGCGGCGCATCACCATCAGCATTACTCGATAGGCCGCGTAACTGGCGGCGGCGAGCAAGGGCGGCGCCATGATATAGGCCGCCAGCGGCCGCCAAGCCAGCCAGGGGGAAAAGGCCAGCACGCCGATATGCAGGGCCAGCTGGCTGGCGAACAGCGCCGCCAGCCTGGGGTCTTGCCCCGGGAAGCTCAGCGCGCGGCGCTCCACCTTCATATTGGCGGCGGCCCACATCACCGCGGCGATGCCCAGCCAGGCATAGCCGTAGACAAAGGGGAGCAGCAGCGGCGCGACCGAAACCGGCTCCTCATGGCAATCCAGCAGCACAGCCAGCGCCAGATAGGCGGCCAGCGAGCAGGCGATGGCGCTGCCGTTGCGGCTGGAGATCAGCCGCCAGCAGGCGTGCAGGAAAAAGAGCGCGACGATGGCCAGCAGCAGCCATCCGACTGGTGTGGCTGTCATCGCTCCTCCAGCGCGGCGAGCAGGGCGGCGGAGGCGAGCGCGCCGATCTGCGCCAGGTACTGGGTGTGCATGTCGCGGGTGAAGCGCTGGGTGTCGTCGCTGGCCAGAACCAGCAGGCCGAATGGCTGGCCGGCGGCGTCGCGCAGCGCCACCTGGGCGAAGGACTGCAGCACCGGCTTGGCCGGGAACCAGCTCATCACCTCGTCATTGACATAAGGGCCGCAATAAGGCGCGGCGGCCAGATTGCGGGCCAGGCCTTGCACTTCGCCGCGGGCGTTGTAATGCTCGGCGTCGCTCTCCGCGGCGGGATGCCACAGCCGGATGGCGGCGCGGTTCAGCTGGAAGTGATCGCGCAGGCCGTCTTTCAGCGCGGCGATGCGATGCGCCAACCCGCCGCCGTTCAGCAGCGACAGCGTCAGCTGATGGGTGCGGGCCAGGATCTGATCGTTGGCCTTGCCTTGTTCCATCAGTTGCTGCAGCTGGGCCTCCAATTGGCGGGCCTGGTCCTTCAGTTCCAGCAACTGACGCTCGACGAAGGACACCACCACCCGTTCGCCCGCCTGGGGCGCGGCCTGCAGGCCGTAGCGTTCGGCGTGTTGCTGCAGGAATTCGGGATGTTCGTCGAGGAAGGCGAGAACCTGTTCGCTGTGCATCAGCCTGTTCCTTTCTTGGTGATACGCAAAGGGGTTGGTGTCGATCTGGCGCTTAAAGTTCGATTTCTGCCTGGAAAACGGTGACAGCGGGGCCGGTCATGATCACCGGACTGCCTTCGCCGGCCCATTCGATCACCATGTCGCCGCCGCGGGCGTGGACGGTCACGCGCGGGTCCAGCAGGCCCAGGCGGATGCCGCACACCACGGCGGCGCAGGCGCCGGTGCCGCAGGCCAGCGTTTCGCCGGCGCCGCGCTCATAGACGCGCAGGCGGATTTCGCCGCGCGACACAATCTGCATGAAACCGGCGTTGACGCGTTCGGGGAAGCGCGGATGGCTTTCCACTTGCGGGCCGACGGCCGCCACCGGGGCGGCGTCCACGTCGTCCACCAGCTGCACTGCGTGCGGGTTGCCCATCGAGGCGACGCTGACCACGCACTCGTCGTCCTTTAGCTGCAGCGGGTAGCTCAGCGCCGCTTGGGCGGCGATGAAAGGAATGTCGGCGGGCGCGAAGCGGGGCACGCCCATGTCCACGCGGGCCATGCCGTCGCCCAGGTATTCCGGGCTGATCACGCCGCGCGCGGTTTCCACCGCGATCCGGCGCTTGTCGGTCAGGCCTTCGTCGCAGACGAATTTGACGAAGCAACGCGAGCCGTTGCCGCATTGCTCCACTTCGCCGCCGTCGTTGTTGAAGATGCGGTAGCGGAAATCGTGGCCGGCCTCGCGCGCGGCCTCCACCAGCAGCAGTTGGTCGAAGCCGATGCCGAGCTGGCGATGGCCCAGTTGCCGGATGCGCTCCGGCGTGAGCGAAACCGCTTGCCTCACGCCGTCGATGACCATGAAGTCGTTGCCCAAGCCGTGCATCTTGCTGAATTTCAGTTTCATTGCGGGTCGCGGGATGCATTGTGGATGCGGCAGCTTATCACAGCCTTTCGCGGCTTACATCAGTGGGCGAGGAGGCGTCTCCGCTGCCGCTGGATGCGCGGCCAATTGCCGCTGCGCCAATCGCGCCAGGCCGGCCAGCCGCTCACGCGGCATACCGGCGGAGAGCGCGTATCCCTGGCCCTGGCTCCACCAATAGTAGACATTGACCGGTCCCTGGCTGGCGTAGTGAAATCCGGCCTCGTTCCTGGGGCTGACGCCGTTCGCTACATACAGCGTGACACGCAAGCCGGAGGGGTCGTGGTACATGAACTGGGCGACCGGACCTTGCTCCCCAGGCAGCAGGCGGCCTCCTATCAGCTCATAGCCCGCCTGAGCCAGGCGGGGCGGCTTGATGGGGCTGCGCATGCGCTGCGAGAGCCAGGCGATCATTTGCGCCTCCTGATCCGCGCCGATCTCGACCGGGCGCTGGATGTCGGGGCTGTAGACCACATGCGCCATGGCCGCCTGCCGCGGGAGGCTGTCCGCGATCATCCCCCCTTCCGCCGCGTAGCCGCTGGCCTGATAGGCTTGTTGTCCATACCAGCCGCCGCCTAGGCCCAGCGCGAACACCAGGCCGGCGGCGATGCCCTGGCGCAGCCAGGGCGGCGGCGCGCGCCTGGCCGGCGGTCTGGCCGCGGCCAGCAAACGGGATGGCACGGGCTCGCGCTTGGGCAGCGCCCACAGCTGCCGCAGCGCATCGTCCTGGCACCGCAATTGATCCAGTTTTTCCGCGGTCTCAGGATGCCGGGCCAGCCAGGCTTCCAGTTCCGCCGCCTCCCGCGGGGGCAGCTCTCCATCCAGATAAGCTTGCAAGCTATCAGCATTAGGCTCGGTCATGGCTCCATGCCTCCATGTTCAGTCATCAATTGGCGCAGGCGCTCCCGGCCGCGGTGCAGGCGCGACATCACGGTCCCGACGGGCAGCCCCAGCGCGACGGCCACGTCCTAGTAGCGCATCTCTTCCACCACTACCAGGAGCAGCACTTCCCTTTGCTCATCAGGCAGGCGCGCCAGCACGCGGCTGAGATCCCGCAACTGCGATTCGCTTTCATGGCCGGGTGGCACGGACAGCCGCTCCCATTCGTCCTCGGACAGTTCGGCCGGCTGCCGCGCGCGCCGCAGGTGATCGACATGCTGGTTGTGCAGGATGCTGAATAGCCAGGGGCGGATGTCCGAGCCGGTCCGCCACTGCCGCCAGTTGCGCCAGGCCCGCTCCAGCGCGTCCTGCACCAGATCGTCGGCGGCGGCTGCATTCCGCTCCAGCACTCGCGCGTAGCGGCGCAGCCGGTCCAGGTTGTCCAGCAGCAACTGATGGAACTGACGCTCCGGGCTCAGTTGGTCGATGGCGGAATCTCCCGGATGATCGCGCGCGCGGACAAGTCCACCTCGGCCAGACCCAAATCTTCGTTCAACACCCAGGCCTTGCGGCTGTCGCGGCTGAAGCTGATGGCCTGGCGCGGACCCGACAGGCCGCCGATCTGCGCCGCGGGCTTGAAGTCGGGCAGCGCGACCTCGGTCAGCGAGTCGCTTTTCAGATTGCCCGCGTACAAGGCCTTGCCGTCCGGCCGCAGCGCGGCGCCGTAGGGTTCGCGGCCCACCGGCGCGGTGGCCGTGATCTTGCCGGTTTTGGTATCCACCCGGGACAGCGTGTCATTGCCGCTGTTGGCCGCGTACAGGGTGCCGCCGTCGGCGGAGATCGAGATGGCGCGTATCTTGTCGAAGCCGCCGATCTCCTGGCGCAGCGTCAGGGTTTGAGTGTCCAGCACGCTCAGTTTGTCGCTGCGGAAGTTGGTGACATAAAGAGTTGCGCCGTCGGGCGACAGCTTGATGCCTTGGCGCGGGCCGGAGAAGCCGGGGATGACCTTGATTACCCGCCAGTCGGCCAGGTCCACCACGCTGACGCTATTGGCCGCCTGGTTGTTCACATAGAGATGGGTGCCCGCGCGGTCGATGGCGCTGCCGAACGCGCCCGGCCCCAGGGCCAGGTTGGCTTCCAGCTTGAGCGTGGCGGCGTTCCACCTTTCCAGCACGCCCTTGCTGCTGCCCGTCACGTAAAAGCGCTGTCCGTCCGGGGAGAAGACGATATTGCGGGGCGTGACGAAGCCGGGAAGCGTGGCCGCGAGTTTGCCGCTCGCCAGGTCATATACCTTCAGTTCGGCAGTCTGGCTGTTGCCTGCGACGGCCATGCGCTCGTTCGGACTGACTGCCAGCGTATTGTTGTGGATGTCGGCGTCGAAGGGTTGGGCGGTTGCAGCTTGGACGACAGCCCACAATAAGGCGGTCAGCAGCGGGAAGGCTTTTCGCATGTTCGGCTCTGTCATGGTTCGAGGGGCGGGCCGCTAAGTCGCGGCCCTGCCTCCTGGCGCAGGGTTGAGGTTGCCGCTCCCGGCCATTTGGCGCGCCGAAAATGGACGCGGAGACTGGCAGAAATCCATTGCGAGGCTTTTGGTCGGGCTGGCGGAGGAACGGTCCTGGGATTCGCTCCTATCAGGGTATACGTGGCGGAGAGGCGATTATTCCCGGCGGGGCGGATTTTTTAGATCGGGACTGCGGAGGAGGGGTGAGGCCGCCTGCGCGGCGGCTTGCGGGCTGGCTCAGGTGCGCAATACGGTGCGCGCGCCTTCATAGCGCGGCGCGAAGTAGACATTGTCCAGCCGCGCCACCCGTATGGTGCTGTTGGTGCGCGGCGCGTGGACGAACTTGCCGTCGCCGATGAAGATGCCCATATGCGAGAACGGGCGTTTCATGGTGTTGAAGAACACCAGGTCGCCGACTTGCATCTGGCTGTCCGAGATCGGGCGCGCCAGCGCCGCGATGCGGGCGGCATTGTGCGGCAGCTTGATGCCCACGGCGTTCTGGTAGATGTAGCTGACCATGCCGCTGCAATCCAGTCCGGCTTCGGGGTTGTTGCCGCCGAACTGGTAGCCGCCGTCCAGCAGGCCGATGGTGTACAGCAGGATTTCGCGGCCGTCGCCGTCGGCTTGCAGATTGGACAGCGTGGTATCGCCGCCCGGTTTGCCGGGGCGGCTGGGCTGGCGTTGGCTGGTTTTCTGCGGCGGGGTGGTGCCGCAGGCGGCGAGCAGGGCGGCGAGGCCGGCCAGCGCCGCGCCTTGCAGCAGGCGGCGGCGGCTTGCGCCGGCCTCCATCAGCAAATCGTCTTTCATTGGGGCTTGGACTCCTGTCATGTTCATGCGCGCCCGGCGATTCTCGAGCGGCTTCGCGGCGCAGCCTGTTGTAAAAGGCCGCGGCGCGACGGCATGAATGGGCATGGCTGGCGTGTTTCGACTATCTGGCACTAATCGAGACGCGCGCTTTGCCGGAAGTATAGCGCGAGTCGGCAAGCCGGCCGTTAAGCCAGTGTAAATCCCGGCGCTTATTTTACCATGACTTGTGGCTGATTCATGCCGGCGGCGTGGCGCCGGTCCGGGTGGCCGCGATTGCCCTGCCGAGCGCGCAAGGCAAACTAGAATGGAGAAACGGCTAAGAGCGTGGAGGAAAAGATGAGTGCTCAAGCGGCAGGATGCGCGCGCGGTTTCGGCTGGATGGCCAAGCTCGTGGGCGCGTCGTTGGCGGTGTCCATCGGCTTGGCGTCGGCGCCGGCCATGGCGGCCGAAATTGTGTACATCACCGCCAAGGCGGACTTGCCGTTTTGGGATACGGTGGGGAAGGGCGTCAAATCGGTGGCGGCGGCGCGCGGTTATTCTTTTTCTGAAATGGATAGCAAGCTCAGCGCCGACATCCAATTGAACAATGTCCGGCAGGCGGTGGATCGCCACGCGGCGGGCATTGTGATTTCCCCCATCAATAGCAAGGCGGCGGAGGATGCGCTGACGCTGGCGAAACGGGCGGGCATACCCGTGTCCATCGCCGATATCGGCACCACCGGCGGCGATTACGTCAGCTTCGTCAAGTCGGATAATTATCGCGGCGCTTACGATGTGGGCGTGGAACTGGCCGCCGCCTTCAAGGGGCGGGGCTGGGATGGCGCCAGCTACGGCATGATCACCATAGAACTGAGCCGCAAAAACGGCCAGGACCGCAGCAACGGCTTTCGCGACGCGATGAAGGACGCGGGTTTCCCGGTGGAAATCGTGCTCAGGCAGATGAAGGATTATTCGGCCGAGGAGACTTATCGCTACGTCAAGGAAATCCTGGCGGCGCACCCCAAGATCCGTGGCTTCTTCATCGAGACCGATCAGCCGGTGGAGGGCGCGATGCGCGCCATCCGCGAGGCCGGCAAGGAAAAGCAGGTATTGCTGGTTTCCTTTGACGCGATGCCCGACGTGGTCAAGCTGTTGAAGAGCGACGCGCTGATCGCGGTCGGCATGCAGCAGCCTTATCTGATGGGCGGCTCCGCGGCCGACGCGCTGGTGTCGCACTTGCAAGGCCGCAAGCCGGCCAAGGAAATTCTGGTGCCCATCCTGGTGGCGACCGGCCGCACGGTGGATCAGCTGATGTCGGTGGCGGCGAAAACGGTATTCGGCAAACCCGGCAAGTAAGCCGGCCTAAGGCATCATCCTCGGCATTTCCTTGTTGTTGATCAGGTCGAGGATGGTGGCGTTGAAGGAGCGCTGCAGGGCGGGCGCGTCTTTCAGCGCCAGGCTGATCTCGTAATGCAGGCCGCTGGGCATGTCGCCAGGCAAGGGCTCGTGGCGGAGCGGCGCGGCAGCGAACAAGTCGCGCATGGCGGCGTCGCGTTGCGACAGGCTGTCTACCACCTCGCGGATTTCGATGAACACATCGCAGCGGCCCTCCATGACTTTGCCTATCGCGCTGCGTTCGTTTTTGGCGCTGCTGTCCTGGCGGGAAGGGGCGATGCCGAACACATCCAAATGGCTGCCGAACAAGCCGCACACGGTGTAGCGCTTGAGATCGGACAGGGCGCGCAGCGGCGGCGCGGTGGGGAATTTGCGGGTGGAGTAGAAGTACAGGTGATGGACCGTGGCATAGGCCTCGGTGGCCAAGGCGCGCTTGGGGTCCAGCTCGGAGGTGGGCACGTCGATGGCGATGTCGGTCTGGCCGTGGGCGACGCCTTCCCTGCAGCGGCGCCAGGGCAGCCGCTGGATGACCGCCGGTTCGCGCCCGGCTCGCCGCAGCGCGCGCTGCAGCACATTGATGGCGAGGCCGGTGTCTTGCGCGCCGCCGGCGAAGCCCGATGAGGCGGTGAAGGCGAAGGGCGGGAAGTCGATATCGGAGGCGCAGGCGCGCAGAGGGGCGGCTTGGCCGGCGCCTGACAGGCAGAAGAGCGCGGCCGCCAGCCGCCAGCCGGGCAGGCGCAGCATGGTACGGCAAAGTTTTCGGCACCCGCTTGCGCGCTGCATATGGTTTCAGCCCCGATTGGCGGCCCGCTTCGATGGCGCTTGCCGCGCGGGCGGGATTGTCATTTTCGAGGCGGTGGCGCGCCGCATGGGGCGCCCCGCCTTCTACCGGTTTAGCCTATGCGTCGACGCGCGACAAAGCTGGGGCGCTTTGCCGCGCGTTCGGGTTTAGTTGGCGCGTTGCTCCAGCTCTTCCCAGCGCGCCAGTTTTTCCAGCAGCAACTCGTCTATGGCTTCCACGCGCTGTTGCCAGGCGATGGCTTCCTTGGGCGTGTCGCGGTAGCAGTTGGGGTCGAGCAGGCGTTGGTTCAGCTCGGCCTGTTCGGCTTCCAGCGCGCTGATCTGGTCCGGCAACGCCGCCAGCTCGCGGGTTTCGTTGTAAGAGAGCTTGTTGCGGGCGGCCTTGGGCTTGTCCTGGCGCGCGGGCGCGGCGGCCGGGGCGGCATCCTTGGCCTTTTCCGCCGGGGCGAATTCAGCCATGCGCTTTTTGGCGTCCAGCCAGTCCTGGTAGCCGCCGGGGTACTCTTCCAGCTTGCCCTCGCCCTCGAAGGCGATGACCTGGGTCACCACATTGTCGAGGAAGGCGCGGTCGTGGCTGACCAGGAACACGGTGCCGCTGTATTGGGCGATCACGTCTTCCAGCAACTCCAGCGTGTCGATGTCCAGGTCATTGGTCGGCTCGTCCAGCACCAGCACATTGGCCGGGCGGGTGAACAGCCGCGCCAGCAGCAGGCGGTTGCGTTCGCCGCCGGACAGCGAGCGCACCGGGCTGCGGGCGCGCTGCGGCGAGAACAAAAAGTCTTCCAGGTAGCTCATCACATGCTTCTTCACGCCGCCGATTTCGACGAAATCATTGCCCTGGCTGATGATGTCGGCGACGCTGGTTTCCTCGTCCAATTGCTCGCGGAATTGGTCGAAGTAGGCGATTTCCAGCTTGGTGCCTTGCTTCACCTCGCCCGCGTCCGGCTCCAGCTCGCCCAGGATCAGCTTCAGCAGCGTGGTCTTGCCGGCGCCATTTGGCCCGATCAGGCCGATCTTGTCGCCGCGCAGGATGCGGCTGGTGAAGTCGCGGATCAGTTTCTTGTCGCCGAAGCCCTTGCTGACGTGCTCCAGCTCGGCCACCAGCTTGCCGGAGCGCTCGCCGGCGTCCAGCTGGAAGTTCACTTGGCCCACGCGTTCGCGGCGCGACGAGCGCTCGCGGCGGATGGCTTCCAGCCGGCGCACGCGGCCCTCGTTGCGGGTGCGGCGCGCCTCCACGCCCTTGCGTATCCACGCCTCTTCCTGGGCGTGGAATTTGTCGAACACGCGGTTTTGCTCTTCTTCGATCGCCAGCTCTTCCGCCTTGCGCACCTGGTAGGCGGAGAAACTGCCCGGATAGCTGCGCAGCATGCCGCGGTCCAGCTCGATGATGCGGGTGGCGACGTTGTCCAGGAAGCGGCGGTCGTGGGTGATCAAGAGCACGCTGCCGGCGAAATTCTTGATCAGGCCTTCCAGCCACTCGATGGCCGAGACATCCAGATGGTTGGTCGGCTCGTCCAGCAGCAGCACGTCCGGCTTGGACGCCAGCGCGCGCGCCAGGGCCACGCGCTTTTTCCAGCCGCCGGACAGCGCCTCGATGCGCACGTCCGGGTCCAGGTCCAGGTGGCTGAGCGTGGATGAGATCAGCGCGTCGAACTGCCAGCCGCCGCGCGCTTCCAGCTCGTGCTGGATGGTCTCCATGCGGGCGAGCGCCTGTTCGTGGTCGGCGTCGGCCTGGGTGAGCTGCTGGGTGATCTTGTGATAGTCGGTGAGCAGGGCTTTCAAGTCGCCCAGGCCCTCGGCCACCGCTTCGAACACGGTGTGGCCGTCTTGGAATTCCGGCTCTTGCGGCACATAGGCGACCTTGACGTCGCCCTTGGTGTTGATGCGGCCGTCATCCAGCTGCACCGCGCCGGCGATGCCTTTGAGCAGCGACGATTTGCCCGCGCCGTTGCGGCCGATCAGGCCGACCGCCTCGCCCGGTTCTAGGGCGAAGTCTACGTTGTCCAGGAGGGCGTGGTGTCCGAAAGCCAGGCAGGCTTTCTCGACGGTAATCAGGGCCATGTTCTTGCGCTTCTTGCGGGAAGGAAAAATAGCCGCCAGTGTACCACGCCGACCCTGCTGGCGTATGGGTCGCCTGGCGGCGGGGAGGCTGGTACAATGCGCGCCGAATCTCTATTTGCCCGAAAGGTCTCCCATGTACTTTGTCGACCGCGCCGTTGCCGTGATCAAGCCGAAACAACCGTTCCTGGATTGGCTGAACCAGTTGCCGGACACCGACATGGTGGACCTGACGCTGGACAGCCTGCGCAGCGATTGCACCGCCATCCTGCTGCCGGAGTTCGTCGAGCCGGAAGAGGGCGTCGCCCACATCGACGAAATCTGCGAACAACTGTTCAAGATGGAGCTCGCCTCCTGGGACGAAAACGACGCGCTGTGGCCCAAGGACCTGTCGCTGAAAGCGTTCTGGGAGTGGTTCGATGTCGAGATCCACTCTACCGTGATCGACAGCGTGGACGAAGACATCACCAATAGCCCGGCCAGCGAGCTGTAAGTTTGAAAGACGGCAAGGCGCTGCTGCAGCCGTTCGCGCTTACGCTCCGGCGCTCCCGCTTATGGCTCTGCCTGGTGTCGGCGGCGCTGCTGGCCGGTTCGGCGGTGGTTTTGCTTTATCTGCATGCCAGTTACGCCATGATCCTGCCAGCCGCGGTCTTGTTCGCCTGGCGCGCGCTGCGGGCCGATGGCTGGGCGGGCGCGGCCGCGCCGGACCGGCTGGAAGTCGACCCGCAAGGCAGGCTGTTCTGGTGCGAAGGGGCGCTGAGACAGCAAGTGGAGGCGCGCGGCGATTGTTTCGTCACGCCGCTGCTGACGGTGCTCAATGTCGATGCCGAAGGCGGGCGCCGCAGCGTGATGCTGTGGCCGGATTCGGCCGATGCCGAGGCGCGCCGCCAATTAAGAGTCTACTTGCTGTGGTTCCACTCGCCGCAGCGCACTGAATCGAAAGAATCCGCATGACGACAAGAACAACGCTGGATGATTGGCTGCGCTGGCAAGAGGGCCTGCACATCAGCGCCATCGACATGGGGCTGGCCCGCGTGACGCGCGTGCGCGAGGCGATGAAGCTGCAGCCGGCCTGTCCGGTCATCATGGTGGCTGGCACCAATGGCAAGGGCTCCACCTGCGCCATGCTGTCCGCCATCTTCCGCGCCGCCGGCTACAAGGTGGGGACGTATACCTCGCCGCATATTCTGCAATACAACGAACGCATCGCCATCGATCTCAAACCGGCCAGCGACGCGCGCATCATCGAAGCTTTCGAGGCCATCGACGCTGCCCGCGGCGACACCACGCTGACCTATTTCGAGTTTGGCACGCTGGCGGCTGTGCATTGCTTCGTCGCCGAAAAAGTGGATGTGATCATCCTGGAAGTGGGCCTGGGCGGACGCCTGGACGCGGTCAATATCTTCGAGCCCGACGTGTCGGTCGTCGTCAGCGTCGATCTGGACCATCAAGCCATCCTGGGCGACAACCGCGAGGACATCGGCTTCGAGAAGGCCGGCATCTACCGCGCCGGCAAGCCGGCGATCTGCGTCGATCCCGAGCCGCCGCAGCGCCTGATCGATCACGCCGCCGAAATCGGCGCCGATCTCAAGCTGTTCCGCCGCGATTTCGGCTTCACCCGCATGGATAATCAATGGTCTTTCCATAGCGGCGACTACCATCGCCACGCGCTGCCTATCCCGGCTTTGCGCGGCGCGTATCAAATGAGCAATGCCTGCGGCGCGCTGGCCGCGCTGGAGGCGATCAAGGGCAAGCTGCCGGTGGGCATAGGCGCGGTCAAGCAAGGTTTGGTGGAAGTGGAGTGGCCGGGCCGCTTCCAGGTGCTGCCGGGCCGTCCGGCGGTGGTGCTGGATGTCGGCCACAATCCGCACGCGGTCAAGGCGATGACGGCGGCGTTGAAGCAACTGCCTTACGCCGAAACGCGCTACGCCGTGTTCTCCATGCTGGCCGACAAGGATATGGCCGGCGTGATCGAGCTCGCGCGCGGCGAATTCGACCACTGGCTGGCGGCGGGGCTGGACATGCCGCGCGGCCAGAGCGGCGAGGCGATCGCTCAAACGTTGAAACAGTCGGGCATAGACAATGTAAAAGCTTATGATACCGTGGCGAACGCATGGTCCGCCGCCTTATCGCAAGCCGGCGACAATGATAGAATCGTCGTTTTCGGGTCTTTCCACACTGTAGCCGAGGTGTTGGAAGCCCGGCGTCACCCGGTTTGAGGAATGCATGGCCCTGTCCAGCCACGATGAACTGATTTTGCTGCGCAAGCGCGCCCGCCGCCGTCTGGTCGGCGCGGTGGTGCTGGTTTCCATCGCCACCGTTGTGTTATGGAATGTGGTCGGCCATCTGCCCGAGCAGCAGATGAAGCCGGAGTCGATCGAAATCATGGGCGCCGCATCGGCGCCGGCATCGGCGGCCTCCGCTCCGGCGGCCGCGCATCATGCCGCATCTCAGGTTGTGGCCGCCGCGCCGGTGGCTTCGGCGCAGACAACGGACTTGCCCGCCAATCTGTCCAGCATCACCGAGCCGCAGGACACGGCGCCGGCCTCCAAGCCCGCGCCCCAGGCGGCTGCGGCGCAGCCCAAGGCCGAGCAGCCGAAGCCAGCCAAGCAGGAGCCGAAAGCAGAAGCCAAGCCCGAGCCCAAACCCAAGGCCAAGCCGGAGAGCCGGCCGCATCAGCCTGATCCGGCGGCCATCCTGGAAGGCCGCGCCGATGCCGAGCACCGCCCCGCCAAGACCGAGCAGGGACACGGCAAGTCCGTGGTGCAGCTGGCTGCGCTGTCCGATCCAGCCAAGGTGGACGCGCTGCGCGGCAAGCTGGCGTCCATAGGCGTGAGCGCCCACTTCTCCAAGGTGGAAACCAGCAAGGGCGAAGTCACCCGCGTGCGCGTGGGCCCGTTCCACAGCCAGGCCGAGGCGCAGCAAGCGCTGCAGAAGCTGGCGCGCGCCGGCATCACCGGCATCATCATCAATAAGTAGCCGCCATGACCTGGTTCGACTATATCGCTATAGCCATCGTCGCCGGATCGGTGCTGATGGCCTTGATGCGCGGATTGATTTCCGAAGTGATGTCGCTGGGTTCATGGCTGGTCGCGTTCTGGTGCGCCAAGCAATTCGGGCCGACTATATCTGATTTTCTGCCCGGCAGCCTGCCGGGCGAGGGGCTACGCATGGTGGCCGGTTTCGTGCTGGTATTCTTCCTGGTGTGGCTGGGCAGCGCGCTATTGCGCGTGCTCTTGACCGGGCTGGTGGACAGCGTGGGCCTGGGCCTGTTCAACCGCATGCTGGGCGGCGTGTTCGGCCTGGCGCGCGGCCTGGTGCTGGTGACCGCGCTGGTGTTGATCGGCGGCTTGAGCAGCCTGCCGCAGAAACCGATGTGGCGCAACGCCGTGCTGGCGGCGCCGTTCGAACATATGGCCTTGTCGCTGCGGCCCTGGCTGCCGCCGACGCTGGCGAACAACTTACATTACGATCCACCCGGCCAGGCGCCGGACAGTTAGGTGGAAGAGGCGGAATCTCTTGATATTTTCACTTCAAGATTCCGCCTCTTTCTTTTTGGGTTTCCGTTTTCTTCTGCTAGTGGGATAGAGGGCTTTCAAGATGTGTGGAATTCTAGGCGTAGTCGGCCAGTCGCCGGTCAATCAGCTGCTGTACGACGGCCTGCAGGTGCTGCAGCACCGCGGCCAGGACGCCGCAGGCATCGTAACCGCCAATGGCAAGACCTTTCACATGCATAAGGGCAGCGGCATGGTGCGCGACGTGTTCCGCACCCGCAATATGCGTTCGCTGCTGGGCAATGCCGGCATCGCCCACGTGCGTTACCCGACCGCGGGCTCGGCTTCCTGCCTGGCCGAGGCGCAGCCCTTCTACGTCAATTCGCCGTTCGGCCTGGTGCTGGCGCATAACGGCAACCTGACCAATACCGACGAATTGAAGGCGGACATGTTCCGCAACGATCTGCGCCACATCAACACCAACTCCGACTCCGAAGTGCTGCTCAATGTGTTCGCCCACGAGCTGGCGCAAAGGGTGAAGGGCCACGAATTGACGGTGGACGGGGTATTCGGCGCCGTGTCCGCCGTGCATAGGCGCGTCAAGGGCGCTTACGCGGTGGTGGCGATGATCGCCGGCTACGGCCTGGTGGCCTTCCGCGACCCCAACGGCATCCGCCCGCTGGTGATGGGCTGCACCGAAAGCGCCGGCAAGACCGAATACATGTTCGCGTCCGAGTCGGTGGCGCTGGACTGTTCCGGCTTCACCCTGCTGCGCGATGTCGCGCCGGGCGAGTGCGTGTACGTCACCTTTGACGGCGACATGCACAGCCAGGTTTGCGCCGAGAACACCCGGCTTGCGCCCTGCCTGTTCGAATATGTCTATTTCGCGCGCCCGGATTCGGTGATAGACGGCGTGTCGGTCTACCAGTCGCGCCTGAACATGGGCGAGACGCTGGCGGAGAAGATCCGCCGCGACCTGCCGGAGCTGGACATCGACGTGGTGATCCCCATCCCCGATTCCAGCCGCCAGAGCGCGCTGCAGCTGGCCAACGCGCTGGGCCTGCCTTACCGCGAGGGCTTCATCAAGAACCGCTACATCGGCCGCACCTTCATCATGCCGGGCCAGGCGGTGCGCAAGAAATCGGTGCGCCAGAAGCTCAACCCGGTGCCGCTGGAGTTCGCCGGCCGCAATGTGCTGCTGGTGGACGACTCCATCGTCCGCGGCACCACCTCCAAGGAAATCGTGCAGATGGCGCGCGATTCCGGCGCCAAGAAGGTGTATTTCGCCTCGGCCGCGCCGGCGGTGCGCTTCCCCAATGTCTATGGCATTGACATGCCGACCCGCGCCGAGCTGTTGGCCACCGGCCGCGACGAGCAAGACATCGCGCGCGAGATCGGCGCCGACGAGGTGATCTATCAGGACCTGGACGCCTTGAAGGATGCGGTCAGCAGCGTCAACCGCGAGCTGAAGCTGTTTGAAAGCTCCTGCTTCGACGGCGAATACATCACCGGCGACATCACCGCGGCCTATCTGGACGCCATCGAATGCGCGCGGCTGGACCTGAAGCACAAGGACAAGGACAAGGACGGCAGCGAGCAGATGATAGACCTCAACCTCAACGTGGCCGAACAGAACCTGATCTGAGCGAGCCGGGCAGGCTTGTCTATACCGACATAAGACTGCCCGCGAGCCCCGGAATGGACGGAGCTCGTTCCTGCGATGGAGCGGGCTCCGTTTTTCTTTCGCCGGAGGCTGGATTTGCGGATCGCCGCGCTGATGCTGTCGATATGCCTGCTCGGGCCGGGCGCGGCTTGGCCCGCCGGGCCGCCGCCGCTTGAGCTGGCGACTTTGCAGTATCCGCCTTACCAGTATCAGGACGGGGCGGAGGTGAGAGGCTTCGCCGCCGACATCGTGCGCGAAGCCTTCCGCCGGATGGGCGTTTCCATTCATATCGCCATCTATCCCTGGGGGCGGGCGCTGGCCATGGCGCAGGAGGGGCGGGAGGATGGCATCTTCACCTTGTTCCGCACCCCGGAGCGGGAAGCCAGGCTGGACTTCTGCCATGAGCCGTTGGCGGCGCAGACGGTGTCCTTGTTTGTTCGCAAGGGTTCGCCGATCCATTTCAATGGCAATCTCGACGAGCTGTCCGCCTATCGCTTCGGCGTGGTGAGGTCGGTCAATTACGGCGCGGCTTTCGATCTGGCCTTGCGCCAGGGCCGCATCCATGTCGGCGAAACCGCCGCCAGCGGCGAGCAGAATCTGGACATGCTGCTGGCCAATCGCTTCGACATCCTGGTCAGCAACCGGCTAGGCGCCTGGGACATCATCAAGCGCCGCGGCGTTGCCGCGCAGGTGGGCGAGCTGAAGCCGCCGCTGGAGGACATTCCCAGTTATCTCGCCTTTGCCCGCAAGCCGGCGCTGGCGGGTTTGCGCGACCGCTTCGACGCCGCGCTGCAGGCCATGCGGCGCGATGGGGCCTACGCGCGGATCCAGAGCGAGGCTTCTCCTTGATGCTTTCCTTGGCTATATCTCTAGCAGCGCGGGCGACACGCGCCAGCATCGAGGGAAGGCAGATCAATGGCGCGGCGGCACTGGATATCCAGCGTGACGGCAACCATTCGGCCTGTCTGGCCTATGATCGCCCGCGCAGATTTTCACCCATGCCCGCGCCATCGAATAGCGTCGCGCCCGTGTCTGGCGGGCTTGAGCGCGAAGCGTTGGCCGCGGCGCGGATAGCAGGCGGATGCAGGCCAGGGCGGCGCGCCGCCTTGACAGCGAGCCGCGCGGCAACTTAAGTGAAACCATCTAATTAAATTGTCAGACAGAGAATAGTCAGACGAATCATTTAGCAATATGAGCCGCTGACAAAGCCTGGAAACGCGCCTGAGCCAAGGCGAACCGCCGCAGTCGGTTCGCGGATGAAGCAGCGGCGCCAAGCGCGCGGAAGCATGCCGGGGCAAAGCCCGGGACATAATCCAATAAGCATGGCGGAACGAGATGGCGGCGAGGCGGAGTGCGCTTTCCCGCGCGGCGGACCGCATATAAGGAGCTGGGGCGGCATGGAGAACAGGGGAAAACCTCTTTTGATCCTGGCGGCGCTTTGCGCGTTAGCGGCGCTGGCCACGGCCTTTGTGTCCGGATGGCTAGGTTGGGCGATTGCCGGCGCGGGCGGCGCGGCCTTGGTCGCTCTATACCCCTTCGCCGCGCCGGCGGCAGGCCAGGAGCCGGCTGTCGTTTTATCCGCGGCGGCGGCCCCTTCGGGCCATGACGACAACCTCGATCTGCTGGAACAGGTGGTGCAGCGCTGGTCCGGCAATCTCCAACTGGTGATCGAGCAGTCCACATCGGGCGGCAACCAGTTGGCCGGCACGCTGACCGGCATTGCCAATGGCCTGCATGCCACCATAGAGGCGGCGCGTTCGTCGACGGACGATGTCGACAGCAATAGCCTTGAAAAAATGGTGAGCGATGCCAGCCAGCGCAGCAAGGAGATTTCGGCGGTGCTGTCGGAAATCGTCGGCCACCGCCAGCAACTGGTGGAGGAGGTGGGCAGGCTGGCCACTTTCTCCAGCGAGTTGCTTTCCATGGCGGATCAAGTGGGCCGCATTTCCAATCAAACCAATCTGTTGGCCCTGAACGCCAGCATAGAGGCGGCGCGCGCCGGCGAGGCCGGGCGCGGCTTCGCCGTGGTGGCGGACGAGGTGCGCAAGCTGTCGCAGCAGTCGGAGCAGACTGGCAAGCAGATGGCGGAAAAAGTCGAGGCCATCAACGGCGCGTTGGAGCAGACCCGGCAAACCACTACCAGCCTGGGCTCGCAGGATGCGGACAAGGGCAGCAACGCGCTGACCTTGCTGGAGGCTTCGGTGCGCGATTTCAGCCAGGCGGCGGAGAGGTTGGCGCAGATCAATGAAAAGATGCAGACCGAGGGCGCGCAGGTGGAGCGCGAGCTGCACGCCTCCTTGATCGCCTTGCAGTTTCAGGACCGCGTCAGTCAGATCGTCCAGCATGTGGCCAGCGATCTGGAGCGCATGCATGAGCATCTGCAGGCGGTGCGCCGGGCCCGGCAGAGCGGCGGCGCGGGGCCTGTGGTCAAACCGCAAGAGTGGCTGCGGCGGCTGGAGTCCACCTACACCACGCTGGAGCAGGCGGCGCTGCACAAGGGGGCGGGCGGCGGCAAACCGGCGGCCTCCAGCGGCGATGTCGATTTCTTTTGACTCAATCTATCCCCAGACTTCCTGAACGGAGACAGCCATGGGCAAATCCATCCTGATCGTCGACGACGCGGCCAGCATCCGCGCCACCGTCAGCATCGCGCTCAAGGGGGCGGGCTACGAGGTGATCGAGGCTTGCGACGGCAACGACGCCTTGGCCAAGCTCGGCGGCACGCGCGTCAACCTGATCATTTCCGACGTCAATATGCCGGGCATGGATGGCATCACCCTGTTGAAAAGGCTGAAAGAGGGCGCGGCGACCAAGTTTGTGCCGGTGATCATGCTGACCACCGAGGGCAGCGAGGACAAGAAGATGCAGGGCAAGGAGGCGGGCGCCAAGGCCTGGATCGTCAAGCCCTTCGATCCGACCAAGCTGCTGGACGCGGTGTCCAAGCTGATCCAGCCCTGAGCGAGGAGAGCCCCATGCCCCTGACGCTGACCCAGGATGGAGACGCCACGCTCGCCGCGCTGACGGGCGAGATCACCATTTTCACCGCCGAGGAGTTGCAGGATGAACTGCTGGGCCTGCTCAACCATGAGCAGGTGAAGCTGGATCTGTCCGGCATCACCGAGCTGGATGGCTGCGGCGCGCAATTGCTGTGCGTGGCGCTGACGGAGGCCCGCCGGCTGGAGCGGCCTTTCCAGGTGGCGGCCAGCAATGAATTGGTGGACGAAGTAGGACGCTGGCTGGGTTTCTCCGGCCATGAAGGAGCGCAGCGAGATGGATCTTAGCAAGGCCAAGGCGGTCTTTTTCGAGGAATCGCGCGAACTGTGCGATGCGCTGGAGGCGGCGTTGCTGGACCCGGTGGCGTATCCGCCCGGCCCGGAAACCTTCAACCTGCTGTTCCGCACCGCGCACACCATCAAGGGCTCCGCCGGGATTTTCGGGCTGGAGGCCTTGGTCCGCTTCGCCCATGTGATGGAGAACGTGCTGGAGCGGCTGCGTTCCGGCCAGGTGGCGCTGAGCGACGATCTCATCAGCTTGCTGCTGGCATGCAACGACCATCTGCGCCGGCTGATAGAGGCCGGCGCGGAAAGCGACGAGATGGCCTTGCATGATCTGCCGGAAGGCGCGCCCTTGCTGGTCAGCCTGCGGCGCTATCAGGAGGACGGCGAGGCGCAGAGCGCGGCGGAGGCCTTGGAAGCGGAACTGGCGGTGAGCATGGCGCCGCCAGCGGATGCCGAAGGCGTGCTAGCGCGTGCGCAAAGCCCCTTGTGGCAGCTGTCCCTGCGTTTTCATCCCGACACTTTCCGCCATGGCTTCGACCCCTTGTCCTTCCTGCGCTATCTGGGTGGATTGGGAGAGCTGAAAACCGTGCTGCCGGTATGGCGCAACTGGCCGCCGCCGCAGTTGCTGGATGTCACCGAGTGCTTCATGGGTTTTGACCTGGCTCTCGACTCTTCGGAAAGTCCCGGACGGATAGAGGGAACCTTCGAATTCATCGCCGAGGACAGCTTGATCGGCATTCTGCCGCCGCATGCGCCGCTGGCCGATTATCTGGCCTTGGCGCAAAGGCTGGGCGAGCCGCTGGAAGAGCAGTTGTCGCGCTGGACCGCGCGCGGCGCTTTGAGCGCTGAGGAGGCGGAGCGAGTGCGCGGCGGCGATGTGGCGGATGCGCCTGTCGCCAGCGTGGAGGAAGCGGAGCCGCCGCCGGTGTCGATAGCGGTGGCGACGCCGCCGCCGGCCGCCGGCGCGGCCCCCGCCAAAGGGGGGCGCGGCGATGGGCAATACATCCGCATCGAGGCCAGCAAGCTGGACCGTTTGATCAACCGGGTGGGCGAGCTGGTGATCGCCTCCTCCGGCACCAAGCTGATCGCCCAGGACCGCGGCGACGCCGAGCTGCTGGAGTCGGTGGCGGTGATCAATACCCTGGTGGAAAGCATACGCGATGACGCGCTGACGCTGCGCATGGTGCCGGTGGACGAAATCTTCAGCCGTTTTCCGCGCATGGTGCGCGAGGTGTCCAAGCAGCTGGGCAAGGCTATCCAGCTGGAAGTCTTGGGCGGCGACACTGAAATCGACAAATCCATGGTGGAAAAGCTGACCGACCCCTTGATGCACATCGTCCGCAATGCGGTGGACCATGGACTGGAGTCGGCCGAGAAGCGTTTGGCGGCCGGCAAGCCCGAGCAAGGCACGGTCACGCTGAACGCCTATCACGACGCCGGCTCGGTGGTGGTGGAGGTGCGGGACGACGGCGGCGGCATCAGCCGCGAGAAAGTGCTGGCCAAGGCGGTGGAGCGCGGGCTGGTGGCGGAAGGGCGGCTGCTCAGCGATCAGGACACCTTGCAGCTGATCTTTCTGCCCGGCTTCTCCACCGCGGACAAGGTCAGCGATCTGTCCGGCCGCGGCGTGGGCATGGATGTGGTCAAGCGCAATATCGAGGCGCTGCGAGGCGAGATCGAAATCCATTCTATAGAGGGCAAGGGCTCCACCTTCCGCCTGCGGCTGCCGCTCACGCTGGCCATCATCGACGGCTTCCGGGTGGAGGTGGACGATTCCGCCCTGGTGATGCCGCTGGACATGATGATCGAGTGCGTGGACATGCCGCATGACGCGATGAACCAGCATACCCGGCAGGTGAACCTGCGCGGCGACTGGCTGCCCTTTGTCTCGCTGCGCGAATTGTTTGGGCTGCCGCCGGCACAGGGCGCGGAATATGTGGTGATCGTCCATTACGGCGACAATCGCGCCGGCATCGTGGTGGACCGGTTGATGGGCGAGGTGCAGGCAGTGATCAAGCCCTTGGGCGAGATTTTCAAATCCTTGCGCGGCATCAGCGGCTCTACCATCTTGGGCAACGGCAAGCCGGCGCTGGTGCTGGATATCCCGCAGTTGATCCATCACGCCTGCCGCCGCGAGCGAAGGCTGATACGGCAAAGCGCCGAAGCGGTTTTACAAAAGGGCTGATTGTCTGAGCCTGCTTTCCCTTTTCTTTGCGAATGAGGTTTGCCATGAGCTGGTTTCATACTCTGCAGGTCCGGACCAAGCTGCTGCTGAGTTTCGGCGTATTGATGGTGTTGTTGGTGGCCATGGGGATTGTGGGATATCAGGCCAGCGCGCGGGTAAACGCGGGGCTTGAGGATTTATTCACCAATCAGTTCAGTCCCTTGGTTGGCATCAGCAATGCGCGCGTCTCGGCCATGACGCATAACAGAGCGCTGTATCGGTACTTGGCGGAAATGGACAAGGCCAAGATGGAGGAGGCGGCAACGCATATGGACGGGTATGACAAGGACTTGTTTGCCCAAATGAAAATTGAGCTTAGCTCTACGATGGAGCCTGAGGAGGCGGAGGCGAACCGGCGTTGGCAGACCCAGTGGCCTATTTATCTAAGCGCAGCCAAAGAGGCGATGAAGCTGGCTTATGAGGATAGTGGGAATGGCGAGGGGCGGAGGAAGGCGCTGGATATTGTTCGAAGCAAGGCCAGGCCGGCGTTTGATATCGTTGAGCAGTCACTGGCGACTGTGAAAGAGACCAATGAGAAAGTGGCGGAGCGAACGCATACGCTGGGGCAGGAAACCTATGCCAGCACCACTCGCGAGGTGATCGGCCTGTCCTTGGTGTCTTTGTTCATGTGCGGTCTTTTGTCTCTTTTGGTCACTCGCAGCATTTTGCGGCAGTTGGGCGGAGATCCTTCATACGCGATGCTGGTGGTGTCCAAAGTGGCGGATGGGGACTTGGCGGTGCCGATCAAGTTGCGCGACGGCGATTCGTCCAGCCTATTGTTTTCGATTCGTGAAATGGCCCACCGTTTGTCCGACACCATGTCCGAAGTCAGCTCCATGTCGGAGTCGATAGGCTCCGCCTCCGAGCAGGTGGCCTCTACCGCCAGTTCCCTGGCGCAGACGGCTTCCGAATTGGCGTCCAGCGTGGAGGAAACCAGCGCTTCCGTGGAGGAGATGGCTTCCACCGTCACGCAAAACGCCGACAACGCCCGAGTGACGGACGGCATCGCCACCAAATCGGCCAGCAGCGCCAGCGAAAGCGGCAAGGCGGTAGGCGATATGGTGCATGCGATGAAGGAAATCGCCTCCAAGATCACGGCGATCAACGATATCGCCAACAAAACCGACCTGCTGGCGATCAACGCCGCCATCGAAGCGGCGCGCGCCGGCGAGCACGGCAAGGGCTTCGCCACCGTGGCGGTGGAAGTGCGCAAGTTGGCGGAGCGTTCCCAGGTGGCGGCTAGAGAGATCGGCGATCTGGCCGGGCGTTCGGTCGGCGTGGCGGAAAGGGCCGGCGTGTTGCTGCAGGAAATGCTGCCCGGCATTGATCAGACCGCCTCGCTGGTGCAGGAAATCTCCGCCGCCTCGCGCGAGCAGCGCACCGGCATCGACCAGATCAATACGGCGGTGACCCAGATCAGCACCGGCATGCAGACCTCGGCTTCGTCGGCGGAGGAGCTGAGCTCCACCTCGGAAGAGCTCAGTTCGGCAGCGATGCAGCTGCAAGACTTGATGCAGCAGTTCAAATTGCGCGGAGGCGGGCGCGGTAAGCGCATGCTGTTGCATGCTTCGCATGGCAGCGTCAAGAAAACGGCGGCCAAGATCCACCGGGATTTGGAGGACGATGAGTTCGACGAAGGAGATCTGGATGACAAGTTTTCCAAATATTGAGGAGGATGCGCCATGAAGGAGCGTTCCGATTCGGCGGCCGGCCACGGCGAGAGCAAGTTCCATTGCGTCACCTTCATCCTTGGGCAGGACTTGTTCGGCATCCAGATCAATTTCATCCGCGAGATCATAGAGCTGGACGGCATCACCCAAGTGCCGATGATGCCCAGCTTTGTGCGCGGCATCATCAATCTGCGCGGCTCGGTGGTGCCGGTGATCGATCTGTCCATCCGTTTCGGCCGTGGGCTGACCGAGCTGAAACCATCCACCTGCGTGGCCATCCTGTCCTTGCCGGGGCAGGACAGCGGCTATCACGAAGTGGGGATACTGCTGGACGCGGTATGCGAGGTGCTGGAGATACCCGAGAGCGAGATCGATCCATCGCCGACTTTCGGCGCCAATATCCGCGGCGACTTCATTCAGGGCATCGCCACCATCAACGAGCGCTTCGCCATTTTGCTGAATGTGCAGCAGGCGCTGTCGGTGTCCGAGCTGAGCGCGATGGCGGAAACGGTGGCGCAGCAGCATTTCAACGATGACGCCGAAGTGAGCTGATCAACACGGAGGATGGCGTGCAGCGGCTCGACCCGATATTGAGCGACGAGGAGTTTTCCTGTTTCAAGCAGTTCATTCTGCAGGAAGCGGGCATTGATTTGCCCGCCAGCAAGCGTTCCCTGGTGCAGTCGCGGCTGGCCAAGCGCCTGCGCAATCTGGGCGTCAGCAGTTATGGCGCGTATTGGCAGCTGCTGCGCAAGCCGGAAAGCCATGCCGAGCGGCAGCATGCGATCAATATGCTGTCCACCAACGAAACCTATTTTTTCCGCGAACCGCAACACTTTCAATGGCTGGAGAACCAGGCGCTGGCGATACAGCAGCGCGGCGGCGCGGTGAAGGTGTGGTCCGCGGCCTGCTCATCCGGCGAAGAGCCCTACACCATTGCCATGGTATTGGCGGAAACCTTGGGCATGCGCGGCAACTGGAAGGTTTACGCCACCGATATCAACACCAAGGTCTTGAACCTGGCCAAGCGGGCGGTCTATCCGAAAGAACGGGTCCAGCGCACGCCGCCTTTGTTGTGGCAGAAATACTTCCTGCGCGGACGCGATGAGTATGCCGGCATGGTAAGGGTTCTACCGGAATTGGCGAACCGGGTGGAGTTTTCCAGTTTGAATTTGCTGCATTGCAATCGTTTCGCTCAAACCGATTTCGACATTGTCTTTTTGCGTAATGTTCTGATTTACTTCAATGAAGAGACCAAGCTCGACGTGCTGCGCAAGCTGTGCAGCCGGATGCGCGAGGGCGGTCATTTGTTGATCGGCCATTCTGAATCGCTGCACAAACTGAATTTGCCGCTGGCGCAGGAGGAACCCTCGCGTTATCGACTGATAGGCGGACAAGGGAGGGAGGCGGGATGAGCATCGCGGTGCTGATCGTCGACGACTCGGCGGTGGTGCGGGAGATTCTGACCCAGATGCTGGCCACGGCGCCGGATATCGAGGTGATGGGGGCGTCGCCCGATCCGATCTTCGCCATGAACCGGATGAAGGTGCGCTGGCCGGACGTGATCGTGCTGGATATCGAAATGCCGCGCATGGATGGACTGACCTTCCTGCGCAAGATCATGGATGAGCGGCCGACGCCGGTGATCATCTGCTCCTCGCTGACCGAAAAGGGCGCCCGCATCACCATGGACGCGATGTCGGCGGGGGCGGTGGCGGTGATCACCAAGCCGACGGTGAATTTGAAGTCTTTCCTGCAGGATGCGGCCAAGGATTTGATTCAGGAGGTGCGCGACGCCGCGGGGGCCAGAATGGGCGTGATGAAGAAAATCGCCAGCCATGCGCCGGCGCGCGGCGGCGAACCGGCGCCCAAGCTGACCGCGGACGTGGTGTTGGAGGCGCCTTCCGGCTTGGAGAAGTACCGGACCACGGAAAAAATCATCGCCATCGGCACCTCCACCGGCGGCACCCAGGCGCTGGAGTTTCTGCTGCCCAGGCTGCCGGCCACCTGTCCCGGCGTGGCGGTGGTGCAGCATATGCCGGAGAAGTTCACCGCCTCCTTCGCCGAGCGTTTGAACAAGCTGTGCAAGGTGGAGGTGAAGGAGGCCAGGTCGGGCGATAGGCTGATTTCCGGCGTGGCGCTGATCGCGCCTGGCGGCAAGCATCTCTTGGTCAAGCGCAGCGGCGCCCAGTATATGGCCGAGGTGAAGGATGGGCCGCTGGTGTCGCGGCATCGGCCTTCGGTGGATGTGCTGTTCCGCTCGGTGGCGGTCACCGCCGGCGGCAATGCGGTCGGGGTGATCATGACCGGCATGGGGGATGACGGCGCGCGAGGCATGCGCGAGATGCGGGACGCAGGCGCCCGAACCATTGCTCAGGATGAGGAATCCTGCGTGGTGTTCGGGATGCCGGCGGAAGCGATCAACCATGGCGGCGTGGACGAGGTGATGTCGTTGGAGCGCATCGCCCACACGCTGGCAGGCATCAGGGGTTGAATCATGTTGTATCTGGAGCAGTGGCGGGGCAAGTCGGTGATGGTGGTCGAGGATTCGGCCAGCCATCGGCTGCTCGCCGTGGGCATTTTGCAGGCGCTGGGTTTCGCTCCGGTGTATGAGGCGGAAAACGGCGTGGATGCGCTGGACAAGCTGTCCAAGCTCAGGCGGGTCGATCTGGTGGTGACGGATCTGAACATGCCTATGATGGACGGGGTGAAACTGCTGGAAAACATCGCCGCCCGCCTGCGCGGCAAAGTGCGCTTCGTCGCGGTGATGAGCGGCGTGCCGCGCGATGTGCTGGATACCGTGCAAGGCGTGGTGGATGCCTCGGAGCTGGACCTGCTGGCGGTTTTTCCCAAACCGCTCAAGCAAGAGGAAGTGGAGCGGGTGCTGGACGGCAACAACCCGGAGTGGCAGCTGGAGGGGCCTGCTGGCGCAGCCAGAAGCATCAGCCTGGGAGAGGTGGAAGAGGGGGTGAGGCTGCGCCAATTGGTGCCTTACTTTCAGCCCAAGGTGTCGATCAAGGATAACAAGCTGTTTGGCATGGAGGCGCTGGCGCGCTGGGAGCATCCGCAGTGGGGGGTGCTGTCGCCGGCCGTTTTTGTCCATCATCTGGAAGAAGGCGAGCTGGCGCTGCGTTTCTTCTACCAGTTTCTGCGCGATGTCTGCGCCTCGATGAAGCGTTTTCTGGCGGAAATGCCGGGCCTGCATGCTTCGGTTAACCTGCCGGTTCCCCTGTTGAACGACCCCAATCTGGTGGACGAGATGACCACCATCATCCAGTCCAGCGGCTTGCCTAACGACAGCATTGTGCTGGAAGTGACGGAAACCACCCTGATGTCCAATCTGGCGGCCTCGCTCGGCACTTTGGCCCGCTTGCGGCTGAATGGCTTCGGACTGGCGATGGACGATTACGGCACCGGCTACTCCTCGATGAAGCAATTGTCGCGCAGCCCCTTCACCGAGCTGAAAATAGACAGGGAGTTTGTCCATGACGCGGCCAGCAGCCCCAAAAAGCTGGCCATCCTGACTTCGGCGGTGGCGATGTGCCAGAAGCTGCAATTGCTGTCAGTGGCGGAGGGCGTGGAAACGGAGGCGGACTGGCAGCAATTGGCTGCCTTGGGCTGCGACGTGGCGCAGGGCTATTACCATAGCCGGCCGCTGTCGGCCGAGATGTTCCTGCAGTGGATGCGGGAGAGCGGGCATCTGTGATGCGGCGGCGGAAATGAAAAAGGGGCCTGCGGGCCCCTTTACGCAGCTTGGAAAAGCTTAGGCGGCGAAGTTCTTGGCCGCGAATTCCCAGTTCACCAGCTTCCAGAAGCTATCCAGATAGTTCGGGCGGCTGTTGCGGTAGTCGATATAATACGCGTGTTCCCACACATCACAGGTCAAGAGCGGCTTCTTGTCGGTGGTCAGCGGGGTGGCGGCGTTGCTGGTGGATACCAGGTCCAGGCTGCCGTCGCTGTTCTTCACCAGCCAAGCCCAGCCGGAACCGAAGGTGCCGACGGCGGTCTGGGTGAAGGCTTTCTTGAACTCTTCGAAAGAGCCCCACTTGGCCTTGATGGCGTCAGCCAGCGCGCCGGTCGGTTCGCCGCCGGCGTTCGGGGCCAGGCCGAACCAGTAGAAGGTGTGGTTCCAAACCTGAGCGGCGTTGTTGAAGATGCCGCCGGAAGACTTCTTGACGATCTCTTCCAGGGAGGCGTTTTCGAACTCGGTGCCCTTGATCAGGTTGTTCAGGTTGGTGATGTAGGTCTGATGGTGCTTGCCGTAGTGGAATTCCAGGGTTTCCTTGGAAATGTGCGGAGCCAGGGCGTCCAGCGCGTACGGCAGTTCAGGCAGTTTGTGTTCCATTGTGCTCTCCTTGTTGAGAAAGTGAACCGCATGGCGGCTGCTTTCGATCAAGTTTACTGGAATCTGGCCGGCATGGCTAATAGTTGACTAAAATGATAGGAATAAGCTTTTGCAATTTGATGTTATCGTCATTGGGGCCGGCGCGGCCGGTTTGATGTGCGCGGCCACCGCCGGCCAGCGCGGCCGCAGCGTGCTGTTGCTGGATCATTCCGCCAAGCTGGCCGAGAAAATCCGCATCTCCGGCGGCGGGCGTTGCAACTTTACCAACGTCAATGCCCGCTTTGATTGTTACCTGTCCTCCAACCCCCATTTCTGCCGTTCGGCACTGTCGCAATACACGCCGCGCGACTTCATCGCCATGGTGGAGCGCCACGGCGTCGGCTACCACGAGAAAAAGCTGGGCCAGCTGTTCTGCGACGACGGCAGCGAGCGCATCATCGCCATGCTGGATGAGGAATGCCGGCTGGGCGGCGTGGATCGCCGCATGGAGACCGACGTGCAGGCGGTAAGTCGCCTGGAGGCCGGCGGTTTTGTGGTGGAAACCAGCCGCGGACGTTTTCTCTGCCAGTCGCTGGTGGTCGCCACCGGCGGCCTGTCCATTCCGCAGATCGGCGCCACGCCTTTCGGTTATAAGCTGGCCGAGCAATTCGGGCTGGACGTGACGCCGCTGTCGCCGGCGCTGGTGCCGCTGACCTTCCATGTGGACGATGCCGAAATCTTCTCGCCGCTGGCGGGGGTATCGGTTGACGTGGAGGCGAAGGCCGGCAAGGGCAGCTTCCGCGAAAATGCCTTGTTCACCCATAAGGGCGTGTCCGGCCCGGCCATTCTGCAAGTCTCGTCTTACTGGCAGCCCGGCATGGAGTTGCTGCTGGACCTGTTGCCGGACGCCGATGCGGAAAGCTGGCTGGAAGAGCGGGCGGACAGCGAGCAGCTGATCGCCAATGCGCTGAGCGAGCTGGGCTGGTCGCGCCGCTTCGCCGACGCCTGGCTGGACCGGGTGGGCATGAACAAGCGCCTGAAAGACCTGGGGCCCAAGCAGCGCCGCCAATTGGCGGAGCAACTGCACCGTTGGTGCGTCAAACCCAACGGCACGCAGGGCTATAAAAAGGCCGAGGTGACGCTGGGCGGCGTCGCCACCAAGGCGTTGTCGTCAAAAACCATGATGGCCAACGAGGTGCAGGGTTTGTTCTTTGTCGGCGAGGTGGTGGATGTCACCGGCTGGCTGGGCGGCTACAACTTCCAGTGGGCCTGGTCGTCGGGATTTGTCGCCGGGATGAATTGCTGATTCATCCGGCGGATGCCACGCTTGCGGGATGACCCGCCAACTGTTTGAACCAATGCAGTTGTATCGTGAGCATTAGTGCCGAGATGGCGGATCGCCCCTCTAGGGGCATCCGCCCTACGACAGATGGGTGGCGCGTTCCAGCGCCGCGTCCGCATGCAAGACCGCGGTGTCGTAGACGGGGATGGGGCTGTGCCGCGCTTCAATCAATAGCGGAATTTCGGTGCAGCCCAGCACCACGCCCTCCGCTCCCTGATCGGCCAGACGGGCGATGATGTCCTGATACACGCGGCGCGATTCGTCGCGCAACACGCCGCGGACCAATTCCTCATTGATGATGCGGTGAATGGCCGCTTGTTCCTCCTGCTTGGGAATCAGGCAGTCTATGCCGCGCTTGGCCAGGCCATCCTTGTAGAACGCCTCGCCCATGGTGACGCGGGTGCCGAGCAGGGCGACCGTGCGCTGGCCGGCCTGCCGAATGGCTTCGCTAACCGGTTCCAGTATGTGCAGCAAAGGCAGATCCGTGCCTGCCTGCACTTCATCGAATACCCGGTGCGGCGTGTTGGAGGCGATCAGGCCGAAATCCGCGCCGCGCAGCCGCAGGCTTTCCGCCATTTCAGCGAGCCTGGCCGCGGACAGATCCCAGCGGCCGGCATTGCGCCAGTCATGGAACTGTTTCAGGCAGGCGCTGTGGATCAGGATTTCCGGATAGCCGTCGTCGCCGTGGCGGGCCACATATTGACGGGTGATGCGCAGATAGTAGCTGGCGGTGGATTCCGGGCTGAGTCCGCCTAATATGCCTATGGTTCGATGAGCCATATCGATGGTTCCAATCGCAATGATTTATTTATTTTGAATTTACATCGCGGGGCGGTCAATCATGCCGCTTGATTAATCCGCGCGCCGGCGGCCAGATGCTTGATGAGCGGGCTGGCGTTTCGCGTTAGAATTGCGTTTTGCCTTACGCGCGCCGCGCCGCGCGCATCCTTCGAGTCTACATGACAGAACAGTACGAGAATTTCGACAGCGAGATGGCTGCCATCCGCACGCCGCCGCATTCGGTGGAAGCCGAGCAGTCGGTGCTGGGCGGCCTGCTGCTCGACAACAGCGCCTGGGACAAGATCGCCGACGTGGTGGCCGAGGCCGACTTCTACCGCCATGACCACCGCCTGATCTACCGCCATATCGCCAGGCTGGTGGAGCTGGCGCGTCCGGCCGACGTGGTGACGGTGGCCGAGGCGCTGGACAAGAATGCCGAGCTGACCGAGATCGGCGGTTTGGCCTACCTGGCCACGCTGGCGCAGAACACGCCTTCGGCGGCCAATATCCGCCGCTACGCCGAAATCGTCCGCGAGCGTTCGGTGATGCGCCAGCTGGCCTTGGTCGGCACCGAGATCGCCGAGGCCGCTTACGCGCCGATGGGCCGCGATGCCGCGCAGTTGCTGGACGAGGCCGAGGGCCGCGTGTTCCAGATCGCCGAGTCCACCGCCAAGTCCAAGCAGGGCTTCCTGGAAATGCCGGGCCTGCTGAAAGAGGTGGTGGAGCGCATCGACATGCTCTACAGCCGCGACAATCCGGATGAAGTCACCGGCGTGCCGACCGGCTTCATCGACCTGGACGCCAAAACCTCCGGCCTGCAGCCTGGCGACCTGATCATCGTCGCCGGCCGTCCGTCCATGGGTAAGACCGCCTTCTCGATGAACATCGCCGAGCACGTGGCGGTGGAAACCCACCTGCCGGTGGCGGTGTTCTCGATGGAAATGGGCGGCGCGCAGCTGGTGATGCGTATGCTGGGCTCGGTGGGCCGCCTGGATCAGCACGTGTTGCGCACCGGCAAGCTGGGCGACGAGGACTGGCAAAAGCTGACCTACGCCATCGGCAAGCTGTCCGAAGCGCCGATGTACATCGATGAAACCCCGGCGCTGACCGCGCTGGAAGTGCGCGCCCGCGCCCGCCGGCTGGCCCGCCAACATGGCGGCAAGCTGGGTCTGATCGTGATCGACTACCTGCAGCTGATGTCCGGCTCCGGCCGCGGCGACAACCGCACCGCCGAGCTGGGCGAGATCTCGCGGGGCCTGAAGGGCCTGGCGAAGGAGCTGCAGGTGCCGGTGATCGCGCTGTCGCAGCTATCGCGCGCGGTGGAGCAGCGTCCCAATAAGCGCCCGATGATGTCCGACTTGCGGGAATCCGGCGCCATCGAGCAGGATGCCGACTTGATCGTGTTCATGTATCGCGAAGAGTATTACAGCCCGGAAAACCAGGAAGTGAAGGGCATGGCCGAGGCCATCATCGGCAAGCACCGTAACGGTCCTACCGGCGCGGTGCGGCTGGCCTTCGTCGGCAAATACGCCAAATTCGACAATGCGGCCACCCTCGGCATCAGCGGCTGGGCGGACAGCGATAGCTAAGCGAGACAGACTCATGAGCTTTTTCGACAAGCATGTATTCATTTGCTGCAACCAGCGCGCCGAAGGCGAGAGCTGCTGCAACAACTTCGGCTCCAGCGAGCTGCTGGGCTATATGAAGGACAAGGTCAAGGCCTTGGGCCTGGCTGGCGAGGGCAAGATCCGCGTCAATAAGGCGGGCTGTCTGGGCCGCTGCGACGATGGCCCGGTCATGGTGGTGTATCCGCAAGAGACTTGGTACACCTTCGTCGACAAGGAAGACATCGACGAGATCGTCAGCGAGCACATGGTGCATGGCCGCGTGGTGGAAAGGCTGAAAATCTGATGTTGAAGGCCTTGAACAAGATCCAGATCGCCGGTCCGGTCGGCGCGCTCGACACCATCCATGTCGCGGCGCAGGGCGAGGCGAGCGGCGTCGCGGTGATTTGCCATCCTAACCCGCTGCAGGGCGGCACCCACACCAACAAGGTGGTGCAGACTGCGGCGAAAGCCTTGTCGCAGATGGGTTATGCCTGCTACTGCCCGAATCTGCGCGGCGTGGGCGATAGCGAAGGCGAGCACGACCATGGCCTGGGCGAGGTGGACGACGTCATCGCCGTGGTCGATTACGTCAAGGCGCAGCACCCTGGCCTGCCCTTGGCGCTGGCGGGCTTTTCCTTCGGCGGCTTCGTCGCCGCCCGCGCCCGCGCGCGCATCGAGGCGGACAAGTTGTTGCTGATGGGCGTGGCGGTAGGCAAGTACCCGATCCCCACGCCGGATGTGCCGGCGGACACGCTGCTGATCCACGGTGAAGAGGACGAGGTGATTCCCTTGTCCAGCGTCATGGACTGGGCGCGGCCGCAAAGCCTGCCTGTCTTGGTGCTGCCTGGAGCGGGCCATTTCTTCCATGGCCGGCTGGTGCAGCTGGCGCAAATGATCCAGCGATGCTGGTAAGCATCAAGAGCAGGCCGCGGCCTGCTTTTTTTGTACCCATAGTAAAGAGAAAAAGATGCAGAACATCATTGATTTCGTGCTGGAGATCGACAAGCTCAAGCAGGTGACGCGCAAGACCCGCGTGTTGAACAGCGACCGTTATGAAAACTCGGCCGAACACAGCTGGCAGATCGCGCTGTTGGCGGCCTCCCTGCAGCCTTACGCCACCGAGCCGGTGGACATCGATCGCGTGATCGTCATGTTGCTGGTGCACGATATCGGCGAGATCGAGACCGGCGATACCATCGTCTACGCCGAGGGCGGCTGGGAGGAGCGCAAGGCGCAGGAGCTGGCCTGCGTCACCCGCATTTTCAGCTTGCTGCCGGAGGGGCAGGGCGGGCATTTCCTCGCGCTATGGAAGGAGTTCGAGGCTGGCGAGAGCGCCGACGCGCGCTTCGCCAACGCGGCGGACCGGGCCATGCCGGTTTTGCTCAACCTGGCCAATAGCGGCCAGAGCTGGCGCGAGAACGGCATTCGCCACAAGCAGGTGATCACGCGGGTGGCGCCGCCCATCCAGGATGGCTGTCCGGCCCTGTGGGCTTATCTGGAGGGCCGTCTGCTGGATGCCAAGCAGAAAGGCTGGCTGGCCTGATGGCCGCGCCGCATGGCCATGCGCTATGCGGAACGGCAAGCGGCATGGGGCTTTGCTATGCTGGATGTTGAACAAGGACAATAGCAAGCCCGCCAATCGCGGGATGAGGGAGATTTTCATATCCGCCTCGGGGAGTGTCGCGCATGCAGCTTCCGGAATCCGCTTCCGCCGAAACGTTCGAGTTTCTGTCGACCAAGCAGCCTAGCCGTTCGCAATATCGGCTGGCATTGGGCGTGGCGGTTTTTTCTACGCTTTTTTTCCTGCTGGCCCTGCCTTTCGCCAAAACGCCGCTGGCGAAGGTGTGGGCCTTCATTCCTGTCTATCAGTCGGCCCTGGCGCTGAACGACCTGATCACCGCGATTCTGTTGTTCGGGCAGTTTTCCATTCTGCGGATGCGGGTCTTGCTGCTGCTGGCGGCGGGCTATCTGTTCACCGGCTTGATGGCGGTGGCCCATGCCCTGAGTTTCCCTGGGCTGTTCGCTGAGCACGGCCTGTTCGGCTCCGGTCCGCAGACTACGGCCTGGCTGTATATGCTGTGGCATTCCGGCTTTCCCATCCTGATTGTCATTTATTCCCAGTGCGACAGCTTGCCCCGGCGCGGCAACCGGGTCTGGCTGGCCGTTTTCCTTTGCGTGTCCGCGGTGGCGGCCGCCGTGGCCGCGCTGACGGCGTTGACCACGGCCGGCCATGAGTCGCTGCCTACCATCATGCAGGGCAACCACTACACGCCGCTGATGTTCGGCGTGGTCAGCAGCGTCTGGGGCTGCAGCATGCTGGCCTTGGTCGCCTTGTTGTTGAAGCGGCCGAGAACGGTGCTGGATTTGTGGCTGATGGTGGTGATGTTGGCCTGGATCTATGATATCGCCCTGTCGACGGTGTTCAATGCCGGCCGCTTCGATCTGGGGTTTTATACCGGGCGCATTTACGGCTTGCTGGCCGCCAGCTTCGTGCTGGCGGTGCTGTTGCTGGAAAACGGCATGCTGTACGCGCAGCTGGCCGCGACGGCGAGAGCGCTGGGCCAGGCGCGGGACGCGGCGGAAGACGCGACGCGCGTCAAATCCTTGTTCCTGGCCAATATGAGTCACGAAATCCGCACCCCGATGAATGCCATCATCGGCATGGCTTACTTGGCGCTGCGGACGGAGCTGACCGATCAGCAGCGCGACTACGTGAGCAAGATCCACAACGCCGGCGCGGCGCTGCTGGGCATCATCAACGACATCCTGGATTTCTCCAAAGTGGAGGCGGACAGGGTGGAGCTGGAGAAGGTGCCCTTCCTGCTGGACGATGTGCTCGACAATGTTTCGGCGGTCGTGGCCCAGAAAGCCGCGGACAAAGAATTGGAGCTGCTGTTCGAGGTCGGGCGGGCGGTGCCGGTGGAATTGGTCGGCGATCCGCTGCGGCTGGGGCAAATTCTGATCAACCTGATAGGCAATGCGATCAAGTTCACTGAGAAAGGGCAGGTCGCCTTGATGGTGACGCTGCTGGATCAGGAGGAGGGGCGGGCAAGGCTGCGGTTTGGCGTGCATGACACCGGTCCCGGCATGGATGAAGCGCAGCGCTCCAGGCTGTTCCAGCCGTTTGTGCAGGGCGATGGCTCCACCACGCGCCGCTACGGCGGAACCGGCCTGGGCCTGACCATCGCGCAGCGGCTGGTGGAGCTGATGGGCGGGCGCATCGAGGTGGAATCCTCGCCAGGCTGGGGCAGCACCTTCAGCTTCTCGGCCGAGCTGGGGCTGGCGAGGGAGCGGCAGCCGGGACGCCGCAACATCATGCCGCAAGAGCTGAAAGGCTTGCGAGCGCTGGTGGTGGACGACAATGGCTCCGCGTGCCAGATATTGGCCGAGCAATTGCGCTCGCTCGACTTTACAGTGGAATGCTGCGAGAGCGGCGAAGAAGGGCTGGCTTGTTATAGAGAGGCCGCGCAAGAAAGGCCCTTCGATTTGGTGTGCGTGGACTGGATGATGCCGGGCATGGACGGCATGGAAACCATCCGCGGCCTGCGCGCGCTGAGCCGGAGCGTCCGCATTGTGTTGGTGACGGCGTTCTGCCGCGACGATGTGCGCGGGCTGCTCGAGCGGGCCGGCGGCGATGCCGTATTGTTCAAGCCGGTCAGCCGCTCATCCTTGTTCGATGTGGTGATCCATGCTTTGCAGACGGCAGCCAGCCGCCGTCTGGTGGCGGTGGAGAAGCAGGAGGCCCTGCCGCAATTGCACGGCTTGCGGCTCCTGCTGGCGGAAGACAACAAGATCAATCAGCAGATAGCCATCGAGCTGTTGCAGGGCGCGGGCGCGCAAGTAACGGTGGCGGACAACGGCCAGCAGGCGCTGGACGCGCTGGCGGAGCGCGGGCCAGGCGCATTCCATGCGGTATTGATGGATGTGCAGATGCCGGTGCTGGACGGCGTGGAGGCGACGCGGCTGCTGCGGCTGGATGAGCGCTTTTCCGCATTGCCGGTCATCGCCATGACGGCGGACGCCATGCCGGAGGAAAAGGAGAAATGCCTGCGGTCCGGCATGAACGCGCATATCTCCAAGCCGGTGGATCCGCGGCTATTGCTGGCCACTTTGGCGCACTGGACTCGGGGCGATGAGGTCAAGCCGGTTGAAGCGCCCGAGGCTGAGCCGTTCCCCTTGCCTAGAGTGGCCGGCCTGGATGTGGAGTCGGGTTTGCGGCGCGTGGCGGGAAACCGCAAGCTGTATCTGCACTTGTTGCGGCAGTTCGCGGAGGAGGAGAAGGACGCCCCGATGAATCTGTCGGCGGCCTTGTCCGGCGACGATCTGAGAGAGGCGGAAAGAATCATCCATGGCTACAAGGGCGTGGTGGGCAGCATAGGGTTGATGCAGCAGCACGAAAGGTCCATCGTTTTGGAGAAAGCCATACGCGCGCGCGGCGGGTATCTGGCGCTGCTGCCGGATTTCGAGCGCGGCCATGCCGACTTGATGGCCGATCTGGGCGCGGCGCTGGCCGGTTTCGAGCCGGATGCCGCAGAGGATGGCGGCGATCCTGCCCAGGTCAGCCGCTTGGAGAGTTTGCTGCAGGCCAACGACGGCGAAGCGTTGGGTTTTTTCCTGGATCATGCGCCGGCGATTCGCGCCGCGCTGGGACGCGAGGCCTGCCAGTCGTTCGAGCGGGCGTTGAACAGTTTTGACTTCGTCGAGGCGCTGGCTGTGCTGAATCGGGCGGTCTCTTCGGGGGAAGAGCATGAAAGGAGGGGGCGATGAAAGCAGCTTACGACCCATCCGGGCGGCAGGTGGTGCTGATCGTCGACGACGCGCCTGAAAGCCTGACGCAGCTATATGGTTTGCTTAAGGATCAGTATCGGGTGCTGGTGGCCAATGGCGGCGAGCGGGCGATGCAGATCGCGGCGGGCGATCCCTTGCCGGACCTGGTGCTGCTGGATGTGATGATGCCGGGCATGGGCGGTTTCGAAGTGTGCCGGCGCTTGAAGGCCTATCCTCGCACCGCGGATATTCCCGTCATCTTTCTGACGGCGATGGGCGAAAACGAGGATGAGCAGCAAGGCTTCGATGTCGGCGCCGCCGACTACATCGTCAAGCCGGTCTCTCCGCCTATCGTGCTGGCCCGGGTGCGCACGCACCTGAGGGCCAAGGCCGCCTCAGACTTCCTGGAGGACAAGGCCGCGTTTCTGCAAAGCGAGGTGGAGAGGCGCAGCCGCGAGCTGCAGCTGTCGCAGGATGCCGCCATCGTGGCGCTGGCGTCCCTGGCGGAAACGCGGGATCAGGAAACGGGCAACCATATCCGCCGCACTCAGAATTATGTTCGTCAGCTGGCGATACAGCTGCGGCATCATCCGCGCTTTCGCGAGCAGCTGGACGAGGCCACCATCGACATGCTGTACAAGTCGGCGCCGCTGCACGATATCGGCAAGGTCGGCATTCCGGACCATATCTTGCTGAAGCCGGGCAAGCTGACGCCGGAAGAGTTTGAAATCATGAAAACCCATACCACCTTGGGGCGGGACGCCATCGCCACGGCGGAAAAGATATTGGACGCGCCGAGCAGCTTCCTTCGTTTCGCCCGCGAGATCGCCTATGGCCATCAGGAAAAATGGGATGGCAGCGGCTACCCTCAGGGTTTGGCCGGCGAAGCGATTCCTTTGTCGGCGCGCTTGATGGCGGTGGCCGATGTCTATGACGCGCTGATTTCGCGCCGGGTGTACAAGGACCCGATGGCGCATGCCCTGGCTGTGGACTTGATACGCGAAGGCAGCGGCAGGCATTTCGATCCGGACATCGTAGCGGCTTTTTTGCAGATCGCCGATCAGTTCCACGCCATCGCCGAGCGTTACGCCGACGATGGCGAGGCTTGAGACCGGGCTTAGCGGTGCAGGTCGCCGGAGGCTTCCGGCTGGTAGACCAGTTCCAGAATAGTCAGGTGGGTGAGGCCGGAAGGCGTGGGCCAATCTATGGATTGCCCGACCGACAGCCCGAGCAGGGCGGCGCCTATCGGCGCCAGCACCGAGATGCGGTTTTGTTCGCTGTCCGCGTCGCGCGGGTAGACCAGGGTGAGCTGTTTTTCCTGGTCTTCGCCCAGGCGGATGCGGGCGGTGCTGTTCATGGTAACCACATTGGCGGGCATGGCGTCCGGCTCCAGCACTTCGGCGCGCTCCAGCTCGGCCTCCAGTTGCGCGGCGACCGCGTGGGCGCCATCGCAGGTTTCCAACAGCGTGGCCAAGCGCTCGTAATCCAGCGTGGAAACTGTTATTGCCGGCCGTGTCGTCATCGCATGCTCCTTCAGATAGACAAAGGGCACCGCGAGGGGTGCCCAATACTCGACGCCTCCGCATGAGGCGTGGCTTGATCTTAATGGATATGCGTTGCCGGGGACAATAGTCTATTGGATTTAAATTGCTTAAATAAGTCTTATTTTGTAAACAAATTGTCCTGTGTGGTTTTATCCGAGCAGGGATAGCGCGGCTTGCGGGGCGATATTGGCCTGCGCCTGCGTCAGCGTGCCCGCCTGTCCCAAGATTTGCTGCGAGGCCAGTTGCGCGGTGGCTGCCGCGAAGTCGGTATCGCTGATCCGGCTATTGGCAGCCTGATTGCTGATGTTGGAAGTCTGCAGGTTGTTGATGACGGAATTGAAGCTATTGCTGATGGCGCCCAGCGTGCTGCGTTGAGAGCCTATGGTGCCCAGATCCGCCTGGGTATTCTGTTGCGCCGCCAGCGCGTTGGCCTGTGTGGTGACGTCTATGGTGTTGGTGGCGCCAAGGTTGGCGTTGTAGCCATTCAAGCCGCCGGCGGCGGGGGCGGAGGAGAGATTGATGCCGGGCACGGTCAGCTGGTCGGACGCGGTGCCGTTGGCGCCGACCTGGAAGGTGGTGGCGTTGCCGCCGCTGAGCAGCGGGGTGCCGTTGAATTGCGCGCTTTGAACGATCTGGGAGTTGGATTGCGTGAGCTGGTCCACTTGCTGCTGCAGCGCCTGGCGGTTGCTGCTGTTCAGCGCGCCATCGCCGGCCTGGATCGCCAGCGTCTGGATTTGCTGGGTGTTGTCTTGCAGTTGGCTGAGCGCGGAATCGGCGGTTTGCACCATGGAAATGCCGTCGCTGGTGTTGTTCAAGGCCTGATTGTTGCCATTGATCTGCGCTTGCAGCTGTTGGGAAATGGCCAGATTGGCGGCGTTGTCCGCGGCGCTGTTGAGTTGGGAGCCGGAGGCCAGCTGCGCCAGGATCTGTTTCTTGGCCTGCTGGGTCTTATCGAGCTGATATTGGCCGGACAAGGCGGAAAGGTTGGTGTTGACGGACAGCGCCATGATGTTTCTCCTGCAAACGTACCGCCGGAAGGCAATATTTCCGTTTCAGTTTAGAAACAACGCGTTGCAGGCGCAATGGGGATTTAAAGATCGCAACAATTCTTTGCAAAACGCGCCAGGCCCGCCAGGCAAATCGGCAGGCCCGCGCGGAGGATTACTTGAAGCTGGGCTTCTCCGGGGTGCCGGCGGACTGGGTCAGGATTTCATAACCGGTTTCGGTGACCAGTATGGTGTGCTCCCACTGCGCCGACAGGCTGCGGTCCTTGGTCACCACGGTCCAGCCATCCGCCAGCACGCGCAGATGGCGCTTGCCCTGGTTGATCATCGGCTCGATGGTGAAGATCATGCCGGCCTGGATTTCCAGTCCGGTGCCGGGGCGGCCGTAGTGCAGGATTTGCGGTTCTTCATGGAACTGCTTGCCGATGCCGTGGCCGCAAAACTCTTGCACCACGCTATAGCCCGCCGACTCGGCATGGCTTTGCACCGCGTAGCCGATATCGCCCAGCGTCGCGCCCGGCTTCACTTTTTCTATGCCTTTCCACATGGCTTCGTAGGTGATCTTGCACAGGCGCTTGGCGTGCGGGCTGACCTCGCCGACGAAGAACATGCGGCTGGTGTCGCCGTGATAGCCATCCTTGATCACGGTGATGTCCAGGTTGACGATGTCGCCGTTTTTCAGCGGCTTGTCGTTGGGAATGCCGTGGCAGATGACGTGGTTGACCGAGGTGCAGATGGACTTGGGGTAGGGGGCATGGCCGCCGGGCGCGTAGTTAAGCGGAGCCGGGATGGTGCCTTGTTCCTTGACCATGTAGTCGTGGCACAGCTTGTCGATGGCCTCGGTGGTGATGCCGGGCTTGATGTGCGGGGTGATGAAGTCCAGGACTTCCGAGGCGAGGCGGCCCGCGACGCGCATTTTTTCGATGTCGTTGGCGTCTTTGATATGAATGCTCATGGGATGGCTTGCGTTTTCTGGCGGCTAATGAGACGTAATTCTATCAAAACAAAGGAGGAAGGTCAGCCTGCCCAGCCTAGCCGGAATGCTTGTCCAGCCATTGTTGCAATTGATTGAACAACTCGGCCAGGCTGGCGCGGAACTCGGCGAACCGTTCCTCCAGATCGGGTTCGGCTCCCAGAATGGCGTTTTCCAGCGCCAGGGTGCGCTCGACGAAGGCGGCGTGGACAAAGGTGCCGAGCGAGCCGCGGTATTTGTGCACCAGGCGGGCGGCGGCCTCCAGCTCCCCGTTTTGCCACAGCCGGTGGGCCTGTTCGAAGTCCACGCGGCTATTGGCCATCGCATCGCGCAAGGCGTTCGTCAGTTTGGTCGGGGCGATATCGTGCAAGGCATTCAAGTTGTCTAGACGGAGCAGGCTGGCGGAGAGGGGCGCGGCTGTCGCCGCCGGCGCGGGGGCTGCGGCCCTGCCCCGTATGCTATCGAACACGGCCAGGAGCTTCTCGCCATCGATAGGCTTGCTGAGGAAGCCATTCATGCCGACCTGGATGCAGTGCTGCACCTCGCTGGCCTGATGCGACGCGCTCAGCGCGATGACGGGCGTCGCCAGCTTCAAGGCATGCCGGATGGCGTGCGTGGCGGCATAGCCGTCCATCACCGGCATTTGCAGGTCCATCAGGATCAAATGGTAAGGCTGGCTGGCGTCGCGCAGTTTTTGCAAAGCTTCCGCGCCATGGATGGCGAAATCAAGTTCGATGTCCTGGCCCTCTACCAGGCTGGCCACCACCATATGATTGATGTCGCTGTCGTCAACCAGCAGCACGCTCAGGCGCTTGCCATCGGATCGAGGGTTTGCCATATCGTCTCCATTAGGTGAGCGGCGGGGCGTTTTTGCCATGCCGCCCAGAGCGCGACGAGCTATAGCATTAATACCGACAGGCGCGCGCGGGCGGTTCGCAAGCCGCTGATGCTGAAAGATTAGACAAGCGGAAGGGCGGAATAAATGGGGAAACACAAGATTCTGGTGGTGGATGACGATCCTATTGTGATCCAGATCATGCAAATGCTGTTCGACGAGACGCTGGAGGTGATCTGCGCCAGCAATGGCGACGAGGGCTTGCATGCTGTAGCCGGGCATGGGCCGGACATTGTGCTGCTGGACATCCAGATGGACGGCATGGACGGCTATGAAGCTTGCCGGCGGATCCGTCTGCTGGATCTGGATAGCCAGCCCTATGTGATCTTTGTTTCCGCCCACTGCGATCCGGTGCAGCGGCTGGCGGCCTATAGCGTCGGCGGCGAGGATTTCGTGAGCAAGCCGCTGCAGCCGGAAGAACTGGTGCGCAAGGTGGACCAGGCCCTGCGCCTGCGCCGGGAGATCAATGATTTGCGCAGCCAGGCGCAGGGCGCGATGTCGGTGGCGATGTCGGCGATGACCGACAGCAGCGCGCTGGGCGTGTGTCTGCAATATTTCCGCCAGCTGTTCAGCGTGCCTAACGAGGCGCAACTGATGGAGGTGACGTTGCGGACCATGGACGAGTTCGGCCTCAACGGTGCGGTGCAATTGCGCATGCGGAACGGCGAAACCAAGACGCTGAACTCAGAGAAGAAAATCAACCCGATGGAGATGCTGCTGCTGCAGGATCTATCCGCCGACCGGCAGCATATCGTGTCCTATGGCACCCGCACCGCCTTCAATTACGGCCAGGTCTCCGTGCTGATCAAAAACATGCCGGTGGACGATATCGAACGTTACGGCAAGCTCAAGGATTATCTGGCCCTGGTCGCCGAGGGCGCGGCGGAAAGAATGAACGCGCTGGAAAAGGAAGGCTTGGCCGATATGCTCGCCTTCGCCCGCGGCACGATCAATACGATCAGCCATAGCTATCAGCGGCAACAGGGCGCCACCCGGGCACTGTTCGACAAGATGCGCGAGGAGTTCGAGGACGCGCTGATGTATCTTGGCCTGAGCGAGGCGCAGGAAGGGGCGCTGATCGAAATCATCAGCAAGACCAACCTGGAGGTGGACCAGCTCTACAGCAGCGGCTTGGCCCTGGATGAGCACATGAGCGCGCTGTACGCCAAGCTGGGGGGCGAGGAGCCGACCGGGCAGGATCAGTCTTGATCTCCCGGCCGGCGCCGGGTCAGCCGTAGCGTTTTTTCGCTTCGATGGCCAGGCCGCTGCCGATGCTGCCGAACAGATTGCCTTCCACGTGATGCGCGTTGGGCAGCAAGGCGCGCACGCCCGCGCGCAGCGCCGGCACGCCGCTGGAGCCGCCGGTGAAGAAGACGGTGTCCACGGCGTCGGCTTTCAGGCCGGCGTCCGCCAGCAATTTGCCGACGGTGGCGCGCACCCGGTCCAGCAAGCCCGCGATGCTGTCCTCGAAGTCCAGTCGGCCCAGCTCGCAGCTCAAGCCCTTTTCGATGGGATCCAGCAAGATGCGGTGGCTGTCCTGATCGGACAGCGCGATCTTGGCCGCCTCCACCTCCATGGCCAGCCAGTGGCCAGCCCGCTCTTGGATCAGCTTGAACAAACGGTCCAGTTTCTGCGGCTCGGCGGCGTCGCGATGCACGTCTTGCAGATCCATCCAGGCCTTGCGGGTGTAAGCAAAGTTGATGGTGTGCCAGGTGGCCAGATTGAAATACTGGCTGGACGGCATTTCCGCGTTGTTGCGCAGCCGGGTTTTGAAGCCGAACTGCGGCATCACGCCATGCAGGCTGAGCTGGCGGTCGAAGTCGGTGCCGCCGACGTGCACGCCGCCGGTGGCCAGGATGTCGCCGCGGCGTTCGTCATGGCCGCGCCGCTCCGGCGACAAGCGGATCAAGGTGAAGTCCGAAGTGCCGCCGCCGATGTCGACGATCAGCACCAGCTCTTCCTTCTGGATGTTGGACTCGTAGTCGAAAGCCGCCGCGATGGGTTCCAACTGGAAGGAAATTTCCTTGAAGCCGACCTGGCGGGCGATATCGGCCAGCGTGTCCTCGGCCAGCTTGTCGGCTTGCGGATTGTCGTCGACAAAATACACCGGGCGGCCCAGCACCACTTGCTCGAAATCGCGGCCGGCGCCGGCCTCGGCGCGCAGCTTCAACTCCTGAATGAACAGTTTGAGCAGGTAGCGGAAAGACAGCGCCTTGCCTTGCACCTCGGTCTGGCTGTCTATCAGGCTGGAGCCGAGCAGGCTTTTCAGCGAGCGCATCAAGCGGCCTTCATAGCCTTCCATATACTCCGCCAGCGCGGCGCGGCCGAAGCGGGCGTAGTCTTCCTCATAGTTGAAGAATACCACCGAGGGCAGCGTGATCTTGCCGTCTTCCAGCGCCAGCATGCTGTCCTGGCCCGGGCGCAGCCAGCCCACGGTGGAGTTGGAGGTGCCAAAGTCGATTCCGCAGGCGCGGGCGGCATTTTGGTCATTCACTTGGCATCTCCTTGAAATTAAAAGAGGCGCGATGTTACTGGGAAATGGCGGGAATGGGAAGGGCGGCGGACTTGTTCCGGCTTCTGGGTATAATTATTATGAAATTGTCATCGATATTGGGCGCTTATGAAAACTATCATGACAGCCTTGCTGTCGCGAAAAACACTGAGAGAATTCAATCTGGCCCTGCCGTTCCTGATGTCGATTTTGGCTTGGGCGGGATATTTGCCGGCTTGGCATCTCATGTTGGCGGGTTCCTGGTTGTTCGCCTTGTATGACTTGCAAGTCGTCGAGCCGGGACAGCTGTTTCTGCCTGCCAGATGGCGAAGCGCGATCGGTGTTTTGAGCGGTGGCGCTTACTTGGCGTGCTGGCGCTGGGATAGCTTCCTGGCGTTGGCCTTGGCGGCGATGCTGCCTTGGTTTTTGCGCGACTGGAGCATCGCGCGGGAGGCGCGAACGCAAGCGCGAACCAGCCATTGAGATGTGTGGAGCGCTTGTCAGAGGGCAGGCCGCTGGCCTGGAAAGTCCGCAGCCATGGCCGCTGTAAAAGCCTGAAGGATGCATGTTCAGCGTTTGGATGACGGTTCATCTCCATTCTTGGGGCGCTATGCATCGTCAGCTAACCGCGAACGAATGTTCGCAGACGGCGGCACGGCTGTCCGCCGGGGTCTGGGCGGATGGTATGAATCAAGCCGGCGCGAGCAAGATCATGTGGCGTACTGATTTCATTAGGGGTGCAAGCGCGCAAGACGGCCTCGCGCACCGAAAGCGGGGCCGGGCGGCAAGCTTGGCCGGAAAGCGCGGGAAACCTCATCTATGCTGTAAAGGCTGTCGCGTATTTTGTCGGGCGAATGGCTGGGCGATTGGGGCGGCGGCATGGGGGAGGGGTGCGATGAAGATAGACGATTTCAATGTGGTGGCCGACCTTATCGGCATGAAAAAACGGTCGCGCGAGGCAGTGTGGTTGATGGAGGTCGAAGGGATGACGGGCTACTTTGCCGCGAAGCAGATGGATTTGAGCGAGTCCACCGTGTCGCGGGCGCATGCTCGCTTCCGTCGCGCGTTGCGTCAGCTGAATGCCTTGGCTGGGCATTTGCCCTTGCCCTTGCATTAGGCTGGAGATTCCCTTATATCGGGCCAGCCGTTTGGCTGGCTTTGTTTTTTGCGGCGCGGCGGAGCCTTGGGCCGCTAATCAGGCGTCTTCCTCTTCCGTAAACCATGTGCTGTTTGCGCCGGCGGGCCTCGGCTCTGGTCTTCCGGTGGGTTTTGTCAGCCGGACGGTTAAGAGGCGGCAGAGGCGAAAGGCGCTGGAATCCGCGCCTGGGTTTAGGCAAGTTTCGCGTTCCGGCCCGAGAGAGACGTTTGCAGATTGCGATGGCGATTTCGAATTTCTCGCCCGATGGCGGATATGTGATGCCGCTTGCGCGACGAACTGGTGAGTCTCAGCCGGAGCGTGGCGCTGCGGGCTGGCGGATGTTCGTCGCGCTTACCTGACTTCAAGCAACTGTCGGATGTCTGTGGTGTAGCAGGGCGAGCGCTGGTCCTTGCGCATTTCCCAGTCCGCGGTCAGCGCCTCGCTGGCCAGCTTGATCTTGCCGCGGCCATGCGCTTGGTTGATGGCGTCCAGCGTTTTCATCAATTGCGCCCGGCGCGGATCGACGGGCTCGGAGAAAAGGTCGGTCTGGCGCAGCGCGCGCGGGGCTAGCTCGAGCAAAACAATGCCGGCTTTCAGGTAGCGGCGGCCGGGGCGGAAAATCTGGCGCAGGCCGTTGAGCGCGGCGCGGGTCAGCGCCAAGGTGTCATCGGTGGCGGGGCTCAACGGGATGACGGTGTAGCCCCGATAAGGATCTTCCTGGTGCGGGCTGGTGCGGATGCTGATTGCGATCAGACTGGCTACGCTTTGCTGGGCGCGCAGTTTCTCCGCCGCGTGGGCGACATGGAAGCTGACGGCCGAGGCCAGCGTTTCCAGCCGGGCGGCTTTTTCGCCGAAAGAGCGGCTGGAGATGATCTGCTGCCGCGGCGGCGCGATGTCCGCCAAGGCGAGGCAGCTGACGCCGGCCAGCTCGCGCGCGGTGCGCTCCAGCGTGACGCCGAAACTGCGCTGTATCAGTCTGGGGTCGGCCCGCTTCAGTTCCAGCGCGCTGGTGATTTCCAGCTCTTCCGCCAGCCTGGGAGCCAGGCGCGGGCCCACGCCCCAGACTTTGCCGACGGGGATGGCGGCCAGCAGCGCGTCGATTTCGGGTTCCGGCCGGCCTTCCCAGCTGAAAACGCCGCCGTGCTCGGCATGTTTTTTGGCAAGGTGGTTGGCCAGCTTGGCCAGCGTTTTGCTGGGGCCGATGCCGACGCAGGCGGGGATGCCTATCCGCCGCCAGATGTTTTCGCGCATCGCTCTGGCGCGTTCTTGCTTGTCTTCCAGTCCGTCCAGTTGCAAGAAACATTCGTCAATCGAATAGATTTCCTGCCGCGGCGCGAAGTCGGCCAGGATGGCCATCATGCGCCGGCTCATGTCGCCGTATAGCGCGTAATTGCTGGAAAAGACGGTTACGCCGTATTCGCGGCATTGGTCGGCGATTTCGAAATAAGGACCGAACATTTTCAGACCCAGCGCCTTGGCCTCGGCGCTGGCCGCCACCACGCAGCCGTCGTTGTTGCTGAGCACGACGATGGGTTTGCCTATCAGGTCGGGCCGGAACACCCGCTCGCAGCTGGCGTAAAAAGAATTCCCGTCGACCAGGGCGAAGGCGCTCATCGGAATTTCTTCACGCAGGCGGTGACGACGCCCCAGATCAGCCATTCCTGGCCCTCTGCGGGGTAAAGCGTGGGGTAGGCGGGGTTTTCCGCTTGCAAGGCGTGCCAGCCTCGTTCCATGCGCAAGCGTTTGACGGTGAACTCGCCGTCCACCGCGGCCACCACGATGTCGCCGTGGAGCGGCGTCAGCCCCTTGTCCACGATCAGCAGGTCGCCTTCGTCTATGCCTGCGCCAGACATGGAATCGCCCGCCACCCGGACCATGAAGGTGGCTTGCGGGTCTTGCACCAGATGGGCGTACAAGTCTATGGGTTCATGGGCATAGCCTTCCGCCGGAGAAGGGAAGCCGGCGCGAACGCTGGCATCGACCAGCGGCAAGGTCTGGCTTTGATGTGGCGGAAGGAGGCGGGCGGGGTGGAGCATGATAGGATTTTTGAAATTGTACTAATTCAAGATACGCTATCGCGGCGAGAAAGGCAAATGCCGGCGATGGCGCGGCGCGGTCAAGAAAAACGGCGCCGCGATGGGCGCCGTTGCGGAGCGGGCAGACGTTACAGCACTTCGCCGGCGTAATCGGCCAGCCGCGAGCGTTCGCCGCGCTGCAGCGTGATGTGGGCCGAGTGGCCCCAGCCCTTGAAGCGGTCCACCACATAGGTCAGGCCGGAGCTGCCTTCCGTCAGATAGGGGGTGTCGATCTGGCTGACGTTGCCCAGGCATACCACCTTGGTGCCGGGGCCGGCGCGGGTGACTAGGGTTTTCATCTGCTTGGGCGTCAGGTTTTGCGCCTCGTCTATGATCAGATACTTGTTGAGGAAGGTGCGGCCGCGCATGAAGTTGAGGCTTTTCACCTTGATGCGGCTGCGGATCAGGTCGCGCGTCGCCGCGCGGCCCCAGTCGCCGCCGTCGTCGTCGCTCTTGTTCAGCACATCGAGGTTGTCTTCCAGCGCGCCCATCCACGGCGCCATCTTTTCCTCTTCGGTGCCGGGCAGAAAGCCGATGTCCTCGCCCACCGGCACGGTGACGCGGGTCATGATGATTTCGGAGTACAGCTTCTGCTCCAGCGTCATCGCCAGGCCCGCCGCCAGCGTCAGCAGCGTTTTGCCGGTGCCGGCCTGGCCCAGCAGGGTGACGAAGTCGATGTCCGGGTTCATCAGCATGTTCAACGCGAAGTTCTGTTCGCGGTTGCGCGCGGTGATGCCCCAGACGTTGTTCTTGTTGTGGCTGTAGTCTTTCAGCGTTTCCAGCACCGCGCTCTTGCCTTCTTGCTGGATGACGCGGGCCTGGAAGGGTTTGTCGCCTTCCTGCCATAGCAGTTGGTTGACGTAGAGGGCGGTCATGTCCGGACCGGTGAGCTGATAGTAGCTGCGGCCGTGGTCTTGCCAGGACTTGATGTCCTTGCTGTTGCGCTCCCAGAAGTTCTGGTCGATTTCGCGGGTGCCGGTATACAGCACGTCGGTGTCTTCCAGCACCTTGTCGTTGAAGTAGTCTTCGGCCTCCAGGCCCAGCGCGCGGGCCTTGATGCGCATATTGATGTCTTTGGACACCAGGATGACCGAGCGGCCTTCGTGATAGCCCTTGAGCGCCATCACGATGCCGAGAATCTGGTTGTCGGCCTTGCCTACCGGCAGCGAGGAGGGCAGCGTGCCGTTGATGGCCTGGGTCTGCAGGATCAGCTTGCCGCTGGCGGCGTCGCGGCTGGCGCGTTTGAGGGGGATGCCTTCGGCGATGTTGAGTTCGTTGCCGCTGATGATTTCATCGAGGAAGCGGCTGGCTTGGCGGGCGTTGCGGGCGACTTCGGACATGCCCTTCTTGTGGGTGTCCAATTCTTCCAGCGTGATGATGGGGATGAACACATCGTGTTCTTCAAAGCGGTACAGACAGGTGGGGTCGTGCAACAGTACATTGGTATCCAGAACGAACAGCTTGCACGCGGTGGTCTTTTTGCGGCCGGCCATGATGTGGTCCCCTTGTTCATGTTGTGGCCCGGCCGGTCGGCCGGGCAGGTACAGCCCTTTACAGCGTTTTGACGTACGCCAGAACCTCCTCCGCGTGACCGGGCACTTTGACGCCGCGCCATTCGCGCGCCACATTGCCTTGTTTGTCGATGACGAAAGTGCTGCGCTCTATGCCGCGCACCTGTTTGCCGTACATGTTTTTCATCTTGATGACGCCAAACAGATTGCAGGCGGTTTCCTCGCCGTCGGACAGCAGCTCGAACGGCAACTCCAGTTTGGCCTTGAAGTTGTGGTGGGATTTCAGGCTGTCGCGGGAGATGCCGACGATCTCGGCGCCCAGGGCGGCGAACTCCGCGTGCAGATCGCGGAAAGCCATGCTCTCATTGGTGCAGCCGGGCGTGTTGTCCTTGGGATAGAAGTAGATCACCAGCGGTTTGCGGCTGGCGGCAAGCGTGAAATCGGCGCCGGCGGTGCCGGGCAGGGTGAAGTCGGGGCAGGGTGTGCCTGTCATGCATTGCTCCTCAATAGGTGCAGGGGGTGCAGGGGTCCGCCTTGTTTTGAGCTTAGCGGATTCGCCCTATGGTTGTCACGTTATCCTTGGTCTTGAAATTCCGCCGGCGGACGACGCAGCAGCACCAGCAGCGAGCCGCCGTCGACGCCGGGTTCGGCTTCGCAGAAGGCCAGCACGTCGGGGTGGTGTTGCAGCCAGCTGCGCACCAGCTTTTTCAAGACCGGTTCGCCTTGAGGCGAGCCGAATCCTTTGCCATGGATCACCTTGACGCATTGGCCGCGTTGCCGGGCGCGATGGATGAACAGCGATAGCGCGTCCTGCGCCTGGTGGCGGTCATAGCCGTGCAGGTCCAGCTTGGCGCATACCGGCCAATTGCCCTGGCGCAGCCGTTTCAGCGTGGCGTGCGGCATGCCGGCGCGCGCGAACTGGTGCGGCAGCTCGGGCGGTTCGAACCAGCCTATCGCATGCTGCAGGATTTCTTGCTGAACAGAGGCGCGCAGCGCCGGACCCTGGCTGGGTTTGCGCGGACGCGGCTTGGGCTTGGGGAGCTCGTGATGGTGGCGGCTGTCGGTTCTCAGCGGCTTGACGTCGCGAAACAGCTGGCGGAAGTCGAGTTCCTCGGGCGCAGCGGGCTGCGGCGGCGCCGCCTTTTCAGGGGCGGGCTGCCGCAGCGTCTGGCGAAGTCCCTTCAAAGAATCCTTGAAGGTCTTCATGATGCCGGTTCCGGGCTTACTTCAGGCTGTCGAGGTAGCGCTCGGCGTCCAGGGCTGCCTGGCAGCCGGAGGCGGCGCTGGTGACGGCCTGGCGGTAGATGTGGTCTTGCACGTCGCCGGCGGCGAATACGCCCTCAATGCTGGTGGCGGTGGCATTGCCTTCGCGGCCGCTCTTGGTGATCAGGTAACCGGTGCTGTCCATTTCCAGCTGGCCCTTGAAGATGTCGGTATTGGGCTTGTGGCCGATGGCGATGAACACGCCGGTCAGCGCCAGCTCTTCGCTGCCGCCGGCGTTCAGCTTGACGCGCACGCCGGTCACGCCGGTGTTGTCGCCCAGCACTTCGTCCAGCGTGGCGTTCAGCTTCAGGCTGATCTTGCCTTCTGCGACGCGGCTCATCAGCTTGTCGACCAGGATTTTCTCGGCGCGGAAGGTGTCGCGGCGGTGGATCAGGGTGACGTGCTTGGCGATATTGGCCAGGTACAGCGCCTCTTCCACGGCGGTGTTGCCGCCGCCGACTACCGCCACATCCTGGTTGCGATAGAAGAAGCCGTCGCAGGTGGCGCAGGCGGACACGCCCTTGCCGGAGAAGGCTTCTTCCGACGGCAGGCCCAGGTATTGCGCGGAGGCGCCGGTGGCGATGATCAGCGCGTCGCAGGTGTACTCGCCGGCGTCGCCGACCAGGCGGATCGGCTTCTCGTTCAGGTGGGTGGTGTGGATGTGGTCGAACAGGATTTCAGTGCCGAAGCGCTCGGCGTGCTGCTGGAAGCGCTGCATCAGTTCCGGACCCATCACGCCGGCGGCGTCGGCCGGCCAGTTGTCCACGTCGGTGGTGGTCATCAGCTGGCCGCCTTGGGCCATGCCGGTGATCAGGACCGGCTTCAGATTGGCGCGGGCGGCGTAAACGGCGGCGGTGTAGCCGGCGGGGCCGGAGCCAAGAATCAGCAGAGGGTTGTGACGGGTTGCGCTCATTGTGTGTTTTCCTGTCATCGAAAAGGTGGGGGTGGCGCGTATTTTAGCAGTTTTGCTGTGACAGCAGGCCGCGAGGCGGTTAGACTGCAAGTAGTAACGCATGAATGAGCTAGGAGGTGGGGGCATGGACGCAGTAAGTCAAGTCGGCGCGCAAGGCGTCAGTACCAATCTGCAGGCGACCGTATTGAAAAAGGCGATGCAGGCGGATGCCGCATCCACGCTCACGCTGTTGCAAGGCGTGGATCAATCCTCAGCGCAAATCCAGGCTTCCAATCCGGCGCATCTGGGTCAAAACCTCGACGTGCGCGCCTGAGCTGTTCTTTAACATGCATGCGAGCGAAAGCGGCCTTCGGCCGCTTTTGTCGTTTTTGCATGCCCCAAAATTGAAACTCATTTATCATATTTGGTGGGCGTGTCATGGGGGGGGCGCAAAATGGTTGCCATTCGAGATGAGGCGGAGCAGGGCTTTGGCAAGGAAGCGCAGGCCTATGCGCGCGGCCGGCCGGAGTATCCGGAAGGTTTGAGAGGTTGGCTGAGCGACACGCTGGGCGTGGCCGAAGGACGCGTCGCGCTGGATCTGGGCGCGGGCACCGGCAAATTCACCCGGCTGCTTGTCGATGCCGGAGCGACGGTGCTGGCGGTGGAGCCGGTGGAGAATATGCGCGAGCAATTGCGGCAGCGCCTACCCATGGTGGAGGCTTTGGCCGGCAGCGCCGAGACGATTCCGCTGCCGGATCAATCGGTGGATGTGGTGGCCTGCGCGCAGGCTTTCCATTGGTTTGCCAACGACAAGGCGCTGGCGGAAATTCATAGGGTGTTGAAGCCGGGCGGGCGCCTGGGCCTGGTGTGGAATGTCCGCGACGAGTCTTATGACTGGGTGCGCAAGATCAGCGAATTGATGACGCCGCTGGAGGGCGATACGCCGCGCTTTCATTCCGGCGAGTGGCGGCGGCCCTTTGGCGAAAACTGCGGTTTTTCGCCGTTGGCCTTCGCGGTATTGACGCATAGCCATGTCGGCGCGCCGCAGCAGGTCATCATTGATCGTTTTCGCTCGGTCAGCTTCATCGCCGCCTTGCCGGATGCGGACAAGCAAGGCTTTCTGGATCAACTGCAGGCATTGATCGACAGCCATCCCGCATTGCAAGGGCGCGCTGAACTGGCCTTTCCATATCGAACCGAGGCTTATTGCTGCGTGCGTTTGTCGAATAAATAAAGGCGGCCTCGGCCGCCTTTGCCATTCGGCGCTCAGTAACTGATGGCAGTCGCTGTCGGGTTGGCGGTGGCATTCACATTGCAGCCCACTTGCTGCAGGACGTTGGCTTGCCAGCCTAAGCCAGACGGTTGCGTGATCTGCCGCTTGTTCACGTCAAACAGCTGAACATTGTTGAAACTCATCGCGCCGTCGGCCGGATAGTCCTGGCAACTGGCCACGCCATATACTTCCAGCACGCCGCCGAAAGCCCAGTTGAAGGTCTGGCCATAGTTGCCGGTCTGGTTCAGCGGGCTCTCCACGTTCAGGGTGGCGTCGCGGGTATTGATGTTCCATGAGCCGCAGGTTTTCGTTCCAGCCTTGCAGTTGTTTTGCACCGTGCCGACGATCTGGTCGCCGCTGTTCACCGTTTGCGGCGAGCTGTGGTTGACGGTGCCGTCCTGGCAGCAGTTCCAGCTGGCTATGGTCCAGGCGCTGTCGCCAAAGGCGTTCCAGCCCAGCACCGGCTGCAGGATGCTTTGCACATTGTTGTGATCCTGCAGGCCGGGGAAGAAGTAAACCACCTGGCCGTCATTGCTGCTTGGCGCGGCGGGTACGATCCAGCTGGCGTTGATGCCGCCATAGGCCGAACTGGTGATCAACTCGCTGTCCGCCACCCAGCCGCTGACGCCATCATCCTGCGTGGACGCTGAAGGGGTCTTGCCGGCGGCTTGGCGATCCTGAGGCCCGATTTTCTGGCCGCTCAGGCTGTAACGAGCATGCGCGCAGCGGGCGCCGGCGCGGACGCTGCCATTGGCGGCCTGGATTTTGCCTAGCGGCAATAACTTTTCTCCAGCAGAAATTTCCTGCACGCAGCTGGGGTGGAAGTAGCCGAATGGCGTGACGACATAGTCGCCAGGCACCTTGGCGGGATGGCTGGGCGTAGCCGCCGCGGCGGTAAGATTGGCCGCCGGCGCGTGGCCGGAAGCGAGTAGGGCGATGCAAAGCAAAAGGGGTTGGATCAGATTTCTGCCAGTCAGGATGGCCATGCTTGCTCCTTGGAGTGAGATGGGGGGGGAATTCCTGATGCGTTGATCCTGGCGGGTGCGCGGCGCGCGGACTGCGCCGCGCTTGAAATTGAGTGTAATTGACCCTGCCGTCTAGGAACCTGGTCCTTTTGATAGTTGTGGCCCGTATGGCATGCGATGCTGTTTATCCATATGAAAATGCCTGCCTTCTCGTTGAGAAGACAGGCCTGGTCTTATTTGTGAGGCCTACGCCCTTTTCTATATGCTAAGCACCCGGATGTGCCGAGAAGTGCACCTGCGATGGCTAGCAACAGGGGCGTCAGCGCATGGCGAATTGTTTCATCCAGCGTGTGAGTCCATTGTTGGATTCGACCTGCCCACTCTGCTGCTAGGATTAATAGCAGAAAACTGGCGACCACACTGATCAATACGACCAATAGATTACGCAATTTGCTTCATTCGCAATGGTTGCCCAGATAAGCAGCACCCGCGCCCAGTAGGCCTGACAGCGCCGCGAACCCCGCAAGGGCAGGAGTCGCGGGGGTTGGAATGGCGGCGGCTCCACCTGCGACAGCTGCTGCCGCACCTAGTCCAATGCCGACATCATTTAAAGACGTGCAGATTGCGCGAGCGGATCCACCCAGCAAGGCTATTTCAGAAGTTTGCAATTCACGCATGATTTTTCCTTTGTTTAGATTGAGCTATTTCAGATAGAGGGTTAGCTCTTACCCTATATTCGGGTTCAAGTAAGGCTTTAATCATCTGGATCTAGTAGATTGGCGGCTAAGCTGAGAAGAATCCGGATTTTTCCAATGCCATGGCTGACAGGGGATAGCAGGTTGAGAGTGCTGCCATGGAGCAAGATGGCAGAGGGGGTGCCTGCAGCCTTTAAGTGTCGGTACACCGTCATCTTCTCGTCTTCGAGAGAATAGATGCCGGGAAGGGATGCATTGGCTATAGATTCAGGCATTTCTTTTGTCCCATTACTGATTAGCACAATAGGAAAATCGATACCGAACCCATGAATGAATTTGGCGATGTATGCCAGTGCGCGTTTGCAATGGGGGCAATCACTGGCCAAGAAGACCAGCATAAGCGGTTTGTCCGGAATCGCAGCTTCTTCGAGGCGAACATGAGTGTTTTGATAGCGTCCAAGTACTAGGCCTGGGCTCAGCGAGTCTGTTGGTCTATTTGAGGCCGCCGGTTCTGGAGTTTGTTGTTGCGCTGGGGCCAAGGAGGCGATGGCGGCTATTGTGGCTAGAAGATAAAAGAACAGCATGACAGGCCAGCTTGAAGTGGGCTGCAGTTGTGGTTCTGCCTTCCAGTTCAGATAGAGGATGAGCGTAGCGCAGATGGCTAGCCATGCCCGGAGCGCATGAGCGGCGATCCGACTGGCTGGTGTGAAGCGGCCCAGGCAATTGCAATGTTTCCCGGCAAATGTGCCCAGCAAGGCGACCAGCAAGGCGAAGGTTGCGGCTATAGCTTGTAGCCAACCTAGTTGGGCGGTCGCCATCGAGGCGGCGATCGCAAGCTGCAGCCAGCCAAAATATCGGGATTGTGCTGCTTTCACCAAAATCGATTGGGGATGGTCTGGTTTAGGACTCAGTCCCAGCGGCAGAATGGAAAGGGCTGAAAGCCAGGAGGTCAAGAACAGCGAGCCAAAAGCAAGGGCGTGGGTGAAAGAGAGGTAGTCCATGACTATATGGGCTTGAAATATTTAATACCTACATTCAATCATATGTCCATGGCATTTAAAATTCGAAATTAGAAAAACCTAATCGCTTTAAAATATGGTTTTATCAAGATGCGTAAAGGGCTTCATGTTTCATGGTCATCGAATAAGTCGCGGATTGTGCTTGGGGACCGATTATTGACCAATGGCTCGGCGCGCGCGCTCATCAGTTGATGGGGGAAGCCAGCCAGCATCGCGCGCGCCAGTTCGGGATCGCGGCAGGTCAGCCAATCATGCCAGTGTTCCCGCGGGATGATGACGAGGCTGCGCTTTTCATCGCCGGGCCGGTGCATGCGCTGCATCAAAGGGTGATGGTCGGCGTTGATGGTGATTTGGGTAAAGCTGTAACTGGCCGAGCCATCCGCTTCTTGCCAGCGCCGCCATAGCCCGGCGACGGCGAAAGGCGCGTCGTCCCGCATGCCTATGCGGGTGCGCACCGCCCGGCCGCTTTCATAGCAGGGTTCGTAGAAACCCTGCATCGGCACCAGGCAGAGCTGGCAGTTGCGCCAGGCGTCTCGATAGCTGCGCAATTGGCCTACGGTTTCGGCCCTGGCGTTCATGGTGGTCAGCCGCGCGTCTTTTGACTGATGGCGGGCGGGAATGAAGCCGTAGCTGGCCAGGAAGCCGAAGGCGCCGTCGCCGTCGCCGTTGTCGATGATGATGGGCGCGAGCTTGTCCTGCCAGCATTGCTCTGGCCAATCGCCTTCGGGCGCGATCAGGCCGAATTGGCGCTCCAGTTGCAGCGGCGTGGGGGAGTGGAAGTTGACGCACATGGCGCGATTATAAAGCCGTCGGCGCCGAAATAAAAAAAGGAGGGCCGCAGCCCTCCGTCAAGTCTTGTAGCCAGGAGTGTTACAAGAAAAACTCAGTTCCAGTTCTGCGGCAGCTTGTAGCCGGCGAACTTTTGTTTGGTGTAGGACTTGAACGCCGGCGAGTTGTAGGCGGCAATCACATCCTTGGCCCACGGTTTGGCGGCATCGGCGGCGCGCACCACGCCCCAGTTCACGTAGGCGTAGCTCTTCTCCTGATAAACAGCGTCGGTCAGCTTGATGCCGGAGCTGGTGGCGTAGTTGCCGTTGATCACGGCGAAGTCCACATCGCTGCGGGAGCGCGGCAGCTGAGCAGCCTCCAGCGGCACGATCTTCACTTTCTTCAGGTTGTCGGCGATGTCGCGCTCGGAAGCGGTCAGCGGGTTGACGCCCGGCTTCAGCTTCACCCAGCCCAGATCGCTCAGCATCACCAGCGCGCGGGCGAAGTTGGACGGATCGTTAGGCGCGGCGATGGTCACACCCGGCTTGGCGTCCTTCAGCGACTTCAGCTTGCCCGGATAGATGCCCAGCGGAGCGGTCGGCACCTGGAACGCTTCCTTCAGCGACAGCTTGTGTTCTTTGGCGAAGTTGTCGAGGTAGGGCTTGTGCTGGAACACGTTCACGTCCAGCGAGCCTTCTTGCAGCGCCAGGTTGGGGCGCACATAGTCGGTGAACTCCACCAGCTTGACCGAGTAGCCTTGCTTTTCCAGCTGCGGCTTGATCGATTGCTTGACCATGTCGCCGAAGTCGCCGACGGTGGTGCCGATGACGATTTCCTTCTTGGCCGGGTCGGCGGCCAGAACATGGCCGGCCAACGCCAGGCCCACTACGGATGCAGCAACTGCCTTGATGACGAATCTACGCATTTTTCTCTCCTTTAAATTCTGCGTGTCTTGAAAATCAACGTTTGTCGAGCTTGGCCGCCAGGCGGTTGCCCAGCAGCTGGATGATTTGCACCAGCACCACCAACAGCAGCACCATGGCCACCATCACGTCGGTCTGGAAGCGGTAGTAGCCGTAGCGGATGGCCAGGTCGCCGATGCCGCCGCCGCCCACCACGCCGGCCACCGCGGTGTAGCTGAGGAAGCTGATGGTCAGGATGGTGAGGCTGGAAATCAGGCCGGAGCGCGCTTCATTGATCAACACCTTGAAGATGATCTGCAGCGGGCTCGCGCCCATCGCTTCGGCCGCTTCCACCACGCCGCGGGGGATTTCGCGCAGCGTCTGCTCCACCAGTCTGGCAAAGTAGGGAATGGCGGCGAAGGCCAGCGGCACCGACGCGGCCACCGGGCCTATGGTGCTGCCGACGATCACGCGGGTCAGCGGCACCAGCGACACCATCAGGATAATGAAGGGGAAGGAGCGCACCAGGTTTACCAGCCAACTGAGCACGCCGTTGACGGCGCGGTTGGCGAACATCTGGCCTTGCTGCGACAGATACAGGATCACGCCCAGCGGGCCGCCGAACAGGATGGCGGCGGCGAGGCCCAGGCCCAGCATCAGGCCGGTTTCCTTGATCGCCTGCCAGATTTCCGGCGCCATCGATTGCAGGTTTTGCAGCGCTTCGTTCAGGGTTGCGGCATCCATTTACGCGGCCTCCAGCAGCGAGCGGGCCAGATCGGAGTCGGCTTCCACTTCTCGGTTGTTCACATCGACCACTTCCACGACTTGGCCTTGGTCCAGCACCGCGGCGCGATGGCAGATGCTGCGCACCACGTGCATTTCGTGGGTGACGATGACGATGGTGACGCCGAAGCGCGCGTTGATGTCCTGCAGGCAATCCAGGATGGACTGGGTGGTTTTCGGGTCCAGCGCCGAAGTCGGCTCGTCGGCCAGAATCACATGCGGGCGGGGCGCCAAGGCGCGGGCGATGCCGACGCGCTGCTTCTGGCCGCCGGACAGCTGGGCCGGGTAGTGGTTGGCGCGGTCTTCCAGGCCGACCACGGCCAGGCACTCGGCCACGCGTTTTTCGATGTCGGCTTGGCTCCAGCCGGCGATTTCCAGCGGGAAGGCGATATTGCCGGCCACGGTGCGGTTGGTCAGCAGATTGAACTGCTGAAACACCATGCCGATGTTTTGGCGGGCGGCGCGGAGTTGTTTGGCGGACAGGCTGGTCAGGTCCTGGCCGTCGACGATGACGGCGCCGGCGTCCGGGCGCTCCAGCAGATTGATCAGGCGCAGCAACGTGGATTTGCCGGCGCCGGAAAAGCCGATCAGTCCGAAGACTTCGCCTTCGCGGATGGACAAAGAGGTTTCCGCCACGGCGTCGAACCAGCCGCCTTCAGGGCGGCGAAACCGTTTGCGGATATTTTGCAGATGAATCATTCCAAACACTCCCAAAGCATAAAGCCCACCGATTGTTGCGGCGGGCTTTGGCTGTGGAAATCTTCGGGTGGTCCCTTGGATCATGTAGACAGATTCGGTGATGCTGGGTCTGTCTACCCACGCTTTAGCTGTTTTACGCCCGCAAGCTGTGTTCAAATCGGCGATAAATTTGATTGAGATTGAACATGCTTTTTCGCTTAGCGTCAACCACCTTTTGAAAAATTATATAAAACTGTCGCCATATTGCAAAAAGTGCTTTGTGATATAGTCGGGCGATATTTTTTAATATTATTTTGTTATTTGGAGGGGTTGCGAGGCGGAAACATCCAAGTCACAGGGGGCTGAGCTCGGCGCGCAAGGGAAGGTGGTCTGACAGCATGGACCAAGGTTTCCCGCGCAAGATTTCCGCTTTTTCCACCTTCAGGCCGCGAATATAGATGCGATCCAGCGTCAACATGGGCAGGCGCGCCGGAAAGCTGGCGGCGTGGCTGCCATGCAGCTGCAGAAACACTTCTTGCAAGCCTAGCTCTCTTTCCAGCAGGGCGCTGGCCTCGCCGCGCCAGTCGTTGAAATCGCCGGCCAGAATCAGCGGCGCGTGTTCTGAAATCGCCGCCTGCACATAGTCCGCCAGACCTCGATATTGCTTGCGCCGGTCGAAAGCCAGCAGATTGAAATGGCCGCACAGGGCCACCACCGGTTGCTGCCAGCCATCCGGCTGCAGCTGGCATTGCAGCACGCCGCGGCTTTCGAAGCGGTTGACCGAGATGTTGCGGTTGCACCATTCCTTCACCTTGAAGCGCGTCAGCAAGGCATTGCCGTGATGGCCATGATCATAGCTGGCGTTCAGCCCATATACCGCATGATGCGCCAGCCGGTCGGCCAGGACGCGATGCTGCGCTTGCGCGGGCCAGTGGCGGTGCCGCAGGGCTCGCTCAAGATTGCGGCCTTGCACCTCTTGCAAAAACACCATGTCGGGGGATAGTTCCGCCAGCGCCTCGCCCATGTCGTTTAACCGAAGATGGCGGTTCATCGGCGACATTCCTTTGTGAATGTTGTAGGTTATGATGGATATGGAGTTCATTTTCAACCCATAATCTAGATGGATTCTCGTTGCTTTTGGCTTAAGGGCGACGTGTCTGCTTGGCCATCATGGGCCTGATGCATAGCTGGATCTTGGGCGGAGTTTGGCTGTTACATAACAATAATCCAGGAAGGAGAGGGCAGCCACACCGGCGAAGTCCGTTATTTGCGAATCGTAGGCAGTGCTTAGGCCGAAGGCGCTGAATCTGAATCGTGGTTTGGCTGTGTGTGTATTGAAGTGGTTTTGGTTCGGGGGAACTGCGGCGTGGCTCAAACAATAACGGCCATCCACTGGATGGCCGCTTTGATGGGAGCTTGTTCTGCTTTTCCGAATCAGGCGGTGGCGGAAAGCGTGGTGCTGGAGACGCTGGGTTGCAGCAGCGACTGGTTGGCTTGGTATTGCGCGACAGCCAATTGGCCGCTGTTGCCGCGGCGCTGCGCTTGTTCGACAGGCTGAGTGGCCTGCGTAGCTTGCGACGTGGCTGTTTGCGCCGGAGTGGGCGTTTGCGGCGCGGCCTGCTGGGTTGCAGTGGCGGCAGGCGTGGCTAGCTGAGCGTTTTGAGCCGTGTTGGCGGATTGGCCGTTGGCGGCTTGGCCGCCTTGCGGGGGCGTAGCCGCTTGAGCCGTGGTATTGGCGGCTGCACTCTGCTGAGTGTTGTTGCCATTCACGCCTGGCGCTGCCGCGGCTGCGACGGCGGGCTGAGGCGCAGTCGCTAGCGTGTCAGTCGGCGTGGCTGCGGCCTGCTGGTTGGCTTGAGCCGCGGCCGCTGTCTGCGCCGTGGCCTGTTGAGTCTGCGTTGTCTGTTGAGTTTGCGCGGTCTGGCTGGCAGTCAGCTGTTGCTGCAGCTGCTGTTCGACGCGAGCCGAGTCGGGGTTCTGCCGTACCGCAGTGACTGTTTGCGGTTGGCTGGTGGCTTGCTGCGGCGCTGGCTGGGCGTTGTCCAGCGACGACTGCACCTGCCGGGTGTTTTGCCCGGCATAGAGCGGTTGCGTCGTTGTATAGCCGACACTGGCGATGTTTGCCATGGCTATGGTCCCATTGGTCCTATATCGTTGATATTAGACTACTTTCCAGACGAAGGTTCAACTGTTTGCTGTACTTTCGAGCAGGACCAGCCGCAGCATGTTGTTTGCCAGTTCATCCACCGTCAGGCCGCCGTCGCGTTTGAACCATTGCACGGTCCAGTGCAGGCTGCCCAGCAAGGTGCGTCGCAGCAACCGGGTGTCTTGTTTGACCAGGCCGGCGGCCGCGGCTTCATCCAGCACCTGTTGCCATAAGGCTTCATAACGGTCACGCAATATCACCAGGCCCGGCTTGGCGGCCTCCGAGACGCTGCGCCATTCGTAAAGCATCACCTCCAATGCCGCTTGATTGTCGCCAAGCAAGGAGTTCAGGTGGACGCGGAACAGCGCGGCCAGTTTGTCTTGAAGGCTGCTTGCTTGAGCGAGCGCCTCCGCCAGTTGTTCCGTGGTGCTGGCGATGCCCAGCGCCATCACCGCGACCAGAATCTCTTCCTTGGTGCGGAAGTGGTAGAACAGGCTGCCGGATTGCATGCCGACGGCGCTGCCGAGGTCGCGGACCGTGGTGCGTTCGTAGCCCTGGTCGCGAAACAGGATGGCGGCGGCGCGGATCAGCGCCATGCGGCGGCTGTTTTCTTCTGGCGGTTGCGGGGCTTCCGAGGCGTTCATTCGGTCTCCGCGGCGGAGTGGGGTTTGGCAGCCAATAGCTGGCGGGCGGCCTGCCAGGCCATCTCGGGCTGCAGGTTTTCCAGGCAGTGGGTGTGGCCGTAAGGACAGACCCGTTCGAAGCAGGGGCTGCAGTCCAGGTTCAGCGATACGATGGCGGCGCGATCCGACAGCGGCGGCGTGAAATCGGGGCTGGAAGAGCCGTACAGCGCCACGATAGGTTTGTCCAGCGCCGCTGCGACGTGCATCAGCCCGGAGTCGTTGCAGACGGCCAGGTCCACCCAGCCCATCAGGTCGATGGCTTCTTCCAGGCCGGTCGCGCCGCATAGGTTGAGGGTCTTGCCTTCGGCTAGGCGCGCGATGTCCTCGCCGATTTCCTTGTCTTTGGGCGAGCCAAACAGCCAGACGCTGTAGCCGGCCTCGTCAAAACGTTTCGCCAGCTCGGCGAAGTGCCGCGCCGGCCAGCGCTTGGCCGGGCCGTATTCCGCGCCGGGGCAGAAGGCGATGGCGGGGCGGCTCAGGTCCAGGCCCAGTTTGGCGGCCAGCGCCTGGAGGGCGCTGCCGTCCGCCTGCAACTGCGGGTGGGGGATGGGGCGCAGGACTGGGCAGTTTTTGTCCTCGCCCAAGGCGCAGAAGCGCTCCACCATCATCGGCAAGGCTTGTTCATCCAGCTCGCGGGCATCGTTCAGCAAGCCGTAGCGCGATTCGCCCAGAAAGCCGGTGCGCAGCGGGATGCCGGCGAGTAGCGGAATCAACGCCGATTTCAGCGAATTGGGCAGCACGATCACTTGGTCGAACTTTTCCCTCGCCAGCAGGCGCGCGATTTTCCAGCGCTCCATCAGGCGCAGCGCGCCGTGGCCGAAGGGGTTGAGGTGCGATTTGGCCACTTCCGGCATGCGCGCCAGCAAGGGCAAGGTCCAGGCGGGGGCGAATACATGCAGCTCCAGGCCGGGATGGCGCTGGTGCAGGCGGCGGTAAAGCGGTTGAGCCATCACGCTGTCGCCGACCCAGGAGGGGCCGATGACCAGGATTTTCTTCTTCATTGGGGATGCTTCCATTTCCAAATGACAGCCGGCTGCGGAAACCGGCTCGCATTTGGCGGCGCAAGCAAAAAAGGCGTGGCCGCGGCCACACCCTCTTGCTCGGGAACCGCCTGGACTCAGTGGTGATGGCCGACGGGGCCGATCAACTTGTACTGGGTGCCGCAGTAAGGACAGAGCGCTTCGCCGGTCTTGTGAACCGGCAGATAGACGCGCGGGTGCGAGTTCCAGGCCTTCATGTCCGGCATCGGGCAGTGCAGCGGCAGGTCGTGCTGGGTGACTTCGATATAGCGTTCGGTATTTTCTTTCAGTTCGGCCATTGTCATTCCTTGTTGCGGCGGCGGGGTCTCCGAAATGCGCAGGCCAGCAGGACCGTTGCCGGTTCGCTGCTGGCGCGCGCAGGGCGGATATTACCCGTTTTATTTCACATATGTGAGCCAATGCTCGTGTTCTGCGTCCTGACCCTTGACGATGCTGAAGTAACGCTTCTGGATTTCGGCGGTGATGGCGCCGCGGGAACCGTTGCCGATCGGGCGGCGGTCTAGTTCGCGGATCGGCGTCACTTCGGCGGCGGTGCCGGTGAAGAAGGCTTCGTCGGCGCTGTAGACTTCATCGCGGGTGATGCGCTTTTCTACCAGCTGCAGGCCCATTTCGTGGGCGATCTGCACCACGGTGTCGCGGGTGATGCCTTCCAACGCGCTGGTCAGGTCCGGAGTATATAGCTTGCCCTTGCGGACGATGAAGATGTTTTCGCCCGAACCTTCGGCCACGAAACCGTCCACGTCCAAGAGCAGGGCTTCGTCATAGCCGTCCGCCGTGGCCTCGTTATTGGCCAGGATGGAGTTCATGTAGTTGCCGTTGGCCTTGGCCTTGCACATGGTGATGTTGACGTGATGGCGGGTGAAAGAGCTGGTCTTCACGCGGATGCCTTTTTCCAGGCCTTCTTCGCCCAGATAGGCGCCCCAGGGCCAGGCGGCCACGATTACCTGCACATCGTTCTTCATCGGCGCCACGCCCAGCTTGCCGGAGCCGTAGAAGGCCATCGGGCGGAAGTAGCAGGACTTCAGACCATTGGCCTTGACCACGTCCAGGTGGGCCTGGTTGATCTGTTCCGGCGTGAAGGGCAGGGCCATGCCCAGGATCTTGGCGGAGCGGAACAGGCGCTCGGTGTGGTCCTGCAGGCGGAAAATGGCCGGACCCTTGGCGGTTTCGTAGGCACGCACGCCTTCGAACACGCCCATGCCATAGTGCAGGGTGTGGGTCAGGACGTGGGTGGTGGCGTCGCGCCAGTCCACCAGTTTGCCGTCATACCAGATATATCCGTCACGATCAGCCATCGACATCTTGGTTCTCTCCTGTGTTGTGCTTGTTGCGGACCGCCGCGCCATATGTCCCGGCGGCAGCCCGGTATCTGGCCAGTGTATAACGCAGTCGCGCCGCTTGTGAACCCGTTGTCAGGAAAAATCGAGCGCTTGCTCGAAAACCTGTTGCCATAGCAGCCGCCCGGAGCGGTAGGCGTCTGACAAGGCCTGGTCCACCTCCACCGATTGCTTGTCGTTCAGTCGGGCAGCGTGTTGCAGCCTGCGGAACAATCGATACGAAGCGCGCGCCTCTTCGGCCAGCTGGCGGTCTATCAGGCCGGCATCCGCCGCTACCGCCAGCAGGGCGATGTTGCCGGTGTTGCCGGTCATGGACGGCAACGAAGCGGCATGCGCCAGGATCAGGTATTGGACGATGAATTCGATGTCGATGATGCCGCCGCGGGCGTTTTTCACATCCTCGTCGCGGGCCGGATGCGTTTCCAGCATTCTTTGGCGCATGGCCTGCACTTCATCGCGCAGCTTGGCGGCGTCGCGCGCCAGGGTGAGGATGGCGTGGCGTTCGGTTTCGAACTGTTCGCCTATGGCTGTGTCGCCGGCCACGAAGCGGGCGCGGGTCAGCGCCTGATGCTCCCAGACCCAGGCCTGCTTTTCCTGATATTGGCGGAAGGCGGACACCGAGCTCACCAGCAGGCCGCTGGCGCCGTTGGGACGCAACCGCAGATCGATGTCGTACAGCACGCCGGCGGCGGTGGCGCTGGTCAGCCAGGTGGACAGCTTGCGCGCCAGCCGCGAATACAAATCCGGCGCGTCCGGGTGGGGATCGTCATACAGAAAGATGATGTCGAGGTCCGAAGCGTAGCCCAGTTCCTTGCCGCCCAGCTTGCCGTAGCCGATCACGGCGAAGCGCGGCGTATCGGTGTGGCGGGACGGGATATCCCGCCAGGCGTGGCGGACGGCGCTCTCCAGCACCAGGTCGGCCAGCAGCGACAGTTGGTCGGATAGCGCTTCCACCGTCCACATGCCGGCCAGGTCTTGCGCCACCAGCCGGAAGCTTTGCGCATGCTGGAAGTGGCGCAGGGCGTCCATCTGCGCCTCCACGTCGCCGGCGGCCTGCTGCATCTGCGTTTCCAATTGCGCCGCCAATTGCGGCCACTCCGGCGCGGCGTAAAGCACGCGCACGTCCAGGAGCTCGTCCAGCAAAATGGGATGGCGGCTGAGATAGGCCGAGACCCAGGCGCTGGCGGAATACAAAGAGGCCAGCCGTTGCAGCGTTTGCGGATACTCGGTCAGGAGGGCGAGATAAGACGCCCGGCGGCTGATGGCTTCCATCAGGCCGATGATGCGGGACAGCGTGTCGTCGGCATTAGGGAATTTCGAGGCGACTTCGATCAGCGCCGGCATCAGCGCGTCCAGTTTTTTGCGGCTGGACAGCGGCATCTGCAGGTAGCGCTGGCTTTGGGCCAGGCCTTTCAGTTGCCGCGAGGTTCCGGCGGGGTCGGCGTAACCCAGCTCGGCCAAGCGCGCCTCCGGCGGCTGGTCGGCGATGTCCTGCCACATATCGGACAGCGGGTGTTCGGCGTGTTCGTCTGTGGGGAGAATGAACACCTGCTCGAAATGGCGGCTGACCTTGCCGCGGTGGACGGCCAGCGCCTGCAGGAAGGCTTCCCAGTCGGCAAAGCCCATGCTGGCGGCGATCTTGCGCTGATTTTCCGCATCGGCGGGCAGGGTCTGGGTTTGCTGGTCGTCCAGATACTGCAGGCGATGCTCCAGCTTGCGCAGGAAGGCATAGCCATCCTGCAGCTCCGCGGCCGCGAACGGCTCCAGCAGGCGCATCTGGCCTAGCCGGGTCAGGGTGGCGCGCGTGCCGCGCAGCTGCAGCGTCTTGTCCCGGCCGCCGCGGATCAGCTGGAACACCTGGGCGATGAATTCGGCTTCGCGGATGCCGCCGGGACCGAGCTTGATATTGTCCGCCATGTCGCGGCGGGCGACTTCGCGGCGGATCTGCGCGTGCAGGTCGCGCATCGCGCCGTAGGCGTTGTAGTCCAGATATTTGCGATACACGAAGGGGCGCACCAGCTGGCCGAGGCCGTCGGCATCGCCGGTCAGCGCCTTGGCCTTGATCCAGGCGTAGCGTTCCCATTCGCGGCCCTGGCTCAGCAGGTAGTTTTCCAGCGCGGCGAAGCTCATCACCAGCGGGCCGGAGTCGCCATAGGGCCGCAGCCGCATGTCGACGCGGAATACCTGGCCGTCGGCGGTGAGATCGTTGAGCAGCGCGATCAGCCGCTTGCCGACCTGGGTGAAGTACTCGTGATTGCTGATGCTTTTGCCGCCCTGGCCGGCGCCGTCGGTTTCGCCGCCTTCCGGGTAGATGAAGATCAGGTCGATGTCGGAGCTGACGTTGAGTTCGCCGCCGCCCAGCTTGCCCATGCCGATGACGATCAGCTTCTGCTCCTCGCCGCTGTCTTCGCCTATCGGGCGGCCGTAATGCGCCAGCGAGGCGACGGCGCTGCTCAGCGCCTGGCGGACGGCGAATTCGGCGAACTGGCTGATGACGGAGACCACCTCGTCCAGCGGCGCCAGGCCTTCCAGATCGCGGCAGATCAGTCTGGCCATCACCGCCTGGCGCAAGCGGCGGAGCGCTGGCGCCAGCAGCTCTTGGGTGGCCAGCGCGGGCCAATCGGCGAAGGCCTGCATCTCGTCTATGGAGAAGGGGCGGTCCAGTCCGGTCTGCAGCCTTTCGCCTTCTTCAGGGCGGGCGGCGAGCAAGCGGCGCAAATAGTTTGAAAACTCGCTGCTGCGGGCAATGGCAGCGCTATGGTTTGCTGGCATAATAGCTCCGAACGGTTTGACGCGGCTGTCCTGAGGCCGCGCAGGGGGCGGCTGAGGCCGGTTTCATCGCCGTATTTTCCATCGTGTCATTGTAACGGTTTGCCTTCGTTGAAAAAGCCCCTGTCGCTGTTGTCGCATATCCATGTGCTGCGCGTTCTCAAGCGCGGTTTGCTGTTCTTGGCCGTCGTGGCCGGACTGACCGTCGTCTTGCTGTCCGCCGCCTTCGCCGGCTTCACTTTCTGGTTATTGCCCAATCTGGATCAGTATCGCCCTCGCCTGGAAAGCGAGCTGACCGCCGCGCTGGGGCATAAGGTCAGCATCGCGCGGCTGGCGGGACACTGGGAAGATGTGGGGCCGCAGTTCGATCTGCAGGGCGTCTCCATCGCCAACCCGGCGTCCGGGCAGGCGCTCACTTTGAGCGCGGTATCGATCCAGCCTTCGTGGACCTCGCTGCTGGCGTGGGAGCCGCGGCTGGTGGTTCGCGTGGAGGGCCCGGCGGTGGAGCTGCGGCGCACCGCCGACAATATTGTCCTCCTCAATGGTTTCGATATCAGCAGCGGGCCGTCTTCCGACAATGCCTTGGGCGATTGGCTGCTGAGACAGCCTGTTTTGGAAATCCGCAATGCCAGCCTGGGCTGGCAGGATGACAGGTTGGGTTTGCCGCGGCTGGATTTGAAGCAGGGCCGGCTGTTGCTGGAGCGCGGCCTGCTGGGACACCGCCTGCAGTTGTCCGGCTTGCCTGCCGCCACGCTGGGCAAGGGCTTTGAGCTGAGCGCCAGTTGGCGGGGCGGCGGCATCCAGCATTGGCAGCAATGGTCGGGTTCGATCAAAGTGGCTTTGAATGGTGCGCGGGCGGACGTCTGGTCGCGCTATCTGCGTCAAATGGGCGCCCTGCGCAGCGGCGAAGGCGACGGCACGCTCGAGATGTCTTTTGCCGATGGCGCGGTGCGCAGCTTGTCCGCCGATGTCAATGTCCGCAATGCCGCGTACACCCCGCCCAGCTCGCGCGAGCTGGTTTTGCCGCAATTGCAGGGCAAGCTGCAGTTGGACCGGGAGTCTGATGGCTCCTACCGCATCGCCGCCAGCGATCTGACGCTGGCCAGCGTGACGGGCTTGGCTTTCGACAAGTCGTCGATCAAGGGGCGATGGCTGCCCGGCGCGAAAGGCGAGGGCGAGCTGACCTTGGACAATGTCGATGTCGGCCATCTGACGCCTTTCATCCATGCCTTGGGCGTGGACGCCAATCCCTTGTTCGCGCGCTTTTCTCCGCAGGGCGAATTGCATCAGGTGACGCTGTCCTGGAAAGGGCCGGCGGAGTCGCCGCGAAGCTACCAGCTGGCCTCCCGTTTCCATCAGCTGGGCTGGCAGCCTTTCGATGATCTGCCCGGCGTTTCCGGCGTCAGCGGCAGCATCGCCTTCAGCGAAGCCGGCGGCAGCCTGAAGCTGGACAGCGGCAAGGGCGAGGTGGTGTATCCGGCGGTGTTCGCGCAGACCCTGGCATTCGATCATCTTGGCGCGGATGTGGCCTGGACGCAGGGGGGCAAGGGCCTGGAGATCGCCTTCAAGCGCGTGGATTTCTCCAACGCCGATTTGAACGGCAAGCTGGATGGCGTGTATCGCTATTCCGGCAGCGGCGCCGGCGCGGTGGATTTGAACGCCGCGGTCGACAGCGTCAAGGCGGAACGGGTGCCGGCCTATCTGCCGCATCAAGTCGGCGAGCACACCATGCGCTGGCTGCGGCAGGCGCTGCGCGATGGCCGAGCGAACAATGTGAAAATGAAGCTGGCCGGCGATCTGGAGCAATTTCCTTTCGAGGGCGGCAAGGGCGGACTGTTTCAGGTCGAGGCCGATGTCGAGGGCGTGAGGCTGGCCTACCAGCCTGGCTGGCCGACCATAGACGATATCGACGCCAAACTGGTGTTCCACAATGAGACGATGCGGGTAGAGGGCAAGCGCGCCAGTACCCTGGGCGTGCCCTTGCGCAATGTGGTGGCCGAGATCGATAAGCTGGGCGCCGACGCGCCGCTGTTGACCATAGACGGCGGCGCCGACGACGAATTGGCCAGGATGCTGGATTTTACCGTCAAGAGTCCGGTGGATGGCTGGCTGGGCGGCTTCACCGGCGGCGTCAAGGCCGACGGCAAGGCGGCGCTGAAGCTGCATCTGGCGATTCCGCTGGCCGGCGAGGAGCCGGTCAGGGTGAGGGGCGACATCGACTTCCGGCGCAACAAGCTGCAATTCATCCATTTGCCCCTGCCGGAGCTGGATCAGGCGCAGGGGCGCTTGACCTTCACCGAGCGCGGGGTGGACAGCAATGGCGTGAGCCTGCATGCCTTCGGCGGGCCTTTCCATCTGAGCGCGCATACCGGGGCTGACAAACGGATGCGTTTCGCCATCGCCGGAGACGCGGATATCCAGCCGGTGCTGCAGCGTTACGTGCCGCCGCTGGCTGCGCTGGCGACGGGACGGTCGCGCTTCCAGGGACAGTTCGTGATCAAGGACGGGCTGGAAAGCCTGCAATTGGGCTCCAGTCTGCAAGGCGTCGCTTTGCAAGCTCCAACGCCATTGGGCAAGGCGGCGGGCGCGGACATGCCGCTGCAGATTCTGCTCAAGCCCGCGCCGGCGAGGTTTGGCCAAGCCATGCGCCTGGATTTCGAATTGGGGCCGCAACTGTCCGGCAAGCTGCGCTTGGGCGCGAACGGCGGCCTGGAAACGGGCGCGCTGGGCCTGGGCCGCGCGGCTGGGGAGTGGCCGGGCAACGGCATGGCGGTGAGGATCGCCCAGCCCAGCATCAAGCTGGACGAGTGGCTGGCGTGGCAGTCGGCTCTGCCGGCGCAAGGCGGCGATGCGATGCCGACGGTGCTGGCGGAGGTGGAAACGCCTTTGCTGCAGCTGGGCGGTTTCTCGCTGCATCAAGTCAGCGCCGCGCTCAATAACAGGCAGCAGGCCGATGCGTGGGCGCTTAAACTGAATTCGCGCGAAGCGGAAGGCGAGGGCAGTTATCAGGCGGCAGACGGCGGGCTGGTGCAGGCGAACCTGTCGCGGCTGGCGTTGAATTGGCCTTTGCAGGATGGCAAGGGCGGGCTGGGCGAGGTCAAGATGAAAACCTTGCCGGCGATGAAGGTGAAGGTCGCCAATCTGTCGCTGCAGGGGCAGGCCATCGGCAAGCTGGAGATGACGGCGCGGCGCGACGGCGATCTGTGGCTGATGAATCCGCTGCGGCTGGATGCCGGCGACGGCGTGCTGACCGGCAGCATAAGGGCGGACGACGCCGGGGCCGGCAATGTGGAGGCCAGTTTTCATTTGGATGTATCCAATGCCGGCAAATTGTTGGCTCGCCTCGGCCAGGGCGATGTGTTCCGCAATGGCCAGGGGCAGTTGTCCGGAAAACTGAGCTGGCCGGGCGAGCTGGGCGATTTGGACGCCGCCAAGCTGTCCGGCGATCTGGACCTGGATTTCCGCAACGGCCGCTTCGCCAAAGTGGATGTCGGCGCGGCGCGGCTGCTGGGGGTGCTCAGCTTGCAATCGCTGCCGCGGCGCATCCGCCTGGATTTCACCGATGTCTTCAGCGATGGCTTCGCTTTTGATACGCTGAAAGGCGAAGCCAGCGCCAAAAACGGCGTGTTCCGCTCGGATAGAGTGGAAATGAAGAGCCCGGCGGCGGAGGTGACGATATCGGGCAGCGTGGATCTGGGCAAGGAGACCCAGTCGCTCAAGGTGCATGTGGTGCCGCATCTGGCGGAAAGCGTGGCCTTGGCGGCCGGCGCCGCGTTGTTGAATCCTGTGGTAGGCATCGCCACCTTGGCGGCGCAGAAAGTGCTGCAGGATCCCGTAGGCAAGATTCTGTCGCTGGACTATGCGGTCAGCGGCTCCTTGAAAGAGCCGCAAGTCGCCCGCATCAATGTTGGACCGCCGGTCAATATCAAGGGGAAGAAACCATGAAGCAGAAGTTTGTCGCCGCCGCGGTGCAAATGGTGTCCGGCTGCGATGTGGACGCGAATCTGGCGCGCGCGGATCAATTGCTGGCCGAGGCGGCGCGGCATGGCGCGCAATTGGCGGCCTTGCCGGAATATTTTTGCCTGATGGGCGCCAAGGATACCGACAAGGTCGCGGCGCGCGAAGCCTTCGGCAACGGCCCTATCCAGCAGGCGCTGGCCGATATGGCGCGTCGCCACAAACTCTGGCTGCTGGGCGGCACGGCGCCGCTGGCTGGGCCGGAACCGGATAAAGTGCTGAACAGCAGCCTGCTGTTCAGCCCGGCCGGAGAAGTGTGCGCCCGCTATGACAAAATCCACCTGTTCGGCTTCAGCGGCCAGGGCGAGAGTTATTGCGAGTCCAATACCATCACGCCGGGCGATACCCCCATCAAGGCGGAAACGCCTTTGGCCGACATCGCGCTGGGCATTTGCTACGATCTCCGCTTTCCTGAGCAGTTTCGCTTGCTGTCGCCCTTCGATCTGTTGATTTTGCCGGCGGCCTTTACCGCGACCACCGGCGAGGCCCACTGGGAGCCGCTGCTCAGAACGCGCGCGATCGAGAACCAATGCTATGTGCTGGCCACCGCGCAAGGCGGGCTGCATGAAAACGGCCGCCGCACCCACGGCCACTCCATGATCATCGATCCGTGGGGACGCATCGTCGCCGAGCTGCCGCAAGGCGAAGGCGTGATCACGGCCGAAATCGACCCCGAACTCATACACTCAGTGCGAGACCGCCTGCCGGCGCTGTCGCACCGGGTCATACGCTGAAAGAGACATGATGCAAGACGCCTTCACCATCGCAGATGACTTATTGCTCAAGCCTTATGGGCTGGACGAATCCGCCATCGAACAAACGCTGGCGCGGATGCGCCATCACGACATCGACTACGCCGATCTGTATTTCCAGTACACCCGCAATGAGGGCTGGCATCTGGAAGAGGGCATCGTCAAATCCGGCAGTTTCAGCATCGATCAGGGCGTAGGCGTGCGCGCCGTGGCGGGCGACAAGACCGCCTTCGCCTACTCGGACGCCATCGGCCAAGAGGCGCTGAACCATGCGGCCGACGCGGTGCGCGCCATCGGCCAGACCGGCGGCGACGGCAGCGTGGGCGCGGTGGAGACTCGAGTCGCCAAGCCGCTGTATCCGGCCATCGATCCCTGTCACAGCATGGAATCCGCCGCCAAGGTGGCGCTGCTGGAAAAGGTGGAGCGCCTGGCCAAGGCCATGGATCCGCGAGTGATTCAGGTGATGGCGGGCCTGGCCACCGAATACGACGTGGTCTACGTGGCGCGCCACGACGGCGTGCGCGCCGCCGATGTGCGCCCGCTGTCGCGGGTGTCGGTGATGGTGATCGCCGAGCAGAACGGCCGGCGCGAGCAAGGCTCCTCCGGCGGCGGCGGCCGATTCGATCTGAGCTATTTCGACGACGCCATGGTGGAGAAGTACACCCGCGAGGCGGTGAAGCAGGCGCTGACCAATCTGGAAGCGCGTCCTGCGCCGGCAGGCCAGATGACGGTGGTGTTGGGGCCGGGCTGGCCGGGCGTGCTGCTGCATGAGGCTATCGGCCATGGCCTGGAAGGCGACTTCAACCGCAAAGGCACCTCGGCCTTCTCCGGCATGGTGGGCCAGCGAGTGGCGGCGCCGGGCGTGACCGTGGTGGACGACGGTGTGATGGAGGGCCGCCGCGGCGCGCTGGCCATCGACGACGAAGGCAATCCGACCCAGCGCACGGTGCTGATCGAGGACGGCATTCTCAAGGGCTATATGCAGGATGCGATGAACTCGCGGCTGATGCAGGTGGCCAGCACCGGCAATGGCCGGCGCGAGTCCTACGCCAGCATTCCGATGCCGCGGATGACCAACACCTATATGTTGGCCGGCCAGCATGATCCGGGCGAGATCATCGCCTCGGTGAAGGATGGTTTGTACGCGGTGAATTTCGGCGGCGGCCAGGTGGACATCACCAATGGCAAATTCGTGTTTTCCGCTTCCGAAGCGTGGCGGATCGAGAATGGCAAGCTGACCTATCCGGTCAAGGGCGCCACGCTGATCGGCAGCGGTCCGGAAGTGCTGAACTATGTTTCCATGGTCGGCAATGATCTGGCGCTGGATCAGGGCGTGGGCGTCTGCGGCAAAGAAGGCCAGAGCGTGCCGGTAGGCGTGGGCCAGCCCACGCTGCGCATCGATGGCGGCCTGACGGTCGGCGGCACCGGCGGCTGATCTGCGATTGGGGCCGGGCGTCGCCGCCCGGCCTTGGCCATTCCCGCTACGCGGGTTCAATCAAGCGCAATGCCTTGCGCCTCCAGGGCCAGCGCCAGGCGCTCCAGCCCGATGCCGAAACCCGCGCCTTCCCGATAAGGGCCGCCGCCGGCCAGTTGCTTTTGCGCGCCAAGCTCCGGCGCCCGCATCTCGAATCCCTCTCCGTCCAGGTAGTAGCTAAGCCCGCGCCGCGCGGCGCAGTCCAATTCATAGCGCAGTCCCAAACTGTCCAGAAAGCCGCGGCATATCGCTATGCTGCGCGCCAGGCCTTCTGACGGCGATGGGCTCAGGATTTCGAATCCCAGCTGGGTGAATTCCCGGTATCGTCCCGCTTGCGGCCGTTCATAACGGTAGCAGCGGGCGATGTAGAAGAAAGCGGCTTCGCGCCGGCCATCCAGAAACGTCTTGCATCGTTCCTGAAACAAGGCGGTGGCTTCCGGGATCAGGCAGCAGGGGCGGCCTTTCCGATCGGGGAAAGCCCACATTTGGTCGAGAATTTCGCTGCCGCCGGTTTTGGAGATGAAAGTGTCCTGGCTCCAAAGCGCGGGCAGGATGGCTTCTTCGGCCCCTGCGTCAATGAAGCCAGCTCCGGAACAGGTTCTCCAGCTTGCGGATAGTCGCGGCCTGCCGGCCAAGGATGATGCGGGTGCCTCGGATCATAGTCATGCAATTCTCCTTAAGAGTGCCATTTGTCGTGGGCAATAAAAAAGGCTATGTCCCAATAATGTGTTGCAAGGGACGACCCACTGCCTCCTGCAAGCAGTGGCAAGGCTGCATGGTTTGCTGATAGCGCTCCAGCATCCGTCGCCACCCCAGATAGTTTTCAAGGTATTTGGTGGCAACCCCGTGGAATCGAGCCATCCAAAGCTTCAAGCGGCTATGGTAGGCATTCACATGCTGGATATGGAACGCCCCCTCGCGTACCCGCTGTCCCGTCTTGGCATGCACGACTCGATGGGTAATGCCATGCTGCCTGGCAAAGGTCGAGTACACCGCTGCGCCGTCCGAACACAGGATGGCGTCGCTATCCACCAACGGGGCTAAAGCCGCTTCCACATGAGCGCCATTGAGCTTCTTCAACTTGAAGTCCGCTATATGTCCCTCTCGGTCCTGCACCACCATGATGGGAATCTGATCCGGCCCGGTTCCCCGTGTTTGGCTGACGCCACCCCGCTGGCGCGGCGCGCGGGGGAGGCACCGCTGCCCTTTGAATGATTCCAGAATGAAGGTTTCATCTACTTCGACGATGCCTCGGGCTTGCGCCGCCAGATGGTCTGATGCGCGATGCAAGAAGCGATGCCGCCATAGGAAAGCCGTGTTCTTGCTGATGCCGCATGCACGAGCGGCTGCTCGCACGGTCAAGCCATCCTGCAGTGCTTGGGCGTAGCTCAGCCAGCGATCGGCCTTGCGCAATTTGGCTAATGGACTGCCCGACAAGGCATTGCAGGTCCGGTGGCACTGTTTGCAGCGATAACGCCGCAGGCCTCGGCTCCAGCCCCATAACGCCAACTGGTTGGCCTCGGCCTGGCAGTGTGGGCAAGCCGTCAGGTCAGGCAAGGCGTCCTGAATGGCGTCATGGTGAGTGGGATGTTTAAGCGCAGAAGACAGCAAGCTCCTCTGTTTGAGCGTGAGCTGATCCAGTTGGGCAAGAAAACGCTGAAAACTCTGGGCATCCATGGCGCGACTCCCGGTCTGCTACTGTATTCAGCATAGCTCCCAACACGGAATTGGGACATAGCCATAAAAAAGGCGCCTTGCGGCGCCTGTTTGGGTGGCTGATCAATGAGATCAGCTATCGCATCCCTCTGTATCAATCGCCATGCCATCCGCGGCGCCAATTGGCCTGCCGTGGTGGTGATGGTGTCGAAGAGCGGAGAGGATTTCCATCATTCCAATGTACTTAATTTGTAACGGTCGCGTCAAGCAGACCTTGTCCTGCCCTTGTGGCCAGTGCGCGGGCATGCTTTGCATGATCTTGGTCAAATCCAGTCTTTTGATGCCAATTCAATATTTGCTCAAGCTTGATGGGGCTGGACTTGCCGCGGTTTGGCAGTTTCAAAGCGAAATTAAGCGAGCGCATCAATCCAAACCAAAATCATAAGGTGGCATTCCAAGATGAAAAAAATAGAAAAGATTCTGGCTGTCGGTATTTTCGCCTTGGCTGCCGGCATGTCGTTGCCGGCTTCCGCTGTGACCATCACGCCGCCCGGCCCCAATGGCGCGGCGGCTCCGTTCACGGCGGTTGGTCCGGCGGTAGTCGGCAAGTCCGGCGTGGAGGTGGATTGCACCGTGACCTTCAGCGGCACGGTGGATGGCGGCGGCAACATCCTGATCAGCAACGTGGTTTTCAAGGGCATTCCCGTGTGCAGGATGATCAAGGCCAGCGCCACGCCGGACACGCCCTGGGTGGGCAAGGTGCTGGCCACCGATCAACTGTCTTTCGACAATGCCTCGGTGAGCGTCAATACACCCATACTCGGCGGTTTATGCGGTCCCAGCCAGGTTGGCGGCAAGATTGTAGATAGCGGCAGCCAAACATCCATAGTGCTGAGCAATGCTCCGCTGAGTGGCGGCTGCTCGATTTCCGCGACCGTCAGCACCACGCCGTATATGCATGTAAGCCCATGATCGCGAGAAGGGCTGCGTTGCCCCGCTAGTACGCCGCAAGCCTGGCATCAAGCCAGGCTTGCGTCTGCTCCTCGCTTTGCAGCCGGGTCTTCTCGCCGGAGAACGCGTCGAATAATCCCAGATGGCCCGCCCGGGAACACGATCCGGATCGCGCATCGTATTCCGAGGCCCAGGCCAGCAAGGCCGCCGCGGCATCGGAATCTTGCGTTCTATCCAGGTGGGCGCCGCCGGCGAGGCGTTTGATGAGCCTGACGCGGCAAACGGGCCAGGGCAGATCCAGCCAGACCAGGCTCTGGGCATGGGGGAGGAAGGATTGCGCCAGTTGGCCGAAGACGCCCTCCACGATCCAGTCGGCCGCGCTCAGCGCCACGGCGACCATGTCCTGTTGTTCCGCAACAGGTCTGGGCATGGAATCCGCCGTCCTGCCAGAACAAGGTGGTCCAGGTGCGTGATGGGGAGGCCGGCGGCGGCGGCCAGCCGAGATGCCAACCAGGTTTTGCCGCTGCCGCTATTGCCGATAATCAGGGTCCGCATGGTTTGACCGTAAAACTGCTGGCGATATTTCATTTGCATGCCGCGGTAAATCCATGGCATGGCTATGCGGCCGTCGTTATGAAAATCAAAATACGTACAAATGCTAGGTCTGTACTTTTGACTAGATAACTATCCAATTAGCCACTATTTCTTAATAAGGTGTTGAAAAAGCAAGAAAATGGTCAGTGGGGTGGCGAGATGGAGCGTTTGCCGATTGAGTCGAGTGCGCCTAAGCATATTTTCAAAAGCAGCAGCCGGGTAAGCAGCGCTTGCCGCCAAGCCTTGTTCGGCCATGAGGCCCTGACGATCTGGATGACCGGGCTGAGCGGCGCGGGGAAATCCACCATCGCCTACGCGCTGGAGAGGCGGCTGATTGACGACGGCTTTTCGGCGGTGGCGCTGGACGGCGACAATCTGCGCCATGGCCTGAACCGCGATCTGGGTTTTTCCCATCAGGATCGCAGCGAGAATATCCGCAGATTGGCGGAAGTGGCGGGGTTGATGAACGACGCGGGGTTGATCGTCATCGTCGCTTGCATTTCCCCGCTGCGCGAGGACAGAGAGCGCGCGCGCGGCATCGTGGGGGAAACGCGGTTCGCGGAAGTATATGTCAGCACCTCGCTGGCGGTGTGCGAGCAAAGAGACTGCAAAGGCTTGTACGCCAAGGCGAGGTCAGGCGAAATCGTTCAATTCACCGGCATTTCCGCGCCGTACGAAGCGCCGGATCATGCCGCCTTGACCGTGGATACCTCGCTGATGGCGCTGAGGGAGTCCGTGGATCTGCTGACGAGAATGACCCAGCACTGTTGCGGTTTGTTCAATCTTGCCGTGGAGCGAGATCATGATTTCCAGATATGAAGGCGATCGTCCTTTACCCGTGCTGATGATTCCGCTGCGCCGCTGCGGCAGCCACGCTTTGCGGCTGCGCTTGAACTTCAGCCGAGACTTTTATTCGCCTTATCCTTTGCATCTGGTGGATTTCGTCCCGCTGCTTCCGCTGTACGGCGATTTGAGCGAGGACCGGAACTACTTTCAGCTGGTGGTGGACGTGGTGGGCCTGCAGGCCGTGAGCATGGTCAAGTGGCCGGATGCGGTGTTTGATCCCGTGGAAATCTTCGAGGCCTTGGCCGGCCAGCCGCGCAGCGTGCACAGGATTGCCTGGGAGCTGTTGTTCCGCGCGGGTGAGAGGCAAGGCGCGCGCGTGGTGATGGATAAATCTTTGGATAACGTCCATTACGCCGACGAGTTGTTGCAGCTGTTTCCCCAGATGAGGTTTCTCAATGTGGTGCGAGACCCGCGCGCGCAAGTCGCCTCGATCAATCGCGCCATCATCCACGACTTCGACACCGCGCTGAATCTCAAGACTTGGGTGGCGGCCTATCAGGCGGCGGATCATTTGCTGACGCGCTATCCGGACAAAGTGCTGACCATCCGCTACGAAGACTTTCTGCAGGATCAGGAGCGCGCGCTGAGGCAGATCTGCGATTTCTTCGGCTTGGTCTTCTTGCCGCAGATGCTGGATATCCGCAGCTCCGCCGAGGCGGCGCAGATCGCCAACTTGTCGGCGCTGTGGTCATCCAATTATTTTCCGCCGATAGCCGCGCATGCGGACAAGTTCAGGCAGCAGCTGTCGATGCGCGAGATCGAATTGATAGAAACCGCATGCCAGGACTATATGCAGCGCTACGGCTATACCATGATGACGCCGGCGCAGCTGCCTTTGTCCGATGAGTTGCTCGCCTCCGCGCTGGAGCGGTCCCGCAGCGCGCGGGAGCAGGCGTGGCGCGATTTGAAAACCAATAATTACCGCGACTATATCTTGAGACGCGGCCGGGCCGACTATCTGGAGAATCTGAGTCGACGTTTGCAGCGCGACGCTCAAGGCGAAGGCCTGACGCAATCGACGGCGGTGGAGTAGCGCCGGGCGGGATGGCGATGGGAGGTGCGCTTGCGCGCTTAAATTTCTCTGTTGACAGAAATTTCGGAAATAACTATCGTGTATCTCATGGAACTCACACCTGTAAGCCAACGATTCGTACTGCACTGGGGCGAGATGGGCACCCGCTGGGGCGTCAACCGCACGGTCGCGCAAATACACGCGCTGCTGTTCATCAGCGGCAAGGCGATGTGCGCGGAGGAACTGGCGGAAACGCTGAATGTCGCCCGCTCCAATGTCAGCAACAGCTTGAAGGAGCTGCAAAGCTGGAAACTGATCCGCATCGCCCATGTGCTGGGAGATAGGCGCGATCATTTCGAGACCTCGGGCGATGTGTGGGAACTGTTCCGCATCATTGTCGCCGAGCGGCAGCGGCGCGAGATCGAGCCGACGCTGCAAGTGCTGCGCGAGTGCATGGAGAGTCCGGACTTCAAGCTGGAAAGCCCGCTGGTGCAGCAGCGGATACGCAATACCTGGCAATTCATGGACACCTTGACCGCGTGGACGCGGGAAATGCTGCGGCTGTCCACCGCCACGCTGGGCAAGGTGCTGAAGATGGGCGCTGGCATCCAGAAGTTGTTGGGCCGCAATGGCAAGCCGGAGGCGAGCGAATGAACGGCGAGCGCGGAGCCTGTTGCGCAGCAGGCCGCGCCTTGCCGGCGCGGGAGGCGCAGTGCGGCGCGCGTTGCAGAAGGTTTGGGCCTGCGAGCTTACGGCGCAGGTTTTTATGGCTGTTTTTTTTAAACCAATATTTCTGTTTTGACAGAAATTTCAGAATTAGGAGATTGCCATGGGCGGGTTCATCTTGATCATGATTCTGGTGCCGGTTCTTTGCAGTTTGCTGTGCTGGTGGCTGCTGGCGGAGCCATTGCGGCGGGTGACGCGCGCCTTGTGCGAAAGCGGCGAGGGCGCGCCGTTCTGGAGTCGGGCGTTTTTGCTGCTGGTGCTAGCCACGCCGCTGCTGACGGTATTGCTGCTGGCGCCGGAGCAGGCATCCTCCTCGCTATGGCTGGATATTCGGGCAGTGTTGAAATGGTCTTTGATAGGCGTGGTGGCGCAGTTGCTGGTGTTGGTGCGCTTGGTGTGGCGCCAGGTGGCGTTCAGCCGGCCTAAGCATTCTCCGCTGCCGGCCGCAGTTTCGGAGGCTGCGCAATGAAAATCCTGCTACTGGGCGCTCGCGGCTTTATCGGACGGAGAGTGGCCGCAGCTTTGCGCCGCCAAGGCTATCCGCTGTTGACGCCATCCCGAGCCGAGCTTGATCTGACTTGTCCGGGACCCGCTTGGACGGACTGGCTGGATGGCGTGGCGGCGATCGTCAATATGGCTGGCCTGCTGCGGGAGCGCCGGGAGGGCGAGCTGGAGGCTGCGCATCATTTCGGTCCGGCGCATCTGGCTGGTTTGGCGAGGCGGCTAGGCGTGCGCCGCTGGGTGCAGCTGTCGGCTTTGGGCGCGTCGGAGGAGGCCGACACCTTGTTTCTGGCCAGCAAGGGGCGAGGGGACGCGGCCTTGCTCGCCAGCGGCCTGGATGTCGCCGTCGTCCGCCCCTCGCTGGTGTATGGCGATGATGGCGCTAGCAGCCGCCTGCTGTTGGCCTTGTCCCGCTTGCCGTTCTGGCCGCTGCCCGAGGGCGGCGCGCAAAGAGTGAGGCCCGTGGCGGCGGACGAGGTTGCCGAAGGGCTGCGCAAATTGGTGGAGGGAGAGGTTTGCGGCGTGGTGGACTTTGTCGGGGCGGAGGAGGCCGCGTTGGCAGACTACTTGCGGCAATTGCGCCGCATGCAGGGCATCAGCTCGCCGCCGCGGGTATGGTCCATGCCCAGCCGCTTGGCCGATGGTTTGGCCGCATGCGGCGCGCGCGTGCCGGGCAGCTTGCTGGATGCCGACAGCCTGCGCATGCTGCGCCAGGGCTCCACCGCGGACCCGGCCGCTTTCGCCGCGTTGCTTGGCCGCCAGCCGCTGTCGTTCAGGCAGTTCGGGGAGGTCGCATGAAAGTTTCGCGGCGAATGGTGGAGTTGTCGCTGGCCGCGCTGTGGCTGTGGAGCGGCCTGCAGCCGCCGCTGACGGCCTGGAGCGTTTCTATCGATATGCTGGGCCGGCTGGGTTTGCCGCAGGCTGCGCTGGCGCCGCTGTTTCTGCTTTCCTGCGCGCTGGATGTCGCGTACGCGGTCTGGATCGTTTGGCGGCCTGGCGTACTGGCCTGGCGGCTGCAGGCGCTGACCGTGTTGTTTTACAGCGCAGCGGTGGCGGTGGCCTTGCCGGAGAACTGGCTGCATCCGTTCGCGCCGCTGGTGAAGAACTTGCCCATCCTGGCGATGCTGCTGTGGCTGGGCGCCAATCGGGAGGAAAAATCATGAATGCCTATTTGATCGTCAAGACCCTGCACATTCTGTCCGCCACGCTGATGGTGGGCACCGGACTCGGCTCCGCCTTCTACATGTTCTTCGCCAACCGCGGCGGCAAGGTGGCGGCGCAGGCTGAAGTAGCCCGCTTGGTGGTGCGGGCCGATTGGTGGTTCACTACGCCGGCGGTGATTTTCCAGCCCTTGTCCGGCTTGTGGCTGGCGCATCAGGCAGGCTGGCCTTTGAGCCAGTCCTGGATTGTCTGGGCGCTGGGCTTGTTTTTATTCTCCGGCGCGTGCTGGCTGCCGGTTGTGTGGCTGCAGATCCGGATGGCTGGTATGGCCCGAGATGCGGCGGAGGCCGGCCAGGCGCTGCCGGCGCGCTACTGGCGTTTCGCGCGGATCTGGGAGCGCCTGGGTTATCCGGCCTTCTGCGCGATGCTGGCGGTGTATTTTCTGATGGTATTGAAGCCGGACTGGTCGTGAACGCGGGGCCAGAGGCCGGGGACAAGGTCTTCCCGCAGATCAGGCAAAGGGCGGCCACGGTCTCTTGATGGCTAGTGGAGAAGCTTCATCAGCAGCGTGGCCAGAACGATCATCGACGCCCCGCCGATACGGGTGGAGATTTGCGCGAAGGGCATCATTTCCATCCGGTTGGCGGCCGACAGAATCGCCACGTCGCCGGTGCCGCCCAGGCCGCTATGGCAGGCGGTGACAATCGCCGACTCAATCGGATACATCTTCAGCAACAAGCCGATGCCGAAGCCGCTGGCCACCATGGCCGTAACAATCACCGCGCAGAGCAGCACATATCCAGCGGTGACGGAGGCGAGCATCTGGTTCCACGGCACAAACAGTGTGCCCAGCCCCACCAGGATGGCGTATGTCAGATTGCTGGTCATGAACTTGTACATCTGGTAGGCGCCCAGTTCCATCTGCGCCGGCATGAGCTTGCTCACCTTGATCAAGGCGGTGGCGATGATCATCAACACCGGACCGGGTATGCCGCTAATCGGCGCGAGCAGGGCGCCCAAGGTAAAAATAGCGCAGGTGAGAAGCAGGCCCGCGCCCATCAGGCTTAAATTGATCGGCGTCTCATGCTGAGCGGCAAGCAGTTCACGATCCTCGCCGCTTTTGACCAGCATGCCGTCGCCACTGAACTGCGGCCGCTTCTTGCCGTAAAAGTTGAGCAGGCCGGCCAGCAAGATGGCCACGACATTGCCGATCAGAACGGCCGGAATCAGCGTGGCGACAATCTGCGCTTGCGGGATTCGGGTCATTTCGGAATAGCCGATGGAAAGCGGCAGGATGCCCTCGCCGATGCCGCCGCCCAAAATGGGAATGATGATATAGAAGAAGGTGTGCCAAGGGGTATAGCCGAACAATAGGCCGACAAGCACGCCGGCGGCGACGGCGCCCAGCGTTCCCACCAGCAGCGGGATGAACATCCGCAAAAAGCCCTGCACCAAAACCTTGTGGCTCATGCCGAGAATGCTGCCGACCACCAGACAGGCAATGTAGAGGTATTGCAGATTGGCGGTTTTCATCGCCGTGGTCAGGGCCTTCAGCATGTCGGGGTCGAACAGCTTGTATCCCAGCAATGCCGAGGGGACAAACAGGCAGAGAATGGCCGAGCCGCCGATATGCTTGAGCACGGGAATTCTCTTGCCCAGCTCGCCCAGCAGGAAGCCGGACAACATCATGACGGCCAGGCCGCCGATCAGGTCGTTCGGCAGGCGATGCGCGATGGCCGCGGCGACCACAATGGCGGCGAGCGACAAATAGAGCGGCAAGGGCAGCGGTCCGATGCGCATGGCCATCAGCTTGCTCCATGGCCCATTGCCTGCCGGCGGGTTGCTAACGGTTTCCTCTATATGCATTTTTGTCTCCTCAGATAGGGCGTGACGGCGCCGCCGGACCGGAGGTCCGGCAGGGCGCCCCGCTTACGCCAAACGGTTTTTTGTCATGGAGGCGATGTCTTTCAGCCAGGGCCGCTGCTGCCAATGCTTGGCCGCGAATGCGTGGATCTGGTCTTGCATGGCCAAGGTCGCGCCTATCATGTCCAGGCCTTCGAGGAACATCCGGCGATGGCGTTCTGACAGCGAGAAAGACGCCATCAGACTCTTGCTTCGCACCGTCATGGATGCGACATCGATCGCGACCAGGCTGTTTTCCGGCGTGGAGACATCGGCCAGAATGGCCTCGACATCGGTCTCGGCCAGCGCCACCAGCATCAGGCTGTTGTTCATCGCGTTCGAATAGAAAATTTCGCCGAAGCTGGGAGCGATCACTGCCTGGATGCCGTATTGCCGCAGGCCCCAGACCGCGTGTTCGCGGCTGGATCCGCAGCCGAAATTGGGGCCGGCGACCAGGATCCTGGCCGCGGCGTATTCCGGCCGATTGAGCACGAATTCCGGGCGGGGCTTTCCATCCGGGCCGAAGCGCATGTCGTATAGCAGGCCCTCGGCCAGGCCCGCCTTGTCGATGCGGCGCAGGAATTGCTTCGGCATGATCTGGTCGGTGTCCAGATTGCTGAGCGGCAAGGGCGCGGCCATGCCTTCGATTCGGGTTTGAACGGTCATGCTTGGGCTCCCAGTTTGCGAACATCGGTGATGCAGCCGGCGACGGCGGCGGCGGCGGCCATGGCCGGACTCATCAGGTGGGTGATCGCATCCCGGCCTTGGCGGCCTTCGAAATTGCGGTTGGTGGTGGAGGCGCACCGCTCTCCGGGGTTGAGCACGTCGTCATTCATGGCCAGGCATAGGGAACAGCCGGGTTGACGCCATTCAAAGCCGGCCTCGATGAAGAGCTGAGCCAGGCCTTCCTGTTCGGCCTGGCGGCGCACTTCGCCTGAGCCCGGCACGATCATGGCGCGCACCGAAGGCGCCACGCTTCGTCCGCGCACGATCTCCGCGACAGCGCGCAAGTCCTCGATGCGGGCATTGGTGCAAGAGCCGATGAAGACGCGTTGGACAGGCAAGCCTTCCAGTTGGGCGCCTTCGGCCAGGCCGGTATAGCGCAGCGCCCGTTGCATGGTGAGCCGCTCAGGCCCCTCCGGCGTCAACGCAGCAGAGGGGACGCGGCCGCTGATCGGAATGGATTGGTCGGGGCTGGTGCCCCATGTCACATAGGGCTCGACGTCGCCGGCCTGGAATTCGAGCTCAAGGTCGAATGGGGCGCCGTCGTCGCTGCGCAGGGCGCGCCAGTCCGCTTTCGCGGCGTCCAGCGTCGCGCCGGCCAGGTCCGGGCAGTGGCGGGCGATGTATTCCAGCGTCAGCGCATCCGGCGCGATGAGCGCGCCGCGCGCGCCGGCCTCGACCGCCATATTGCACAGCGTCATCCGCGCCTCTATCGTCAGCGCTTCAATGGCTTCGCCGCAAAACTCGACCGCGTAGCCGCGCGCGCCGTGCGCGCCGATCCGGTTGATGATCAGCAGGATCAGGTCCTTGGCGGTGGTGCCGAGCGGCAAGCGGCCGGCTACATGGATGCGCATGGTTTGCGCGAGGCGATACACCAGGGTCTGGGTCGCCAATACGTGTTCGACTTCGGAGGTGCCGATGCCGAAGCCCAAGGCCCCCAGCGCGCCATAGGTTGTGGTGTGGCTGTCTCCGCAGAGGATGACCATGCCCGGGCGGATCATGCCCAGCTCCGGCGCGATGACATGTTCTATGCCTTGAAAACGGTCGTTGGCGTCGAAAAGCGGGATGCCGTGGCGGTCACAATTCTTTTTCAGGTTCGAGGCCTGCAATGCCGAATTCGGCTCCTCGATGATGCGGATCGCCACGGGGTGGGTCGGGATGATGTGGTCGACCACCGATACGTTCTGGCCGGGCTGCAAGACTGTGCGGCCGGCTTCCGCCAGCCCGGCGAAGGCTTGAGGGCTGGTGTACTCGTTCATGATGTGCAGGTCGGCGTAAAGCAGCACGTTCTGCGGATCCAGACGCGCTACCGTGTGGGTGTCGACCAGCTTCTGGTAAAGCGTTTGGGGTGGGGTTTGCAATGCGGTCACTCTTGTCTCCCGGTGAGCCTGAAAGCGAGGCGGCTTCCTTTGGAGGCAAGTTAGTGGATTGCAAATTTCTGTACAATAATTGAAATATCAAACTGTTTTTAACTTGAACGCAAAAATGAATTCCATATCCGACGTCGCTTTTTTCCTGGAAGTGGTGAAGGCGGGCACGCTGTCCGGCGCGGCGCAAGAGCTGGGCGTATCCACCGCCGCCGTCAGCCGGCGTTTGGCCAATCTGGAGGCGCGGCTCGGCATCCGGCTGTTGAACCGCACGACGAGACGGGCGGCCGTCACGTATGAAGGCGAGCTGTATCTGGCGGAGGGGAAAAAGATTCTTGGGGAACTGGAGGAACTGGAGCAAAGGCTGGCCAGCGCGCAGACCGTCCCGAAGGGGCTGTTGCGCGTCAATGCGACCTTCGGCTTCGGCCGGCAATTCATCGCCCCGGCCATCGCGGACTTCGTCGAGCTTTATCCCGATGTCGAAGTCCAGTTATCCCTGTCTGACCGCCCGGTCAATCTGATCGAGGAGGGCTTCGATGTCTGCATCCGTTTCGGCGAACTGCCCGACGCTCGCATCACCTCGAGGAAGATCGCCAGCAATCGCCGCCTGTTATGCGCATCACCGGCCTATCTGGAACGTTTCGGCGCGCCTGTCTCCCCGATGGATCTGCAGCGCCACCGCTGCATCGTGATCCGGGAAAGCGACGAAACCTATGGCGCGTGGCACCTTCATTCAGGAAATACGCAAGCCAATGTGAAGGTCCGCGGGACGGTCTCGACCAATGATGGCGAGGTCGCAGTCAGCTGGGCATTGCGGGGGCTGGGGATATTGCTGCGCTCGGAGTGGAATGTCGCGCCTTACCTGCGCTCGGGCCGATTGCGCGAAGTGCTCGGCGACTGGCGATTTCCGGCGGCCGACATTCACGCGGTCTATCCGATGAAGAGCAACCTGTCGGCGAAAGTGCGGGCCTTCGTCAGCCATCTGGATAAGCATTTTGAGCCCTATCGCTCAGGAGTGGGTGAAAAGGGTGGTTGGTAGTGTCCTTGCAAAATGGCGCAGATAGTCTCGCTATTCCCCTCCAGGCAGTTGGTGCAATGTCAGGTTTAAATCAATCGCATACTCCCTGCGCCACGAGAGCGGCAATGCTCCGGTGCATGCCCTGCCTATGCATCCTGGGCGAGCAAGCTAGCGGGCTCTTGCGCTTTGGCGTGCTTGTCTGGAATGCGGCAAGTCTTTGATGAAAAACGATTGCTTTGCATGCGGTGGAGGGCGTTGATCCAGGCACAATCATTCGAATGGCAAATGACATGACATTTATATGCTATTTGGTAGAATAGTCGTCATGCTGAATGCTTGCTATGACGCATGCTGATAGCGCTAGCCTGCGCTGTCTGGGGCTTCTTCAATACCTGTTGCGCGATGGCGTGCTCGTTAGGCATCGCTGTAGATCCAACAGACTCAGCTTGCCATCGGCTGTGCTATGACATGTCAATTGCACAGCTTGTATTTTGTCATGGAGGCTGACTTTCAATGGCGGGCAAGTCCGCAGGTATTTCATTAGGAGAGCACGCTCCCACCGCTCAGTTGCACTGAGCTGGCTAGCGTCGGGCAGGCTGGCGTATCGCTTGTGATAGGCATGTGTTGTTGGTGCAGCCGCGGTCTCGGCGGAGGCAAAAAGAGTTCAGATAAAGGAAATATAATGTCGAAATCAAATAATACTTCTGTTAGCCCCTTGGTCATTATTGGCGGGCAGAACGGCGTGATGAACGCTGGCAGCGAGCAAGATTTTTTTGTTCTGAATGCAGGCTGCGGTTTGATGGTGCTGAATGAAATGACCCATAAACTCAGCCAAAACACGGTAGATACGGTGAAACTGGGCTCCGGGTTCAACGCCAGCCAAACCAAGATCATACGCGACTTGTCGAATAATCTGATATTGGATTTCGGCAATGGCGACCAATTGAAACTGACTGCTTATTTTGATTCGGCCTTGTCCAAGCCGTTGATCAGCTTTGCCGATGGCAGCAGTTGGGATTATGCGGCCATCGCCAATCAGCTGGTGTTTGCCGACACCAGCAGCGGCAGCCAGTACCTGTATGGCTTGTCGGGAGTGGACAACCGCATCGTGGGCGGAGAGGCCGACACGCTGACGGCGGGAGCCGGCAACGATACCTTGACCGCGGGCCACCACAATACCCTGATCGCCGGCATCGGCCGCGACACCTTCGTGCTCAATCGGGGCTGCGGCCCGACCGTGCTGAACGAGTCCTCCAAACTCAGCCAGAACACGGTGGACGTGGTGGCGTTGGGCGCGGGCTTCAGCGCCAGCCAGACCAAGATCATCCGCGACCCGTCGAGCAATCTGATACTGGACTTCGGCAATGGCGACCAATTGACAGTCAGAAACTACTTCAGCAATCCGAATGTCACCCGGCCGCTGATTAATTTCGCCGACGGTGTCAGTTGGGACTTTCCGGCCATCGCCAATCAGCTGGTGTTTGTCGACACCAGCAGCGGCAGCCAGTACCTGTATGGCTTGCCTGGCGTGGACAACCGCATTGTGGGTGGGGAGGCCGACACGCTGACGGCGGGAGCCGGCAACGATACCTTGACCGCGGGCCACAACAATAACCTGATCGCGGGTACCGGACGAGACACCTTCGTGCTCAATCGGGGCTGCGGGCTGACAGTGCTGAATGAGTCCTCCAAACTCAGCCAGAACACGGTGGACGTGGTGGCGTTGGGCGCGGGCATCAGCGCCAGTCAGACTAAAATCATCCGCGACCCGTCGAGCAATCTGATACTGGACTTCGGCAACGGCGATCAACTGACCGTCAGAAACTACTTCAGCAACCCGAATGTCACCCGGCCGCTGATTAATTTCGCCGACGGCGTCAGCTGGGACTTCCCGGCCATCGCCAATCAACTGGTGTTTACCGACACCAGCAGCGGCAGCCAGTACCTGTATGGCTTGCCTGGCGTGGACAACCGCATTGTGGGTGGGGAGGCCGATACCCTGACTGCGGGAGCCGGCAACGATACCTTGACCGCGGGCCACAACAATAACCTGATCGCGGGTACCGGACGAGACACCTTCGTGCTCAATCGGGGCTGCGGGCTGACAGTGCTGAATGAGTCCTCCAAACTCAGCCAGAACACGGTGGACGTGGTGGCGTTGGGCGCGGGCATCAGCGCCAGTCAGACTAAAATCATCCGCGACCCGTCGAGCAATCTGATACTGGACTTCGGCAATGGCGACCAATTGACCGTCAGAAACTACTTCAGCAATCCGAATATCACCCGGCCGCTGATCAATTTCGCCAACGGCGTCAGCTGGGATTTTTCGGCCATCGCCAATCAGCTGGTGTTTACCGACACCAGCAGCGGCAGCCAGTACCTGTATGGCTTGCCTGGCGTGGACAACCGCATTGTGGGTGGGGAGGCCGATACCCTGACTGCGGGAGCCGGCAACGATACCTTGACCGCGGGCCACAACAATAACCTGATCGCGGGTACCGGGCGAGACACTTTTGTGCTCAATCGGGGCTGTGGACAGACCGTGCTGAACGAGGCCGTCAAACTCAGCCAGAACACGGTGGACGTGGTGAAATTGGGCGCGGGCATCAGCGCCGGCCAGACCAAGATCATCCGAGACCCGTCGAGCAATCTGATACTGGACTTCGGCAACGGCGATCAACTGACCGTCAGAAACTACTTCAGCAATCCGAACAACATCCGGCCGCTGATCCATTTCGCCGACGGCACCAACTGGGACTTTGCGTTCATCACCAATCAACCGCCGAATATTAATCCGGGCCCGACATTTGTTGCTGGTTCAAACAGCATGTTGATTGCGGATGCCAATCAGGATACTTTCATTTTGAACCGGGGTTGCGGGCTGACGATGCTGAATGAGTCAGCCAAATCCAACCTGGGCCCGATTGATGTGGTGAAGCTGGGCGCAGGCATCAGCGCCAGCCAGACCAGGGTCATCCGCGATTTGTCGAATAGTCTTATTCTGGATTTCGGCAACGGCGACCAGTTAACTGTTCCCCGCTACTTCAATAACCCTAATGCCAACCCTATCGCCCGGCCCGTGTTTATTTTCACGGACGGTAGCAACTGGGACTTCCCGGCGATAGCCAATCAACTGGTGTTCACCGATACCGGCAGCGGCAATCAATTGAGCGGTTTGAAAGGCGTGGACAACCGCATGGTGGGCGCGGCCGGCGATACGCTGACGGCGGGCGACGGCAAGGATACATTGACAGCGGGCTTGAACAATACGCTGCACGCGGGCTCCGGGCAGGATACCTTTGTGCTCAATCGCGGCTGCGGCCAGACGATGTTGTATGAGTCTTCCAAAATGAACCTGGGCCCGGTGGATGTGGTGAAGCTGGGGACGGGCATCCGCGCCAGCCAGACCAAGATCATTCGAGACCTGTCGGATAATCTGGTACTGGACTTCGGCAACGGCGACCAATTGACCGTTTATCGCTATTTTGGCGATCCAAATGCCAATTCCAGCTCCAGGCCGCTGTTCAGCTTCGCAGACGGTAGCAGCTGGGATTTTCTGGCCGTCACCAATCAACTGGTGTTCACCGATACCAGCAGCGGCAATCATTATCTGTACGGTTTGCGGGGCGTGGACAACCGCATCGTGGGCGCGGCCGGCGATACGCTGACGGCGGGCGACGGCAAGGATACGCTGACAGCGAGCTTGAACAATACGCTGCACGCGGGCTCCGGGCAGGATACCTTTGTGCTCAATCGAGGCTGCGGACAGACGATGTTGTATGAGTCTTCCAAAATGAACCTGGGCCCGGTGGATGTGGTGAAGCTGGGGACGGGCATCAGCGCCAGCCAGACCAAGATCATTCGAGACCTGTCGAATAATTTGATACTGGACTTCGGCAACGGCGACCAATTGACCGTTTATCGCTATTTTGGCGATCCAAATGCCAATTCCAGCTCCAGGCCGCTGTTCAGCTTCGCAGACGGCAGCAGCTGGGATTTTCTGGCCGTCGCCAATCAACTGGTGTTCACCGATACCGGCAGCGGCAATCAATTGAGCGGTTTGAAAGGCGTGGACAACCGCATCGTGGGCGCGGCCGGCGATACGCTGACGGCGGGCGACGGCAAGGATACGCTGACAGCGAGCTTGAACAATACGCTGCACGCGGGCTCCGGGCAGGATACCTTTGTGCTCAATCGAGGCTGCGGACAGACGATGTTGTATGAGTCTTCCAAAATGAACCTGGGCCCGGTGGATGTGGTGAAGCTGGGGACGGGCATCAGCGCCAGCCAGACCAAGATCATTCGAGACCTGTCGAATAATTTGATACTGGACTTCGGCAACGGCGACCAATTGACCGTTTATCGCTATTTTGGCGATCCAAATGCCAATTCCAGCTCCAGGCCGCTGTTCAGCTTCACCGACGGCAGCAGCTGGGATTTTCTGGCTGTCGCTAATCAACTGGTGTTCACCGATACCGGCAGCGGCAATCAAGTGAGCGGTTTGCATGGCGTGGACAACCGCATGGTGGGTGCGGCCGGCGATACGCTGACGGCGGGCGACGGCAAGGATACGCTGACAGCGGGCTTGAACAATACGCTGCACGCGGGCTCCGGGCAGGATACCTTTGTGCTCAATCGAGGCTGCGGACAGACGATGTTATATGAGTCTTCCAAAATGAACCTGGGCCCGGTGGATGTGGTGAAGCTGGGGACGGGCATTAGCGCCAGCCAGACCAAGATCATTCGAGACCTGTCGGATAATCTGGTACTGGACTTCGGCAACGGCGACCAATTGACCGTTTATCGCTATTTTGGCGATCCAAATGCCAATTCCAGCTCCAGGCCGCTGTTCAGCTTCGCAGACGGTAGCAGCTGGGATTTTCTGGCCGTCGCCAATCAACTGGTGTTCACCGATACCAGCAGCGGCAATCATTATCTGTACGGTTTGCGGGGCGTGGACAACCGCATCGTGGGCGCGGCCGGCGACACGCTGACAGCCGGCGATGGCAACGATGTTCTGACCGCGGGCCGCAACAATACCTTGAACACCGGCGCGGGGCGGAATACGTTTGTGATCAATCCGGGCTGCGGGCAGACTGTGCTTAATGCATTCGCCAAGTCCAACTCCAGCCCGGTGGATACGGTGAAGCTGGGCGCTGGCATCAATGCCAGCCAGACCAAGATCATTCGAGACCTGTCGGATAATCTGGTGCTGGACTTCGGCAATGGCGACCAACTGACCATCAATGGTTACTTCAGCAATCCTAACTACCGGCCGTTGTTCAGTTTCGCCGATGGCCGCAGCTGGGACTTTCCTGCCGTCGCCAATCAACTGGTATTCACCGATGCCAGCAGCGGCAATCATTACCTGTACGGCTTGCAGGGGGTAGACAACCGCATGGTGGGCGCGGCAGGCGATACGCTGACGGCCGGAGACGGCATGGATACGCTGACGGCGGGTTTGAACAATACGCTGAATGCGGGGGCGGGGCAGGACACCTTTGTGCTGCGCGCCGGGACGGGCGTAGTCACGGTGAATGACAGCGGCGCAAAGCGGGATGCGAATAGCCGCGATGTGTTGCAGTTCGCGGATGCGACGCCTGACCATCTATGGTTCAAGTATGTCAATGGCTCGCTTGAAATCGATGTCTTGGGCACGACGGATGCTGTCATGGTGACAGGCTGGCAAAGCAGCGTCAGCCCGCATATCGGCTCCATCCAGGCGGGAGGAGTGACGCTTGCCTCTTCTGATGTCGATAAGCTGGTGCATGCCATGGCGGCGTTCTCTGCGCCGCCTGGGGGCGTGCATGCCTTGCCGCAGGATCAACAAGCCCAACTGCAACCGATATTGAGCGCGAGCTGGCATTAAGGTCCACGGGGAAAACAACGAGACCGGTCCGATTGGGCCGGTCTTTACTTTTGCCGATTTCGAAGCGGCTTCGCGTCCCTCTATGAGCTGGGTTGCCATTATCTTTCCGAAAAATCAGGCGTCTTGTACCGCCTGTGATGGGAGGGGCACGATATGCAGAGCACCGCTTTCAGCGTCCACTTCAGCTTTCGTGTTTCCAGCGGAATCGTCCAGATGGCCTTGTCCAGATCTAAGTCATTCCCGCTGGCTTGAACCGTTTCGCCCACTCGGGTGAAGCAGATCATGATGGGCTTGATCAGGCATTTGGTTTGCAGGGTTGATGTTTGCGTTTGCGGCCAATGTGCCAAGAAGGCGGGCAGTTCCTCGCGTGAGAGCGAAGGTTGGGGCCTTGAGATGGGGGTAATTCTCAGGCGAGATCTGCCGCAGGGTTGGAAGTGAATCGCCCCGTTTTAACCGCGCGCCGCCATATGGCATTGCAACGTTCGTGCAGTCGATTGGCCGTATCGTGCGGTCCCCGTTTTCAACGGCCTGCAATGTGAGGAGTATCATATATCCCCAGATGTGCCCCGTGCTAGCCCCGGCTGTTACATTGTCTGATCGTACTGGCCAGGAATGAAAAAAGCCGCCAAACCCTTAGTTTTGGCGGCTTTGCGGTCTGTTTAGATGCCGGCGTTTACGATGTCTTCACGGGTCAGCATAGTGGCGAATTGAAGTGTAAGATGCTGAAAAATATATAAATTGTGTTTTCATTTTTGTTTTATACCCCCAAATATACCCCTTGATTTTGTCACGGTGCGAGTACGAAATGCGGGGGGAGGACATGAAAAAAGCCATCGCTAGGATGGCTTTTTTCATGTCGGGGGACAAGCCCAGGGCTCAAGATGGATGGCCCATTTTATGCCGCATCACCCCTTAGGCCGGCGCAGGCAAAGCGCCAGGCAATCCACATTTCGATATGCGACTCCAGAAACCCAACCGAGCCGCCGCCCAGGGCGATGGAAGGCGGGAAGTCGTCGGAGGCCATCCAAGTGTAAAGCGTGGTCTTGGTGACGCCCACGCGCTCCAGCACGACGTCGCGGCGCAAATAGCGGTCGCCTTTGACCGGGCCTTTGCCATGCCAGGGGCGATTGGTTTTGTTCTGGATGGGTGCAGTTACGTTTTTGAGGTTCATCTCGACTCTCGTTGTGATCGGTTGGCGGCCATAGGCGAGCGGCCTTGCCGGTTTTCAGAGGACGGCGCCCAGGTTGATGGGGAGGGCCGGCCGCTCGCCTATGGCCGCTGTGCGGCCGGTTGTTCAGATGGCTTCCACTACCAGCTCCAGGCTGGAGCGTTCTTCGCCGACGGTTAGGATCTGGAAGCGGTCCCGGCCCTGGGCGTCCTGGCCGTTGGCGACGAGCTGGCGCTCCAGGGCTCGGCCGGCAAGCGCCACCACATACTGCTGCATTGGCAGCAGGTCGATGGACAGGCGCAGCACGATATACGGCACGTAGCCGGCGCCGGCTTCCGCGCGGGCATCCAGCTCTATGTCGCTCAGGCGGCGGGCCATGCGCTCGGCGCGCTCGATGTTGCGCAGCTGACCGTTTACCGCCTCCAGCTCGGCGCGGTAGCTGCTGGTGGTGGCGATCATCAGCCGGGTGTAGAGGTTGGTTTGCGGTTGGATGGCTACGGTGTTCATTGCGCTTGCTCCTGTTCTTGGTTTTCCATCAGCTGGCGCCACCTGGCGCGCAGCACGTTGCAGTGCTCATCGCTCCGGCCGAAGTGACGCGCCAGGAAGACTTTTCCCACGCGCTGGCCTTTCAGCAGGTTGCGGCCAATGACCACGGCCTCGGCATTGCGTTGCTGTTCGGCGCGTTCCAGCTGATCGAACAGCTTTTTCTCCAATACGGCTCTATCCGGTCCAAACATGCTTCCTCCTCGCCGCTTACGCGCGGCCTGCTTGGTTGATCCACTGCCGCGCCCTGGCGGTTGCCTGGGCCAGCTGCTGAGAAACGGCGATGCCTGGGCCGCCAGCGCTCCAGCGCTCGTCGCGCGGGCGGGTTTGGCGGCGGCGCGGCTTGTCGGTGCCGAGCGCCTGGGCGCGGATAGCGGACAGCGCTTCCAGCCCTTGGCTGTGCGTCATGCCCAGATTGGCGGCCAATCGCTTGTTGATCTTCTGCATGCGCACACGCTCTCGCGCCTGTTCGCGGTCGCGCTGGGCTTGTACTTCGGCGGCCTCAACGCCGCGCATGGCCCATTCGCGGACAAACTCAGGGAAGCAGCGCAGATATCTGACGTGCGCCTCGTATTCGCGGCGGGCGGCTAGTTCTTCGGCGCTCAGCAGCTCGCTGTCGTCGGCGAGGATGTTGTATTCGACCTCATCGGCCGCGCTCCACAGCCATTCCGGCTTCAGCTCGCCCTGGGGCGGAACTGACAAAAACGTAGAGTTATTGACACGAGTCCAAGGGGAAGCTGCGCTTCCCTCAACCCCGGCGGCCTTGCGGCTGATCTGCCACTCATGGACGCGGGTTTGCGCCAATTGGCCGCTGGCAAGCTCCACCACGCCAAACACGCGCTTTTGTCCTGGCTCGCCGTAGCGGTTTTCCGCCGGCAGGCTGTCGCGGGCGGTGCTGAGCGGCATGTCGGCGCGCTTGGCCTCATGGCCGCCCATCAGGTGGACAAAGCGGCCCCAATTGCCGGTGTCCGCGGCAATGGCGGCATGCATCAGCACGTCTTCGGCGTCGGCCGCTTGGTAATCCCAGCGGCGCAGCTCGCGCCACACGCCCACCGGCGGGCCGCCAATCTGCTGGAACTGGCGAATGCCCCAATGGCTGGCCCAGGCATCCACGCGGATGGCGGTAACCGTGGCATCGGTGGCGGCGGCTTGGTCTTTGCTCGCGCCATCGTCCGGGCCGGCCACGCCGGCGTGGTCTTGCGCCTCAAAGTCATCGCCGATGGATTGGCCGTTGTGCTTCATGCCGTCTATGTTTTTGGCCACATACTTGGCCAGGTAGCCGGCAGCGGTACCAATGCTCCAATCGATAGGCTTGAACCACACCCGCGGCTTGATGCCTTTCCACACCCAGCGCGGCGGATTGGCCCAGAAGTCAGCTTCAATGCCCAGTTTGTTGGCCATTTCGGCCAGCCTGCCCTTGGCGCCATTGGCGCGCAGCCCACGCGCCGCCTGCATGGCTTCGGTCTTGGTCAACAGGTAGGTCAGCCCCAGCTCTTGGCGGTCTTCGCGTACAGCGTGGCGCGCCACCACTCGGCGGAAGTCTGTGACTGCTTCTTTGGGCATGAACAGCAAGGCATGCCAGTGCGGCGTGCCGTCGTGGTGCGGCTCCGCCACGCGGAAGCCAAACGGTTTGATGCCCATGCGCGCCAGCGCGGCGGTAATGCGTGACCACACGCCCTGTAGGTAGTCGCGGGTGTCGATAGGCGTGGCGCCGTTGTACTTGGCATTGCGTTGTCCGCTGCCCTTATGGCGTGGGTGGAACCGGCTGGGGGCGGTGAGGGTGATGAACTCGCCGGCATAGTCCAGCCCTTGGGCGATGTGCTCGAAACCCGCAATCCGCACCATCAGTTCCGCGCGACGGATGGCAGGGTTGCTGATGCTCAGGTCCGCCAGTTCTTGCAGCGTGTATTCCTGGCCCAGCTCGTTGATGGCGGCCAGCGCCTCCAGCAAGCCGCGGTTGCGGCGCTTTTGCTCGCGGCGGCGAGCGATGGCGTCATGACTGGCGTATAAGCCGTGGCGGCAATGCACCAGCCCCAGCTGGATGGATAAGTGTTCGCTGCGGCGGGCATTGGCGCGGCGCAGGGCGCGGCGCCACCACAAGCTGCACGCCACGCGCTTGGCGCGGCCGGTAGCTGTTTTGCCGGCCGGCGGCTCCACGCCATAGCGGGCGCAGTAGCGTTCTAGCTGCTCCATGTTTGCGCCGCGGCTGAGCAGCTGGTCCGCCTCAAACGCGCGCTGCTTGGCAAATTCCACCAGCTCCATTTCGCACGCGCCCAGCGGCAGCGCGTCGCGCGGCATAAAGCGGGTGAGGTCGCGCAGCCAGGCGTTGGCCTCGGCCTCGCGCGGGTCTGCCTGATCCTGGGCCAGCACCAGGGGAGCGCCCCGGCGCTGGCGCCACTCGCGGCCAATCGCCCGGCCCAGGTGGCGCGGGAAACGGTCCAGATCAGGCAGGCGGCAAGTCTTCATGCGGCGCGCTCCTCGCGGGCGGCCGACTGGATGGCTTGCGGTTGTTCGGCGCGCAACGACTGGCCGCCGCGCAGCAGCTTGGCCTCCGCCACGCGGCTTTCCGAACATTGCGTCTCAATGGCGTAATTCATCATGCCCGACTGCCACAGGTTCAGAATGCGCAGGTCTAGCCCGTGCAGCAAAATCAGTTGATTGATGGCTTGCGCAGTCTCTTCAAGCACCACGATGGCGTCTTGGATGTCTGCCATCGCGTCTTTTTGAGCCGCACTCAGCACCTTGAGCCGCAGCGACTCCACGGACTCCAATACTGGACGGCACGCCGGCGAACGGACGGCCTCGATGTGGCGCAGTGCCTGCATGGCCATATCGTGGCCAGTGGGAAGTGGGAATTGCGAACGGGCATTCATGGCGATGGCTCCAGAGTCAGGCGGGCAAAACGAACTGCAGCACGATCAGCAACAGCACCAGGGCGCAGCAGGCCAGGTATTCCAGCCATTCACCCAGGCCGGCAAACTCTCGGCCGGCGGACGAATAGCAGGCGGTGCCATTGGCAAAACGGACATAACGGAGCTTGGCAAGGCGGGGCGCTTCGGGCTGTTGCATGGCGTTTTCTCCTGAGTGCTGCGTTTTTTGGGCGTAACAAGCCCCCTCGCACTGTTCGAGTGCGATTTTTTCAAGGGCTTTGGTTAGGGCTGGCTAGCCTGGGAAATGGCTAGAACAAAGGCAGTTGGTTATCTGATTCGCGCCGCTTGCTTCGATACTGATCGAGCGCTTCTTGGCGGCGGGCCGCTGGCGATTGCGGCAATTTTGCTCGGTGCATGCTGGCAGGCAGCAAGCCTTCCACCATCCAGTCCAGCCACTCCATCACCCCGCGCGGTTGATTGCCGCAGACCTTACAGACAGCGTAGATTTCACGGGTAACGGGGGATTGCTCTCTGCTAGTGCGGATGGTGATAGCGGCTTCACCACAGGCCGGGCAACGCATCGCGGTCATGGCTATTGTCCCTTCTTGCAGAAAACTTGAAACGTCAGGTGGTTCATCTGCGTCACCTTGGTGCAGATGGCGTCGCGGATGGCCTCCAGGCGCTGGCGTTCGCGCTTATCCACCTCCCCGTCGCGGGTGGCTTCGCGCCATTCGCGCGCCAGGCGGCCCACTTCGTCCACCAGCTCCATGTACACGCGCTGGATTTCTTCATCGTCCACCGCTTCCACGTCCGGCAGAGGGATAAACACCCCGCCGGCCTCCGCCGCCACGGCCTCGGCAAACAGCGTAGTGCCGCTAAAGGCTTGCATCTGCAAGGCTTCATGGACAGATACCGATTGGCCCTTGCGCTCGTACACGCGGTTTTCCAGACCATCCTTGCTAAAGCCCAGGGCCGCCGCCATGGCCGGCCAGCCGCCCGGCATGGCCTTGCACATCGTCTGGTATGCGGTTCTCAGTCTGTCCATTTCTTGCTCCATTCCACCAGCAGGCTCGGTGTTCGGTGGTTATGCTGAAAATGCTTTTTGGATAGCATTTGCCCATTCCGTCAGACCGTGTAGAGCCAGGAAGGTAGGCAGGCCAACGAGATAGATTTCACGGCTTAGGCTGCTCTCCGACATGCCTAGCTTTTCTTTCAGCTTATTGAAGAGGTAGCGTTCAATAGGCAGCAGGCGCATCTGCACGGGTTTTGACTGTGCTACACCACGTGGACCGTAAACCCTTCGTCCACTCTGTGCGGTGGTGGTCATATGCGGTACCATCATCTGAAATCTGAATTGCTTTGCATCGTACATCTGAAATCTGAATGTTGCAACATGTTTCCGTCTGAAAATGGATGGGTGCGCTTTGCGAGAGGTAAAAAATTGAATATCGGGGACCGGCTTCGAGAGGAAAGAAACCGACTTGGCCTTACGCAGCAGGATGGTGCAAAGGCCGCCGGTGTTGGCTATACGACTTATATGGCGTATGAAGCTGGCCGCAGCTTTCCCAACGCTGAAGCCCTCAACCTTCTGCATGCTGTAGGTTTCGATGTCCTGTACGTTGTGACAGGTGTTCGCAATGGCTCGGCGCTGTCTAACGAGGACAGTAGTCTCTTGGCCGATCTGAACCAAGTAGACGAGAAGGGCCGCGCGCTTGTGCGCAGCCTACTGGACACCTACAAGCGCTTGTCGTAGATCAAGCTCACCCGCCAGAGACAAAGCCCGGACTTAGCCGGGCTTTGTCATATGTGATTCACATGAATCAATCATGGTATCCTTGCTTTGCAAATGGCATTTTGTGCCAACAAGAACAAAGCGCAGGACATAAGCCATGAAAGATCTATCGCTCGCCATTTTGGCGCTCCCCCTCTCCAGCCCACTGCTGGCCGCGCCCAAATCCAAGCGCCAAGGCGCTGGCGCAAGAAACGCTGCAGTTCATCAACGACATGGAGGCGACCCTGCATATCGCCATCCTTAACGGCGACAAGTACGACCTCTACAGCTACATTACGTTGTGTAATTTCTTTTTTTAGCAGCACTGATAATTTCTGTTCGGGAAATTAAACTTTAACCGTCTTTAGTTTTTTGTTTATTGAAAGCTTTCTATAATGCACTCCATATCACCGTATACAATACGCTGTTTTGATCCTGAAAATAAAAAGAACAAGCTGCCGGATTATTGTAAGTTGGAGGATATTCGAGGTAATGATTTATATGTCATTTTGAAGTCTTTTTTTGAAGATGCCAGCGATGGAAGAGTTAAAAGAATCGAGGATGAAAAAAGAAGCTATTATTTTTCTGGCTTGAAATGCGATGACGATAGGCGTGAATTGTCATGCAATATGATGTCTGGATTTTATGGCGTTGGGACAGACATAGTTGATATTGATAGTGGGGAAACAGTCTTTAAGAAGGGTGTGAAGAATTCGGACATGATTCAGTATTATGTCCATCTCTTTATTCCTCGTGGGTGCGATGAGGCTATATGTGTGATGAGTACATTTCGTGGGGATGGTGTTAAAACTGTTTTCCTGAGTGAGTTTAGTGATTTTTTTAGAAAGAGAGTTCCGCTAGCAATTTCGATGCACCCACTTTCTTATGAAAAAGCATTGATTGAGTGGCAGGATGCTATCGCAAAGGAAATAAAAGTAGTAAAATTTAATGCAGTAAAAGCACTGGAGGATGTTGAAGTAAATGGTGGTCATTTTGAGCCAACATTGATTATAAAGCCACAGCGCAGGAAGCATTTTGGAGCATTCAAATGCTTCTTTCAGCCCGATACCGAACAAGCAAAGTTAGTTGAGGTCTTATCTCCAATGGGTGAGCAAATAAAGACAGTAGTACACCTAGGTGATAGGAAGCGTGTTTTTAGAGTAGGGCGTGTTAATGATAATGTGGTTTGCCAGATTGATGTGCCTTCTGAGGTTGAGCAAGTTGATGGCATGCCAAAGCTGGTTAGCATTCGAAAGTGGGCGACCAGTATAATTTCGGAATTTTGTGAAAATCTTTACCCTGGCGTGGAGATATATCATGAGCGCAAAGATTAACTTTTTCCTCATAGTGAAAGATCATCTTGGGACGTTAAGTGATGTTTCTGGGAGGAGGTTGAAGATTGACATCTTTACATTCTATGGTGTCCCATTCTTATTTGGCGTTTTGTTTTCTATAAAAGGTGGTGGGGTAAAGCCGGAAGTGCTCTCCATGCTTGTTAATTTTGGCGCAATATTTACTGCACTGCTGCTAAGTGTTTTGATGCTTGTCTATGAGCAGCAGAATAAGCTTGAAGAAAGAAATGCTGTAGCTGGTAGTGTTTCTTTTTTTAATGAGAAGAAGAAATTGCTTGAGCAATTATATAGCAATATATCGTATTCAGTTGTGGTATCAATGTTGTTGGTCATGTTTTCACTTTTCTATGTGTTGATTGACTCTTTTTCTATTGAGTTGGATTTCAAATTTCTTTCCTTTGATGGTGTTGAGTTAAACTCTGGAAATTGGGTTTGTAATTATTTAATTGCACCATTTTTAATTTTCATTACGGTAAATTTAATTTTAACCATATTGATGGTGGTGAAAAGAACGTATAGCTTGCTAACTATGAAAATTTAAATATTTCATTCTCTACCTCTATGTTGAATGCTAGGTTTGGTTGTGCATTCAGAGTCTTTGTAAAGATTTTAATCTAATTTTTTCTATGGGGGAATTCATGTTGCATTTCAAAGCGGCTTGTCCTAAGTGTAATGAAAAAGTGGTGTTTAATGTTTTACACTGCAGCTCAGGTAATGCCTCGGAATATGCTGAAATTTTTCTTCATGATGATTGGAGGGAATATGATTTTTCTCTTTTTTCAATTTCATCAGTTTGCAATAATTGTAAGCATGTAGTTAGTGCCAACATTTCTCCTGTTTATGATTATGAGAAAAACAAAAATGCAGTGTTAACTGATTATGCAAGTGAACATGATGAACTTGTAAGTGGACCTGAATTGCTTATTCAGTTTGATTGTCCGCCACTTATTCCAAATAAAAAAGCAGGTGAAGGAAGCATTGTTGATATAGATGATTTGTTGGCTCAGGCAGAGGCTTGTTTTAAGATAAATGCATGGGATGCTGTTGGTGTTCTCTGTAGAAAAATTCTTGATGTAAAGACACTTGAAGAGTGGGGTGGGCGAAATGAAAAAATACCCACGTTGAACGATAGAATAATAAAAATATTTAATGTGAAAGAAAATAATCCGCACAAAGATAAGTTTGATTTTAATTTGGAAAACCATCAATTAGCATATGATGCTCACCTAGTTCGGCTTCTTGGAAATGATGCCGCCCATGATCAAATAGTATTTGATGGTGGTGATGCCGAGTGTATTCTTGTATTTACAAAGTCGTTTTTGGATAAATATTGCTCATCAAGAGCATGAGCCGCGTACCCAGATATCTCTAAGCTCGTAGGGTGGATGCCCCGCAGGGGCGATCCACCGCTTTTCGGGTTGAAAGTGTGACAGCCACCGCCCACATCATTGCCACACCAAACAAGCGCCTCTCGCAAGAGGCGCTTTTTCATTGTCCTGGCGCTGGCGGCGATGGCTTCGTTCAAGTCGTCGTCGGACAGGGCGGCGTAGTGGTTCAGGCGGCTAAAGTCCATGGGGCGCTCCGGCATGTGGATGCGCCCACTGTAGCCGCGCCGGCCACAACATCAGCGCCAAAAATAAGCGCCTCCAGCACGAGGCGCTTTGTCATTGCCCTGGCGGCGGTTGCGCACAGGGTTATCCACCGGCGGCGGTGGATTAGAAGTCCAACTGTTCCAGTGCCAGGCCCCGCGCGGCGGCGATCTTCTCCAGGCTGCTCTGGGGCAGTTCTTCGCTAGACTCCTGCTGGCCGTAGGCGGACTGGCTGGTGCCCAGGCGGCCCGCCATGTCTTCCAGACTCAAGCCCAGGTATTCGCGCCATGCTCTGGCCGGTGTCGCGCCATCCACCACCGACTGCATGACGGCGTGAGGGATGGTCGCCAAGCTCTTGCCGCCGCCACCATCCACCCGAACCACTGCCCATAGAAAGCCTTGAAATTCGGGCTTGTCGGCGTGGTCCTTCACTTGGCTTGCAGTGGGGATGCTTCCGTCTTCCTGACTGATCCACTCCAGATGAAAGTCTATCGCTTGCCGGACGTTGCGCATGGCCTCTTCCAGTGTATCGCCGGCAGAGAAGCAGCCGGGCAAGTCCGGCACGATGACGCCATAGGCGTGGGTGTCGTCGCCGGGCTCGATGGCGATAGGGTAGTGCATCGCACGTCCTCGCGGTGGTTCAGTCGATGAAGGTTGCCGGGCTGACGCCGAAGCGGGTAGCCAACTGCTTGACCTGGCGGAGATTCAACTCGCGCTTGCCGCACAAGACTTCGGACACTACGCCTTGACTGCCAATCTCCGGCAAGTCGCCCTGGCGCAAGCCATGCTCTTGCATGAGGTGGCGCAGGGCATCCAGGCCGGTGGCGTTCGGCATCGGGTGATGCTGGTTTTCGTAGTCGTGAACCAGATCCCCGACCAGCTCGCTCAAATCCCACAGCGGGTGCTGTTCATCGCCCTGGGTGCCTTCCCACAGCGCGTCCAGCAGCTCGCACATGCGGTCATAGTGGTCGGCATCGCGGATAGGGCGGATGTCGGTTGCCTGGCTGAAAGCCCGCCAGGCGGGCAGCAGGCTGGCTGCATCGATACGGGCGTTCATTATTTCCAGTCTCCTTTGTCGTACTGGCTATGCGTGAGCACAGCTTTCACATAAACCACTTGCCGGGGGAACTGCACAAAGGCGATCAACCGGTACTTGTTGCCCCCGATGTTGAACACCATCAGCTCGCCGACCTTATCCACACTGTTGAAGGCTTGCTTCAGCTCGGCATAGTTGGCGAAGACGTTCTTCTCTATGGTGCGGCGCCAGCCTTGCAGCGGCGGTTCTGCGTCGGGGTGAATCTGGGCGAAGTCGCGCAATGCGCGGTTGCTGATGAGTTTCATGCGGTCCATTGTATCTCATTTTGAGATAAAATCAATCAGCCGATGCTAAAAAGCATTAGCCCCGACTTGCGGGGCTGCCCAGGAGGAGTTGGTAGTTCTTGCGCCTACGCTTGAATTTTCCTTGCTGAAAATTTTAACGGTACAAAACGTGCATGCTGTTCTTATTTTGAATAAAATTCATCAATTTAATGATTTATTTTAAATAGCCTAGCATCGCTAAAATAGCAATGACGACGGGTATTATATAAATTAATTTGCCAATTTTTGGCATGTTTAATTTAAAAAATATAACGGAGATGATGGTGGTTACAAAAACTGAAATGAATACTGGATGTAATTTCATTGTTATTTCTCAATGAGGAAAGCAACCACTTGGGTTGCTTTGAATATCGGATCTAATCCGATTTGGCTGCAAAGTATTGCTAGTACATGTATGGACGAACGGTGGGATAGTTGCCTCTAGAATGACTGATTGCGCCACCTGTTAAGTATCCGCAAGCCATTTGACCGATTGCTGCTCCAGTGCCTAAGCCCGCCGAGAAACCAGGAAAAGCACCCACTCCAGCGAAAAAACTTCCCGCAACACCACCAGCCATAGCAGTTCCCAAGGTTATGGAGCCGATACATTCATCGTATGCGGATGCACCTGAGCATGTATTAATTTCAATTTCGGATAGAGTGTCCATTATTTTCTCCTTTGAAGTAATTTCATTTGAAATTCAAATGTGAAATCATTATTGCATTTTCATTATTGTATTTCAATGCCATTTGCATTTTATTTGGCAAAAGCAACATTGTGCTGTGATTTTTTAAATGGATGAAATTTATATTGGCCATCCGATGGTTTGAGCCTGGCGTGTTTATATTGAGAGCTCAGCAGGACAACTTCTGTCCATGATGGTAGGGGGCATGGCTCACATCGCCACATCCTCCAACCTCGCCTCCAGCTCCAGCGCGGTGGTATAGCCGCCATCGCCCAGCTGGTGGGTGACTTTCTTCAGCACCCAGCCGGTGGCGTCGATGACGGGCTTGAAGCCTTGCACCTGGGCGGGTAGTTCCGGGAACAGCTCCGGGCGACCTTCGGCCAGGGTGATGGAGAATTCCGCCACGCCGCGTTGCAGCTTTTGCCAGGCGGCTTTTGCGCCTTGTAGCGCGGTGGCCTCGCTGACATAGACATGGCGCAGCACTTTGATGTTGTCGCTGCTGGGCTCGATGCCCTTGGCCTGAATGGCGGTGAGCTTGGTTCGTTTGCTCTTGCGGCCCAGCTTGGTGACTGTGGCGCGGCGTTCAAATTTGGTGTCTTTGTTGACGATGACTTCGCCTTTCTTCGCGCCGCGCACGTCATGCCAGTAGGCCTTGACCGCGGTGTAGGCATCCCGGTCGGCCACGTTGAAGCGGTGGCTGTCGCCGCTACCGCGCCGGATCAGGCAGGCGGGGAAGGGCTGGCCGCTGACGGTTTCCGCATCGCCGGCTTTGCAGAAGATCAGCCGGCCTTGCTTGACGGTGGCGACGGCGTCGTATTGCGTGGCCAGGCGGCTGAGCAAGTTGGCGTCGCTTTCGCTGGTTTGGTCGATGTGTTCGATCTTTTGCTTGGCCAGCCAGGCGGGGATGGCCGGCGTCAGGCCGTTGGCTTTGGCGATGGCCTGCACGATGGCGCCCAAGGTGGTTTGGTGCCAGCTCTTTTCCCGCTTGGTGGCGATGCCGGCGCGCAGGTCGGTGGCGCGGGCGCGTAGGGTGAGCGTGTCCGGCGCGCCGGTGTGTTCCATCTCGTCCACGATGTAGCTGCCCTTGTCCACCAGTGGGCCATCTGCCCAGCCCAGCGCCAGCTTGACGGTGACGCCGCGTTCCGGGATGTCCAGCCGGCCGTCAGCATCGTCCAGCACAATGTCCAGTTGGTCCGCCTCAAATCCCCTGTTGTCGGTGAGCGTGAGGCTGATCAGCCGCGGGCTGATGTTGCTGGTGATGTCTTTGCCGGCCAGCTGGATCTGGCATAGCGGCCGGCGCGGCTGGCTTAGCCCGCCCGCAAGCGCGCCCAGGGCGCCGCCCACCATGTCGCCCACTTGATCCATTACCCCGCCGGCCATGTCGGCCGCGTCATCCAGCAGGCTCATTTGATCAGCTCCAGTACGCCGCGCGTGAGCGCGCCCAGGGCATCCAGCAGGCTGTCATCGGTGCGTTTCAGCGACAAGGTGAAGTCGATGGCGCGGGCCTTGCCATCGCTGAAGAACTCTTGCTTGCCGATATCCAGCGACTCCACCACGTAAAAGCCGTAGATAGCGCCGGTGCCTTCGATCAGCGGCCAGGCCTTGCCTTGGTCGGCCATCAGCTTGAGCAGCGACAGCGCCGTGTCGCCGCCGGTGAGTTCCGGCAGCAGTCGGCCGGACAGGGTGATGCACTCTTCGTCCGCGCCCAGAAACTGATAGGCGGGGCGGCGGCCGACGCGGCTATTGCTGGGCCAGCGCCAGGCGAATTTCTGCTTGAATTCCTGATAGGGCAGGGTGTCCATCATGAACACGAACATGCCTAGCGCCATCATGGGCAGTTTGATCGGTCCCAAACTCAGCATTAGTCCATATCTCCTAAACGTGAACGCCGCGCGGCGGCCTGACGGCTGGCGGCCTGGGCCAGCGCCTGCTCGACTTTGCGCTGCACCAGGGCGGCGAGCTGCTGCTCGTTCATGCCCGGCGCGGCGTGGATGGTGAGGTTGACGGCAGAGGGCTGCGCCGCGACGGCCGGCGGGCTGGCGCGCAGCGGCGGGCGGTGGTCCAGGTGGCCGGCCATGGCGGGCGCGGTGGCGATGGCCACGCCGGCGCCGGCGGCGGTGAGCCGTTTGGCGGCTTCGCGCATGCTGGCCAGCGGCCCGGCCTGGCCTTTGTCTATGCCTTGCTCCAGGCCGGCCATGGTATGACCGCCGATGGTTGCGAATACGCGTGACGGGCTGTGAATGTCCAGCTTCTTGCGCAGCCACTCCGGCAGCATGTCGCCCACGCCCAGGATGGCGTCCTTGACCCACACGATGCCCTTCTTGATGCCTGACACGATGCCGGACATGATGTCCAGGCCGACAGTGATGAACTTGGCGGCCAGCTCCGCGCCGATGACGATCAGGTTGGCCAGCCACTTGCCGAAGCCCTTGCCGCTATTTGCCGCCGCGTCCAGGCTTTGCTTGCTGGCGTCCACCGGTCCCAGCAACTTGGACACCCATTCCCAAGCGGTTTTGAACGCGCCGACCAGCCAATCCCATACCGGACGCAGCGGCTCCAGCGCCGGGCCGATGGCAGCAAAGACTTGATCGAATATCGCGCCCAGCGGCGCCAGCCCTTCTTTCAGCCCCTCCCAAAAGCCGCTGAACCAGGCCTTGATGGGTTCCCAATACTTGTAGATGAGCAGGGCGGCCAGACCAATGACCAGGCCGATGGGGTTGGCCATCGCCAGCCGGCCGACAAACATCAGCGCCTGTCCAATGCCCATGATGGCACTGGCCGCGCCGCCCGCCACGCGGGCAATGCCACCGCCGATCAGCCGGCCGCCGCCCTTGACGCCATCCCAGGCCATGCCTTTGACGCCGCGGGTTTTGACATACTGCGTCACCGCGCCGAGTTTTGACCCTGCGCTGGCGCGCGCCAGCGCTAGCTGGGCGCCAACGGCGCGCCAAAGCGCACCGGCGTATTTGTAGACCGCGAGCTTGCCGGCCTTGAACTTGTCCACCAGGCCGGTGCCCATGGCGCGGGCCAGCTCCACGCTACGCGCGCCAGCGGCGCGCATTGCGGCGGGCAGATTGGTTTTCAAGCCCTTGGTCCATTCCCACAGTCGTTTCAACGGCTCGCGCGGGCTGGATGCGCGCCAGACATCGGCCAGCCCCTGCCCTGCGCGCTTGGCGGCGGCCACGCCGGCGGACAACTTGCCGGATAGGGATTGCCCCGCGCCCGCGCCGGCCTTGCGCAGATCGACCAGCTTTTCCACTACCCCGCCGGCTCGAATGCCAAGGGTGGACAGGCTGAGGCGGGCCAGCGCGATGGGGCCAAGGACGGCGGCGATGGCCAGGCCCAGCGTCCCGGCTACGGCCAGCAGCACCGATACGGCCGCGGCGATCTTGACCAGCGTGGCGGCCAGCGCCGGGTTGGCTTTGGTCCAGGCGCTTATCCGTTCCAGCACATCCGCGGCCGCCTTCATGATGTCCATCAGCGGCTGGCGCAGCGCCTTGCCCATTTCCGACGATTGGTTGAACAGCCGGTTCTTGGTGAGCTGCCATTGCGCGGTGAGGGTGTCTTTGCTGGCGTCACCTTCGCGCTGCATGCTGCCCTTGGCCTTGGCATCGTTGACCAGCGCCAGCTGCTTGCGGTATTCGCCCAGGTTATCCGCCAGCTTGGCGGCGTCGTCGCCATATTCCTTGCCGAACAGATCCACCATCACGCCCATTTGCTTGACCTTGGGCAGTTTGTTGACAGCCTCCAAGACTTTGAGGATGGCCCCCGTCGTATCGTGCGCCATCTGCGCTTCGATTTGCTTGGCGTTGAGGCCCAGCTCTTTCAGGCCGCGCTGGAAGCGCTTGGGTTGTTTGGCGGCGATTTGCAGCTCACGCACCATGGCTTTGCTGGCGGTGGCGGCCACTTCCGCCGATGCGCCCAGGGACAGGAAGGTGCTGCCCAGGGCGGCGGCCTGCTTGTAATCCATGCTGCCGACGTTGCCGGCGATGCGCTGCATCACGTTGATGATATCTGCGCCTTTGGATTGGGCGTTGTCGTCCAAGTAGTTGATGACGTCGCCCAGCTCGCTGATGTTCTTGATCGGCACTTTGTAGACGTTGGCGATCTTGCCCATGTCTTCGGACAGCTGGTCCGCAGGCAGGTCAAACGCCGTGGCGGCCAGAGCGGCCACGCGGGCGAACTCCAGCAAGTCCGCTTTGCCCTTCACGCCCATGCGCGCGCCGCCTTCCACCAGGGCGGCAATCTCAGTGGTGGCCATCGGGATTTGCGTGGCCATCGCCTTGATGGCATCGCCCATTTCGTAATAGGTGGCGGTCAGCTTGCCGTTGTCGTCGCGGGCGCCATCCACCTGGCGCGCGACGCCTAGCATGGCGTTTTCAAACTGGCTGAAGTCGCCAACCATTTTGAACACCGGCGCGCCAATGGCTGCGCCAGTGGCAACGGTGGCCGCGCCGCCGCCGGCGATCTTGTCGCGGACTTCCAGCTGGTGACTGTAGCGTTGTTGCGCCTCGTTGAGCAGGCGTTGACGGCGCGCGACGGCATCGAGCTTGCCTTGCCGCGCCTCCAGCGCGCGGTTGGTTTCTTGGATGCGGGCGGCGAGGGTGGTTTCGGTGGCGGAAAGCTGGCGGGTGTCGATGCCTTCTTTCTGCAGCGCGGCAGACGCGGCGCGGGCGGCATCCAGGCGCTTGCGGTGGGCCATGCTGAGTTTGTCTACGGCGCGCTCGGCGGCGGCGTATTCGCGGGATAGTTTGATGCTGGCGCCGCCGGCTTGCTCCATCTGTTGGCGGACGGCTTCCAAGCGTTGGCGCGCGCCGGCCAGCGCTTGGCCGGTGTCTTTGCTTTCTTTGGTAAGTTTGCGGAAGGCGTCGATGCTGCTTTGCGCGGCTTGGAATTGCTTGAGCTGGTCCCGGCTTTCTTTCACCGCGCGCGCCAGCGCTTGGTTGCCGGCCATGGCTTGCTTGAGCGGCCGGGTCAGTTTGTCCACGGCCGCCAGCAGCACTTCGATTTTCAGCTTGCTATTCATCGTCGGCGGCTCCTGATCTTAGGCGGGCCGCCTCGCGCCAGCTGGCCAGCTCGGCCAGCGGCATGGCGCTATAGGCCGAGGGCGGCCAATGAAAAATGGTGGCGATGTCGGCGATGGCGTCGTCTACGCTGCCGGGGAGGGGCTGGCGGGCTGCTCCGATTTCTTCAACAAAAAACCGGCCACCACGGTGGCGCATTGCAGCAGGTCGGCCGGGTCCAGCCGCTTGGCTTCTTCTTCCGTCAGCGCCGGCATGGACAGGCGCGGCAGCAGCTTGATGGCGGCGTCCACGTCCAGCTGCAGCACGTCGGCCAGTTTGAGGCCGCGCAGTTCGCCGGCGCCGGGGCGGCGCAGCTCGATGGTTTCGATCTTGGTTTCGCCGCGCTGGATGGGGGCGTCCAGCTGGATGGTGTTTTCGTTCATGGCTTGGGTTCCTAAGTGTTGGGGCGGCCCGCCGGCGACGGGCATTGCGGTTTACAGGCCGACGTTGGCGCGGTGTTGGGCCATGCGGTCCTGGCCGGCCACCTTGAACACGTCGTTGACGATGTCGATTTCGATCAGCTCTTTGCCGTCCATGATCCATTTCAGGTAGGTCAGGTCGGTTTTGACTTTGAATTCGCCGTTCTCGCCGGCTTTGGCGTCGCCGGGGTCCAGCTCGTTATGGCGGCCGGCGGCGACGATTTCCACCGCATGGCTTTCGCCGGTGGCTTCATTGGCGTAGCTGCCCATCCAGCGCAGCTTGGCGGCATCGTGCTTTTCCGCGCCGAAGGTGGCGATGATTTCCGGGATGGGGCCGTTGTAGGTGTGTTCCAGCTCCAGCTTTTCCACGCCTTTGAGCAGCGCCACCGGGCCAATCATGCCGGCGCCGGAGTACTCCTCGGTTTTCATCTTGAGCGCCGGCAGCTTGACCGACAGGCATTCGGCGATGAAGGACATGCCATCGTTGAACAGGTTGAATTTGCGCAGGGTGCGCGGCAGTGCGGCCATGTGGGGCTCCCTTGTTTACGCGGCCACCTGGGCGGCGAAATCCATGAAATAGCGGTCGGTGATGCGTTGGCGCAAATTGAGGTTTTCCAGCGGCGGGACCGGGGTGTAGTCGTAGTCGATGGCCAGCTTGCCCACCTTGAGCGCGCCCTTGTCGTTGGCGCTGGCGTCGTACCAGCAGTGAAAGCCCAGCAGATAGCCGTTGCGCACCATTTCGCGGCCCTTGGCGTTGACGCTGTCCACGATGTCTTTGACCAGCGTGGGCGTGAGCGGCTGGTCCATGGCCCAAAACTGCGCTTCGGCCAGGGTGTCGGCCAGCACCTGGGCGGCGCGGACGGCGGATTCGAACGCGAACAGCGGGTCGCTGCTGCAAGTGCGGCTGCCCCAGAAGCGGAAGCCTTCGCGCCGGATCAGCGTAGTGACGGCTTTTTCATTGAGAAAGCCGGCGTCGGTGGCCGGGTTTTGCAGATCCCAATAGACGTCTTGGCTGATGCCGGTGACGCCTTGCACCACGACATTGGAAAGGGTTTTGTGCCAGCCGGTGGTTTCGTCGATCTGCGCGCGCAAGCCCAATGCGCTGGCGATGGCCGAAACTGGCGTGTCTTTGTTGGCTGCGGCGTCCCAGGCAATGAAGTCCGGCCAGATGACCATGACTTCGCGCTGGCCAAAGTTTTGCCGATAGGCGACGGCGTCTTCCTTGGTTTTGCAGCCGTTGGCGCTGACGTAGGCCATGGCGCGCAGCTTGGCGGCGAGGGCGGCCAGTTCGGTGGCCACCGGCAGGGTATCCAGTTGCGGCACGCCAAGAATGCGCGGGCGGACGCTGACTTTTTGCTCGGCGGTGAGCAACGCTTTCAGGCCGGTGTTTTGGCCGGCGGGCGTGGTGGTGCCGATGATGAGGCTGTTTTGCTCGGCGGCGTCCTTGCCGGTTTTGACGCGCACCGCCACCACCAGCGGGCTGGCGTTGTCGCTGATGGCTTTCAGGCTGGCGGCCAGCGTGCCTTTGACGCCGGCTTTGCCGATGGCGGCATCCAAATCCGTCAGCAAGACCGGGGTGTCCAGCGGGAAGGCGGCCGGGTCGGCATCGTCGGCGGTGCAAACCATGCCGATGACGGCGGTGGAAATGGTGCGGATGGGGCGGGTGCCGGTGTTGATTTCCAGCACTCTGACGCCGTGGTGGTAGTCCTGGGGCATGTCTCAGTCTCCGGGTGAGGTTCCGAGCATGTTGCCCCGCATGATTTCCCGGCGCGAGCTGAGCTTGTTGTATCAGGCCGCGCCACAACCTAGCATTGAATTTGACCGTATTTCTACCTAGGACTTTATGCCGTTTCCCGCCTCCGACCTGCTCCAGCGCTTTCTGGAGAGGGCTGACATTCGGGATATGCTGTCGGTGTTGGATGCGATAGCGGAAATAGCGAAAGAGGATGCCCCCACGCATTTGCGGGTTGGGCTGGCGGAGGATTTGCGGCAGGTGCTGGCCGACGCCGCGCTGCGTCAACACGTGCAGGCCCGGCAATTAGGACAGTTAACCGATGCGGAGGTATCAGTAGTTTTACTTATCGCCGCCGGACGCAGCTACCGCGCCGCCGCCCAGGCGCTGGGCATTACCGAGCGCACCATTCGCGCGCATGTGGAAAATTCATCTAAAAAACTAGGGCTTAAGGCCGAGAGCGGAAAGCGGCTGGATGCGCGTTTGCTCGTTGCGCATATTTTTTTGCCGGATGTTATGCGGCGTATTGGCTTAAACGCCAATATGAATGCGGAGTTCATCCCAGAATAATAGCGACATGGCATTTCATGCCGCAAAATAGATAAAACAAGGACTAAAAATGCACAACCGCGATGACGCCCATATTTTGAACCCCTTGATTGGCCATGACCCGCGCGAGACGTTGGAAAACCTCTGCGTCTGCCTATCGCACTTGGGCCGGACCTTGGCCAGCCACCACGAAGACCCGTCGATCCACTTCATCGCCGTCAGCGCCGCCGCGGCGCTGAGGTATGAGGCGGCGCATATCGAACAGCACGCCGCCTGATAAACGGCTGCCGGCAAAGAACAAGCCCCGCATCTGCGGGGCTTTCGTCATTCTGCGGCCGGCGGCGCGGGCCAGTCGATTTTGGCGGGATATCCGGATTGCTGCGGCACGCGCGACAGCTCCACCCGGTAGCGGCGCCAGGCGGTGAGCTGGTCGGTTTCTGCCGTTGTCGCCATCTTCAGCTCTGCCGCATCTTGCAGCGGGATAATGGCTGCGTCGGCCTGGCTGCGCTTGGCTGCAATCTCGGCCTCGGCTGCGGCAGTTTGCGCGGCCAGTTGGGCGGCCGTGTCCACGATCCAGGCCTTGCCTTTCCAGACGCCAAATGGCGGCGGCTCCAGCTCGGTGGCTTCCAGGCTGTCCGGCGTGTCGCCCAGCTGGGCGGCCACCGGCTGCGCGGTGGCCTTGGACCACAGCGGCACGCTGCGCCAATCGGGCAGCAGCTGCCAGCGGCCGCCCAGAATGCAATGCTGCGGAATTGCGCCATCCACAGTCCGCCATGCCACTGCCTGGCGAGGCCCAGCCATTGGCGGCGCGGTTTCGGCCGCCCAGGCCGGGATCAAGTAGATCTCATCCACATCCAGCGGCGAGCGTTGCGCAGTGGTTTCGCCGGCGTATTCGCCGGTGGCTGAGCTGTAGCAATAGACGGTTTTTTGTGCAGTTTCAGTCATGGTGTTCTCCGTCAGATTTTGATGCAGGCGAGCATGGCGATGTTGCGGGGGCGGACTTCGTTCGAAACGGGAACCACTCGACTGGCATCAAAGATAAAGTCATCGGTACGGCCGTTCTGCGTCGCAGAATTGGCAACCGAGCCGGACTGGGTGTCTGCAAGTGCAATGGCTCCACTCGCGCCATCAAAGCATGTACCAGACGCGCTGAGTGATCCCGTAATGTTGCGGATCGCATCCATTTGTAAACTGCCAAAAGCGCGTCCTGAGTCTGCGTCTGTGCGCCCGGCGCTCCAACCCCGCACAAATTCGCCGCGTAAGTCCGGGATACCAAAAGTTGTTTTGCCATCCCCTACGCCGAACCGGTCGCCAATGGCGGCAAACAGCGCCGCATACGCTACGCGTGAGACATTTTGCGCGCCGTCACATTTCAGCCAGCCGGCCGGCGCGGCATCGCGGGCAAAAAATGCGATCTGCCCAGGCGGAGCGGCGGAGGCCACATCGTCAGTTGTCGCCAGGCGTGTCCCGATACGCGCCGGCAGAGAGCTGAGATCTATGGCTATGCCGCGATTTTCCCCTCCGGTCTCAAAAATTCTCAGGCAATTCCGCCAAATATCGATGGCAACATCACCATTGAGGCTGGAGTTTACCGACCGCTCAAAATTCAGCTGCCCACCCTCATCTCCACCCTGGGCAGTGATGATGGTGTCAGGCGCCAGGCGCTCGATCTTCGTTACCCCCTTCAGGACTGGATTGCTGGACAATGCGAACTTATCATGCAGCCAACCATAACCTTGCGCCCAAAGCCCGCCGGTAACATCCGCGACGAGGACATCTTTAGAGTCAACCCGCAAATTGATGGTTTTACTGCCGGTGTTGGGGTTGGAGCCGGAATAGTCGGCAAACATGCCGGTATCGCCATCCGGCCCGAATGCGAAGCCGACAGCCGCAGAGTCATTCATCGGCAGGCCTTTTGCCGCCCGGAACGATTGCGCGCTGGCTCGGCCGGCACCATCCAGCGGCACCGCGTCGGCGATGCCGTAACCGGCTAGCGTAGTGGCGTCGTCGGCCAGCCGCTTCCATGCAGACCAGCGGCCGTTGTATTGCGCGCGGTAGTAAAACCCAGTGTTGTCGTATGCCTGGTACGTTTGATAAACCATGCCGTCACTGGCATATACAAACAACATTCCCGCCACGCCCACCGGGTAGTTCGCGCCGGACACCGCTTGCGCATTCGCTCGCTGGTGGTAGATACCCGTGCCAGTGATGCTATTGAGGTCGGCCTTGTCGCCCAAGTTCGGGCGAAGCGGCATCGCGTCGGCGATGCCGTAGCCGGCTAGCGTGGTCGCCCTATCCGCTTTGTTTGACAAGGCCTTGGCAATACTGCCGGCGAAGTTCTGATCATTCCCCAGCGCAGCCGCCAGCTCCTGCAAGGTGTCTAGCGCGCCTGGCGCGCCGGCCACCAGATTATTAACGGCGGTTTGCAGGTCGGTTTTGCTTGCGGCATCGGTGATGCCGTAGCTGGCCAGCGTGCTTTGCTGGCCACTTTTCAGCACTTTCACCCATGGCTGCCAGATGCCATTTTCCACCCGAGCTTCGAACGTCGCACCCCCCCATGACTGGTAGGCAATGCTGCCCCAGCCTGGAACCAGGAAATTCACTGCCAGCATGCCATTGCTGGCGATGGGCCTGTCTTTGACTAAATCGGCAACGTGATACAAACCATTCGGCCGAAACTCCAAGCATGAGCCTTGCGTGATGTTTTTTGCAAAGCCTAGCAAACCGGCATTGGCCAAGTCGGCTTTGTCTGCCTTGTTCGACAAGGTATTGGCAATGGTGCCGGCGAAGTTCTGATCATTCCCCAGCGCGGCCGCCAGCTCCTGCAAGGTGTCTAGCGCGCCTGGCGCGCCGGCCACCAGATTATTGACTGCGGTTTGCAGGTCGGTTTTGCTCGCGGCATCAGTGATGCCGTAGCCGCCCAGCGTGGTGGGCTTGCCGGACGTGATCTTGGTCCAATCCAGCGACGGGACATCATAAGCCGCCAGCGCGCGGCCAGCGGTGACGCGCCCCTTCGCATCCACGGTGGTCATCGCCCAGGTGCCGGGCGTGACCGGGGTATTGGCCAGCGTCAGCGCGCCGCTGACGTTGCCGCCGGCGTCGAATGTCACGCTCCAGCTGCCGTCGCCTGTCATGGCGATGTTGCGCGGGGTTTTGAGGCGGTCGGCGTATTCAGCTGTCAGCGCGCCGGACACGATGTCGTCTATCTGCTTTTTCAGAAACTCGGTGCGTTCCAGCAGTTCGGCGGGCGCCCGGTTGAGCGGGCCGCCGTCGCCGCCCAGCAAGCGCTCGGTCACCTCGTAGCGGGTGACGCTGGGCCAGCCGGGTTTGGCGGGAAGGGGAAGGGCGGTCATGTGCGTATCACTCCTGCGGTATAAGCGCCGTTGGCGCTGGCGTAGCCATTCGCGATCAGCGTGGCGCCGGTAAAGTCCAAGCCCCACAGCACGGAACGCGCGGGGGCGACATCGTTGAGAATCTTGCGGGCGGCGGCGGCCTGTTCCAGCGACAGCACCTTGTCTATTTGCACGCGATATTCCGGCCAGCCCATCGGGTCGCCGGCAGTGGGGAAACCATCGGCCGTCATGCTGCCATCGGCCAACCAGCGATGGTTTCCTTCGCTGATGCGCACTTCGCCCAAGTCCAGGTCGCGGAACACCTGGCGCACCGCGGCCGGCGTGCCTTTGCGGCGATGCACGGCGACGGAAGAGGCGATCAGCGCGCGTTGCTGTTCTTCAGTGGCGGCGGCATCAAGGTTTTCCACGCTGCGCGACCACGCCAGCCACGGCAGCAGCGCGGCCGGGCAGCGTGCGCTATCGGCCAGGCCGCGAATGGGCGACGGATCTAAAGCCAGCTCGCAAGCATCCGCCAGCGCCGCTTCAAGCGGCGTGCGATTGGGGGGCAGCAAGTGCGCGCTCATGAAGCCACCACCGAGAGGCCGGCGCAGCTGGGGAACTGGCCGACGCCGCATTGCACGTCCGCTGCGGGGCTGGTCAGGATGACGCGGTTAACGCCTGGCACATGCAAGGCGGCGTCAATCGCCGAGCGCGGCACGCTGCCGCGAATCTTGCGCCGCTCGGCCAGCATTTTGGACAAGCGAAGATTGGCGCCGGCCAAGCCGCCGCTGACGGCCTCACCGCCTGGCTGATATTCGATGCGGGCCTCGATGGCGAAAGACAGCGGCGCGGCAGCGCGCACGTCCACCGTGTCGCACAGCGGGCGCACATCTTCGGCATTGAGCGCGGCTGCGACGGTATTGCATAGGGTGGAGCTGGCGGCGCCATCGCGGCCCAGCAGCCAGACGCGCACCGTGCCGCCGGCCGGCGTGTCGACATCCACATCCGCCACATCGGCGCTGGCGCTGAATGCATGAAAGGCATACGCGCCGCGCGGGCCGGCGCTGGCCAGCCCCTCCATCGCCATCTGGCAACGCATGCGCAGCCGCTCATCGCTTTCCCATTGCGCCTCTGTCGGCGGGTTGGCGTCTGGCTGGGCTGGCTGGATCAGCAGGCGCTGCACGCCGTAGTCGGCGGCGCGGTTGTCCAGGTCTTCGCGCTCCGCATAGGCCAGCAGGCTGGCGCGGGCGGCTTCGTTGATGCGCTGGCGCAGCAGCATTTCGCGGTAGCAGGCCAATTGCAGCGCCATCAGCAGCGGCTCGCTTTCCAGCTGCAAGGTGGCGGCTATGGCCGCGCGCTGCTCTGCGGGAACGAGCGTCAGCAGCTTGGCTTTGTATTCCGCGAGCAGGCTTTCATAGTCGATGGTTTCCATGATGGCCGGCGGCGGCAAGCGGGTGAGGTCGATAGCCATATCAGCCTTTCAGGGGGAGCGAGTATTGCAGCGCGTGGCCGGTGCCGCGGCGGCGGGCGTCGATATCGATGGTCAATGAACCGGCCGACTCGCCGCTGCCGGTTTGCAGCATGACGCGCGTCAGTTCGATGCGAGGCTCCCAGGCCGTTAAGGCCATGACGGTGGCCGCCATGGCCTGCATGCGGGTTTTGCCGTTGAGCGGCCTGTCGATCAGATCCGGCAGGATGCTGCCGAACTCGCGGCGCTCGATGCGCGAGCCCTGCGGCGTGGCCAGAATGCGGATGATGGACTGGCGGATATGGTCGGCGTCGTCAATGGCGCGACCGGTGGCGGCATTCATGCCGGTGTAGCTGCTCATCGGGGAGGCTCCGTATTGCCGCCGTGCGGGTCGGGGTGGGTGTGGCTGTGCAAGGTCACGCCGTTGGACGACAGCGCGCCGCCCTGATGGATGATGTTGCCGCTGAGCATTGCCGCCGCGCCGCTGGCGCCGCCCTGGCCGGACATGCCGGATTGGTAGCTGAAAGGGCCTGCCACCACCGCCGCCGCCTGCAATAAGGTTGCGCCGGTGACGGTCAGGCTGCCGGTGATGGCGACATTGCCGTGAATGAAGGTTTCCGGACAATCCACGGTAACGAGTCCAAAGGCCTGCACGGTTGCGGTGCGCACGCCGGACACGCTGAGCGAGCCGGTGGCGTGGTTGTAGAGGAGGCGGGCGCCGTCCGGGTAGACGGTCAGGTGCTCATCCGGGCTGCTGGATGGCGCGTCGAAGGCATCGGAATAGATGGCCAGCAGGGCCACGCCGCCGGCCGGGTCGCCGCTGGGGCAGAGCAGCAGCACTTGCTCGCCCGCCGTGGGCGGGCTCCAGTCGCGGGTTTGGCCGGCGCGGCTGGCCGCCCAGGGCAACCAGTTGCTGGTCAGCGCGCCAGTCTGGACGCGCACGCGCCGCGCGGCATGGTCCACCTCGGCGATGGTGCCGAGGCGGATCAGCGACTCGATGCGGCGGGAGAGGTCAGCGAAGTTTTCCATGCCGGCCAGTTTGCACAGGCCGGCGCGGGGTGTCGCGCGGTGGGTGTTGTGTGGTGGGCTAAGACAACGAGATCTGAATAGATGAAAAAAGCCCGCATCGCGGGCTTATGTGAAAAGCTTCTGTTACATACTCATGCCTCTGTCGTAAGAGCGAGTTCGCTGCTTTTCTTGCTGATGGACATAATGCTTACCCAACGCTAAGCCGAACTCTTTCAAAGACGCGCATGCGACAACTTCGCCATTGGCGTTAACTCCCATTACTTGTTCATATGCTTGCAAGTCCATGCCGCCAGAGCTGCTGACTGTCTCTTTGAATTTTGCAAACTCTACTAAGTATGCATTAAATGTCTCAGGGTCAACTCCGCATGAAAATATTTCGTTGCATTTTATTTTATTAAGTGAGAAGTAATTCACGGCTCGAAGGTTTATGTCAAGCTTTCCATCAACTTCGCTTAGCTGGCCAAATATCAGGAAATGATGGGTGTCTTTCCCTGTTAATGATTTCTTAGCCTCAATCCATCGGTTGCCAAATTTTTCAATCTCTGAATTAATACTTGAAGCGTCTTTTTTAAATTCAATTAAAACCCATTTCAAGCCTAGTCCTAGTATGGCATCTCCAGCAGCCTCATGCTTTCCATCAAGCGGAGCAATCATGTGATTGTCCTTGATGAACTGACGGACAAACTTATACTCAACAGTTTTTTCCCACCATATTGGTTTACTCACTTTAAATCACCATTTTGTTTGCAGGTGATTAATTATGCTTTTGTTCTTTTGTGGGTGGAAGTGATTTATTTGTCCGCAAGCAGAGACAGCAATTTATCCTTGAGCATCTCGAAATCTTGTTCGCTCAAACCCAGCAGCTCGCGCGCCGGGTATTGCGCCTCGCGGTGGGTGTGGCGACTGATGCGGTCGCGCAGGCCGTATTGATGGACGCGGGCGATACGCTCTACTTGGCGCAGGAAACCGACCTCGACGCCGCTGGCGGTGGCCTCGATCTTGAGCCAGCGCGCGGCGCGCAGTTTGGCGAACATCTGGCGGCGGATGCGGCCTTTCTGCTCGCGGTATTGCTGCCGGCGCGGGGCGTAGCCGCTGCCGTCCGGGTTTTGCTGGGCGGCGATGCGCTTTTGCTGGCTTTGGCGCAGCGCGCGGCCGATGTCGCGGGCCAGGGCGCGGCGGGCAGCCGGCTCCACTTTGTGCAGCAGTCCGGACAGCTCGGATTCAAGCCGGGCGATTGTCATAGACAGTTTTGCCTTTCACGGTCACCACCCAATAGCGCACATCCGCCAGCGGGTCGGCCGGTTCGCCGTAGTGGGTGGCGGTGACGTTGCCGTCCTGGCCCACTTCCACGCGCACGCTTTCGGATAGTTGCAGGGTGATCTGCACATCCACGGCGGTGGCGCTGATCCATTCCACCTCGAATCGAAAACCTTTCTCCAGCCGTTCCGGGTTTTGCACCAGCGGCGGTTCGTTCTGCTCGATCCAGGCGCGCAGCGGGATGACGAGCTGGTCCAGGTGGCCGGTGAAATCGGTGATGACGATTTTCAGGGTGTAGCGATAGCCGAAGTTCAGTCGGCCCGGCGCGGTGACGATGCCGCCATCCTCCACCAGCATGATGAGGCGGTCGGGGTTGTCGCGCAGTTCCGGCAGGGCGGCCTCGATGGCGCGGCGCAGGTCAGCGGGCTTGTTCATGGTCTTCCTGGCACTGCACGCAGCGGGTGCAGCCGGCGACGATGCGTTGGCGCGCTTCCGGTATCGGCTCGGCGCAATCTTCGCAATGGCTCAGGCTGGCGCCGTTGTCGAGCCTGGCGAACTGGCGAGCGAGGGCTTCTTCGCGCTGGCGTTGTTCCAGCGCCTGGGCGCGGTCGTAGAAATCAGTCATGGCGTGTTCTGTTGGCAATGGATGATGCTGTTGATCTGCGCGGCGCAAGCTTCAAGCGCCGCCCGGTGTTGCTGCCAGCTGTCCGCCAGCTGGGCGTTGGTCTTGGGCGTCAGCGCCGGCAGGGCGCAGGCCGTCACTGCTGGGCAACGCTGGGTCAGCAATGGTTGCGGATGGCCGGCCGGCGGTGTCGAGCAGGCGGGCAACAGGCTCAGGGATAGCAGCGCTAGCCCAGGCGGCAGCGGCAGGCGTGGCATGGATGGCGGCCTCCAGTTTCGCCGCGGCGGCGGCGTGTTGACGGGATAGGGCGGACAGCTGGCCGGCCAGTTCGCGGCTGGCGGCGATCTGCAGCTTGATGTCGATATCCTGGGCGGCCAGTTGCTCGCCCTGGGCGCGGTTGCGCTCGGCCAGCGTGGCGGCGTCGCGTTGAGCAGCAGCCAGACTGGCGGCTTGGCCTTGCAACTGGCGGCTTTGCTGCCATAGGGTGTAGCCGGCCAGCAGGGCGGCCGTGAGCAGAATGACGGCAAGGACGCGACGGACGAGGGGGAGCAGGGAGGCGATCATGCGGCCAGCCTTTCCGCGCGCTCATAGGCGGCCTGCAACTTGGCGTCATAGAGGTTTTCACGGTATGCCGGGCCGTTGTAGAGCCGGGCCACGTCCGCCCATTTCTTGGCTTGCAGCGCTTTCAGCAATGCCGGCTCGGCCAGGATGAAGCGCACGAAGGCGTCGAGCTGGGCCGGTTCGCCGGATTCCATCGCCCGCCGCCATTCGAGCGCCCCGACATAGCCCAGCCGCTGCCAGTGATAGCCCATGATCTGGAACGCGCCCCAGCTGCAAGACTCGATAGCCAGCTGCTCGCCGCCGATGATGGCCAGGCTGGTGAAGCGCGTCCACTCGGCCGCCCCGCCTGCATAGCCGCCGCGCGCCTTGTTACAGATTGCCGGATATTGCGCCGCCAGCTGTTCGGCTTGCTCACCAGCGCGCTGATAGACGACATGACGCTCCAGCAAGATGACGGGGCGGCCATCCGCCAGGAAGCCTGAACCGCTGGACTCCACCGCGTTGAAGGCTTTGACTACGGACACGCTGACGCCCAGGCGTTCGGCGGCGGCTTGCAAGTCGGTTTCGCCCAGCCGGCGCGGGCCAGCCTGGCCAATGAGCGCGAAGAGTGTTTTAGGCCCGGCAATGCCGTCCACCACCAGACCGGCGCGGCGCTGGAATGCAGCCACCGCGGCCTCGGTGGCGTCGCCAAACCAGCCATCGACAGTCAGCTTGGCGCCCAAGGCAGCGAGCCGTTGCTGCAGCGCTTGCACGTCCAGGCCGTGCGCGCCTTTCTTCATCAGATCCATGTGGCTTTCCTCAGCAGGATGGCCAGCCGCGACTGGCGCGGGCCGCCATTGCGAAACAGATCCACCACGTTGCCGCGCTGGGCGATCAGCGCCAGCAGCAAGGCCAGATTGATGAACAGCTGCGGCAGGTCGGCCAACTCATGCCGGCCGAATAGGCGCAGCACGGCCACCGCGCCGGCGGAAACGATGAGCAGATAAGCCAAAAGTGCAGCGAATGGGCGGTGTTTGGACGTTCCGCGCTGAAAACCGAGCAAAACGATAGACGAAAGGATAAGCACCAGGATGTGCAGGACATTGAGCGTCATGGCTTGCCCCCCTTGATGCCGCGCACGGCTGCGGCCGGATCGTCGGCCATTCTGATCAGCCACAGCAACACTTTGACGGCGAGCGCGGCGGCGATCAGCGCGCCCACGCCGGGGCTGGACTCGATGGGCAGCCAGCGCGCCAGCAGACTGGCCACGCCGGCGGCGGCCACCAGGCCGGCCAGAAAGCTGACGATGAAGAAACCGGCCTTCTTGGCCAGGCTCAGGCTGTCCGAACTCAGCACGAACACAGCCGCGCCGGCGAACGCGCCGAGCACCACGGCCGCGTCGATGCCGGGCAGCACGGCCAGGCCGGCGACGGCGGCCAGCGTGGCGGTGGTGGCGGTACTGCTTACAGGTTCTGCCATGGTGTTAGTCCCATAGGTTGATGAGGGTTTGCGCGGGCGCGGGATCTGCCGGCAGGTCCGGCAGCAGCACCCGCGCGCCGCTGGGCAGGACCGGGCCATGCTCGGCCAGCCCTGGGTTGTGTTGCAGCAGCAGTTCCACCACGCCGCGGGTTTTGCCGTAAACGCGCCAGGCGATGGCGTCCACGGTGTCGCCCTGCATGGCGCGAATGGCGCGCATCAGATCAGTTCCACCGTGCAGCGGCCGACGCTCATCAGCGCGCGGATGGCGGCGCGGGCATCCGCGCGCAACTGGTCGGCGGTATCGTCCAAATCGTCCGCCCGCTGGCGAGCCGCGCCGGTGGCGTCAAACGAGCGGTAGCGCTCGGCCAGGTCCGCCGCCGCGATGGCGTAGACTGCCCGGCGCCAGCGCTGCACCAGTGCCGATTCGCCGTCGATCTGTTCCGCCTCGATGTCGACCAGGCGCAGCGCGCCGCCGGCGATCTTGACAACGCGCCAGCCGGCCAGCTCGCCATTGACGGCGGCGATGGCTTCCACCAGTGCATGGCGCAGGCGGGCGGCGGTGACGGTGCCGTCGTAGCGCATGGCTGCGCGGAAGTGGCTGGGCTCGATGTCCGGCCAGAAACGGCTGGATGGGATGGCCTGGCCATCAGTCGGCGCGGGCGCGCTCGTGGGCGTGGCGTTGACGGTGTTGATTTGCATGGCGCTGTCCTTGTGGGTGACGGTGGAGGGGGCTTCGGCCGTTGGCTTGCGCCTGGCGTCCACCCCCTGCCGTCAGTCGCGCGGGGTCGCTCGGTTACGCCTGGCTGCCGGTGGGCGGCGGGGCGCTGTTCTTGATGGCGCGTTCAATGCGCTCGATGTCCTTTTTGACGCCGACGGCGCCATGCAGCTGCTGGGCGCGGCGCAGATGCTCCAGCGCGGCGGACGGCTCCGCTTCCGCCATGGCCAGGCCGGTTTCCTTGAGCAGCTTGGCGCGCACTTGGTCCGGCATATCGTGCTTGTCGGTCAGTTCGGCGGTGTAGGTCAGCGTCTGAAGCTCGAACGGCTGCTTGCCGTCGCGGGCGCGCTTGGCGGCGTCGGCGATTTCCTCGGCCACGGCCGTGGCGGTGGTGCGGCTGAACTGGTCCGGCAACGGCAGGCCGTGGGGGAGCGCGTACTCGGCGATGTCCAGCGCGCCGCTGTAGTCGCCGGCGTCGATGCGCCACATCAGGACCGTCATCAGCACATCGTCGGGCTGGCCCTTGCCGCCTTGCAGCGCGCCTTCCACCCAGGGGGCGTAATCGGGCAGGATCTGGCGCTTGACCTCGGCCTTGCCTTCCGTGGACTGGACTTGCTTCAAGCGCCGCTTGTCTTCGGCCAGCTTGACCAACATCATTTCGTAAGCGGTGCAGTTGACGGGGCCGTCTTCCACGGCCAAGGCCGAAGCCTTGGCCGCGCTGGCCCGCTGGAAGTGGGCGCGGGCGTGGCTCATGCCGCGTTCACCATCTCGATGTTTTCTACCAGGCAGCCGGCCTCGTAGCGCTCCACCACGTAGGCTTCGTTGTTGCTCTCGTAGTTGGCCACTTGGTTGTAATCCGGCTCTTCGCGCAGGTGACGGCGGCGGCTGCCGCTCTGGTAGTAGATGGACAGATTGGACAGCGGGGTAATCAGCATCGCGCCGGCCGGGAAGTAGGGCACGGAAACAGGCGGCAGGCCGCCAACGCGCTTCTGGCTGATGACGACGTCGGCCGCCATCTGTTCGCTGGGCTTGTTGTCCTGATTGACGATGGGGAAGTACTTGTCATGCAGCAGGTCGCGGCCCAGGACCACCACCAAGTCGGGATTGCCCGCCATGGCCGGGTCAATCAGACCCGCTACGGCATCCATCACCAGCGCGTCGAGGTTGGCGTAGTCGCCGCCCTTTTCCTTTGCCCCGATCATGACCTTGCCAGACCCCTTCTTCACTTCCGCCATCACGCGCTCCGGCGCATGTTCGCGGTATTGCTGCAGCCAACCCTTGTTGACGTCTTGCAGCAGCGGAAACTTCTCGCGGTTGGTCTGTTCCGCCACGCTGACGCCATTGAAGCCGATCATCATGCGGTCCAGCCCCTGCTGCTTGACGATGACGTCGCGCAGCTTGGTCTGGAAGTCCGGGAACTTGGCCCAGGCGTCCAACTGGACGAAGGGGATAGCGGTGTCGAACTCGGTGAATTCGCAGCGGTATTTATGGCTGTTCAGGTCGCCAAGGTTGCGCGGGCGGCGCGGGTTGGTCGGCGTCACCTTGGTGCGGCCGGCAACGGTGCCGAAGATGCCCAGGCCCAGCTTTTCGCCCTCCAGCTCATCGACGCCGTTGATGTTGATGCGGGTTAGGAATTCGCTCGATTCCTGAATGCGGGTTTCCAGCTTCTGCTGGATGGACGGCTGCACGCTGAAGGATTTTTCGACGGCGGCGGCGCTGACGCCGTTCAGCTTGGCGATCTGCTCCAGCAGCTGGGTGAACACGTTGCGGGTATCGGTTTTCATGCGGTATGGCTCCGGTAATGGGTGAGGGCTGGTCAGCAGTCGGTGACGTGTTCGGCGGCGGCGCCAGTGGCGGTGCTGCGCGGCGGCGTGATGGGCTCGCTGCTCAGCTTGGTGACGAGAGCGTCATGGTCGGTTTTGAGCTGGCTGTATTGCTCGCGCAATTTCGCCACGTCAGCGGCGTTGGCTTTGCCGCTGAATTGCTCCAGCAACTCGCCCTGGCTTTCGGCGATGGTTTGCACCGCGGCGGACAGCTCGGCGGTGTCGGCGTTTTGGCGGCTGGAGAACTTGCCTAGCAAGCCCTTGATCTTGTCGCTGAAGCCGGCCAGCGGGCTGGCGTTGTCATCCTCAAATTCCAGATTGCATTCGATGGCGGCGGTGAATAGGTTGTCTGGCGACTGCTTGCGATGGGCGAGCGGATTGATTTGCGCGCCAGCGCAGAAGCGCAGCATCTCGGTTCCCAGACTGGCCGGGCTATCCGTTGCGGCCAAACCTACCAAATACGCTTCGCCCGATTTGGCGAAGTTGGGTTGAACTTCGATAGAGGTGTAGACCTTTTGACGCTTCACGTTGACCAGATCCACTAGACCTGGCGTCGGGTCTATCTGCGCCATCAGTTGAAGCTTGCCTTCGGCGTTTTCTTGGGTTTTGAGCGCAATGATGTCGCCATACATGCCGAACGGGCCATCCGGCATGATGCCGCGGACGTGTTCGATGTTGACGCGGGCGCCGTAGCGTTCCGGGTTGTAGTTGCGAGCCATCTGCTCGATGTCTTGGCGGCTGATTTCGCGGCCGTCAGTGGTGTCGCCTTCGGTGGCGATGCGGAAGAATTTCGACTTCTTGCCGGTGGGCTTCGGGTTGTCCTGGCTTGCCATGGTTTGCGGTCCTCGGTCGGGTGTCTGTCGTGGCGATGCGCCCATAATCCCGGCCGCGCGGGGCGGGGTCGAGCGGTGGCTGTTGTGTGGCGAACGGACACAACCGGCAGGCGGAGAATCGCGCCGAACAAGGCGGCAGACTGCCGGGATGGATACTCAAGCCCTTATTTCCGAGATGGACCTAGACCCGCGCCGCCTGGCCCGCGCCCTCTATTGGCAGGGCTGGCGCGTGGCTCGCATTGCCGAGCATGTGGGCGTGAAGCCGGCGACGGTGCATAGCTGGAAACGGCGCGACGCCTGGGACGATTCCGACCCGGCCGACCGCATCGCCTCCACCATCGAAACGCGGATGCAACAGCTGATCCTGAAAGAGGACAAGGAGGGAAAGGACTTCAAGGAAATCGACTTGCTCGGCCGCCAGGTGGAACGCCTGGCGCGTGTGGGCAAGTACAGCCAGACCGGCAAAGAGTCCGACCTAAACCCGAACATCGCGAACCGGAACGCGGCGCCGAAGCGCCAGCCGGAGCGCAACCCGATTACCGACGAGCACCAGGCCCAGCTGGTAGCGGCCTTCCTCGATGGCATGTTCGACTACCAGAAACACTGGTACAGGGCAGGGCAGCAAGAGCGCATCCGCGACATCCTGAAAAGCCGGCAGATCGGCGCCACCTATTATTTCGCCCATGAGGCGCTGATTACCGCGCTGGAAACGGGGCGCAATCAGATCTTCCTGTCTGCCTCCAAAGCCCAGGCTTTCCAGTTCCGGTCCTATATCTGCGACTTTGTGAAGAACGTCACCGGCGTGGAGCTGAAGGGCGAAGTCATCAAGCTGCCCAACGGCGCGGAGCTGTCATTCCTGGGGACCAATAGCCGCACCGCCCAGGGCCGCCACGGCGATTTGTATGTGGATGAGTATTTCTGGATTCCGCGCTTTCTGGAGCTGCGCAAGCTGGCCAGCGGCATGGCCAGCCAGAAGATGTACCGCCAGACCTATTTTTCCACGCCGTCCGCCATGTCCCATGAAGGGTTCAAGGTGTGGACCGGCGAGCATTTCAACCGCGGTCGGCCCAAGGCGGAACACATCAAGCTCGACGTGTCGGCCCAGGCACTGGCCGGCGGCGTGCGCGGCCCGGATGGCCGCTGGCGACAGATCGTCACCATCATCGACGCGCTGGCCGGCGGCTGCGATCTGTTCGACATCGACCAGCTGCGGCTGGAGTACAGCCCGGAAGAGTTTCTGCAACTGTTCATGTGCCAGTTCATCGACGACGGCGCCAGCGTGTTTTCGTTTGCCGCGCTGCAACGGGCGATGGTGGATGCCTGGGCCGAGTGGGACGATTTCAAGCCCTTCGCCGCGCGGCCGTTCGGCCATCGTCCGGTATGGCTGGGCTATGACCCTAGCCATACCGGCGACAGCGCGGCGCTGGTGGTGCTGGCGCCGCCGGCGGTGCCGGGCGGCAAGTTCCGCATCTTGGAGCGGGCGCAGTTCAAGGGCATGGATTTTGCCAAGCAGGCTGATTTCATCCGCCAACAAACCCTGCGCTACAACGTGGAATACATCGGCATCGACACGTCCGGCCTGGGGACGGGCGTCTATCAGCTGGTGAAGCAATTCCGCCCAGACGCGGTGGCGATCAGCTACAGCGTGGAGGTGAAAACCCGTCTGGTGCTGAAGGCGCTGGATGTGATCAACAGCGGCCGGCTGGAGTTCGACGCCAGCCACAACGACATCGCCGCCGCCTTCCTGTCGATCAAGAAAACCAGCACGCCGAGCGGGCGCGGCGTCACCTTCGCCGCCGGCCGCTCCGAAGAAACCAGCCACGCCGACTTGGCGTGGGCCACCATGCACGCTCTGGCGCACGAGCCGCTTGAGGGCGCGACTTCTACCAATTCCAGTTTCATGGAGATTTTCGGATGAACAAACCTCGCCGCAGCCATAACCATCCCCACGCCCCGGCGACGCCGGCGGCGCCATCCGCGCCGGCCAGCACGCCGCTGGCGTTTTCCTTCGGCGAGCCGGTGCCGGTGCTGGACCGGCGCGAACTGATGGACTATCTGCAATGCGTGGACAATGGCCGCTGGTATGAGCCGCCAGTCAGTTGGGACGGCCTGGCGCGCAGCCTGCGCGCCAACGTCCATCACGCCAGCGCCTTGACGGTAAAGCGCAATGTGCTGGTCAGCACCTTTAAGCCGCATCGGCTGCTGAGCCGGTCGGCGTTCAGCGCCTGGCTGATGGATTATCTGGTGTTCGGCAATGCCTACCTGCAAGCCATCACCAACCGGCTGGGCGGCGTCATGGAGCTGAAGCCGGCGCGCGCCAAGTATGTGCGCCGCGCCAAAGACCTGGCCGGGTTCTGGTGGGTGCCGGGTTTCGACCAAGAGCAGCTGCTGGCCGGCCACGTGCTGCATTTGATGGACGCGGACATCAATCAGGAGGTGTACGGCCTGCCGGAATACCTGGCTGCGCTGCAATCGGCCTGGCTCAACGAGTCCGCCACGCTGTTCCGCCGCAAGTATTACCTCAACGGCTCGCACGCCGGCTTCATCCTCTACATGACCGACGCCGCCAACAATGAGCAGGACATCGACAACCTGCGCAAGGCGCTGCGCGACAGCAAGGGGCCAGGCAATTTCAAGAATCTGTTTATGTACGCGCCGAACGGCAAGAAAGACGGGCTGCAGCTGCTCCCCATCAGCGAAGTGACGGCCAAGGATGAATTCCTCAACATCAAGAACGTGACCCGCGACGATGTGTTGGCCGCGCACCGGGTGCCGCCGCAGCTGCTGGGCGTGATTCCCGGCAACGCCGGCGGCTTCGGCGACGCGCCCAAGGCGGCCGGTGTGTTCTACGAAAACGAGATCAAGCCGCTACAGCTGCGATTGCAGGAGGTCAACGACTGGCTGGAGGAGGAGGTGATCCAGTTTGGGGAGTATGCGTTGGCAGCAGTTGCATAATGTATAAGCCCAGCTATTGTTGTAATGTCATTTTTATGCCATGGGGCTGATATGTTCGGAACGACTAGACCGTCACCTGCTCCTCAGGAGGAGTTGGACTCTGCTTGGCAATTTTTCTGCGACCATCCCGACGAGCAAGAATACCCTCAGCGTGGTAATCCTGAGCACCCTATAACTGAACACAGTTATAGCCAATCAGACCGTCGGGAGGATGGATTCCACTTTATTGAAGCTGTACATTTGCGAGCTAAGGTTATGAGGCCGGGACAAAGCGTTCCTCCGATGGAAAATGTGATTTACCGCCGCCGGGCTCCCTTGGGTGGCCGCCCTGCTGAAGCGTGGGAAGCTTTGGCAGACTAAGACTTAGAATACCAGCCCGACCCCGCACTCGCGGGGTTTTCATTTTACATCGAGCAGTCTATGTCGGGAGGTAGTGAGGGACCCTTCCAGCCCCCAGCGCGCGCCATCGAAGCCCCGCCTCGCCCCCGCGCTTCATGTGTGGGAAATCATGCACCTGCATGAGTACCCCGCAAACGCCTCAGTTACGGCGCTCGCGGAGGCTGGCGGAGTGCCGGCATTCATGCGCTTTCATGCGCGCTATGCATGCATGGCGGCTAGCAGCGTGGTATCGCCCCCTTGTTCGACTTTATCGAGGTAGTCGGCCCAGCTTTGCAGCATGGCCCGGCGCTCTTCCATGTATTGAGCGCGATTGTAGGCGGCTCTCACTTGGTTGGGTTCCTTGTGCGAGAGCTGCCGCTCGATGGCATCGGGGTTGAAGCCGGCCTCATTCAGAATAGTTGAGGCGGTCGCGCGGAAACCGTGGGTGACGACATGCCCATTTTCGGTATTTTTTCCGCTATACCCCATGCGTTCAAAGGCTTTGAGCAGCGTGGTCTTGCTCATGTGCCGGCCGCGATAGAAGAAGCTGGGAAAGACGAAATCGTTTCCTTCCATCCGATGCATGCTCAGCTGTTTGAGAATGTCCACGGCTTGGGAGGGCAGGGGCACGATATGCGGCGCGGCCGCGGCTTTCAAAGCGCGCTTTAGCTTGCGGGTTTCCGGCGGGATGGTCCACAAGGCTTGATCCAAGTCGAAGTCATGCCAGGTGGCTTGAACCGTTTCGCCAATCCGGGTGAAGCAGATCATGACCAGCTTGATCAGGTATTTGGTTTGCAGCGTGATGTGCTCATTGCCGGCCAATGCGGCCAAAAACGCAGGCAGCTCTTCACGGGCTAAAGACGGCTGGGGCTTGGAAACCGGCGTGATCAATTCGCCGGCGAGGTCTGCGGCAGGGTTGTGTTCGGCTCGTCCGGTTTTGACTGCTCTTCGCCATATGGCATTGCAGCGTTCACGAAGCCGATTCGCGGTGTCGTGCAGCCCTCGTTGTTCAACGGATTGCAAAACGAGCAGCAAGTCCATCGCGCTGATATCACGGATAGGGCGGTGTCCAAGTTCGGGTAATAGATGGATCTCCAGCGAGCGCCAGACCCCGTTTGCATGGTTCGGCGCCCATTCGGCAGACATTTTGCTCCACCATTCTTGGGCTACGGCTTGGAGGGTGGACGACGCTTCGTACTGTTGTTTGCGCGCGTTTTTCTTTTTGAGCTCGCCAGGATCTTCGTCTTGGGCCAATAGGCGGCGGGCATCATCTCGTTTCAGCCGGGCATCCTTGAGGGAGACTTCGGGATACACGCCGAGGGCAAGCACTTTTTCTTTGCCGGAAAAGCGATATTTCAGGCGCCAGTACTTGGAGCCGTTGGGCATGACCAGCAGATACAAGCCTTGGCCATCTGTGACTTTGATTTGTTTTTCGCCCGGTTCGATCCGGTCGATCTCCAGCTTGGTAAGCGGCATGTGTTCACCTCGGAAGCGTAGGGTATTTTATTTGATACCCCTTTTTATCCCCCCAAATGTACCCCGCAATAGCCTCGATTGTCACGGTGTCCGATAGTGCCGAACCGGAATGGAAAAAGCCGCCAAACCCTTGGTTTTGGCGGCTTTGCGGTCTGATTAGATACCGGCGTTTACAATGTCTTCGCGCGTCAGCAGGAAGACGAATCCGTCGCCGCTCTGCGTCTCCATCCACATGAAGGGCAGGGTGGGGAAACATTCTTCCAGCATGTCGCGGTTGTGGCCGATTTCCACCAGCAGCACGCCGCGCTCGTTGAGGAATTCCGGCGCGCGGCGCAGGATTTCGCGGGTGGCGTCCAGGCCGTCTTCGCCGGAGCCCAGCGCGATTTCTGGCTCGTGCAGGTATTCCTGCGGCAGCGCGTCTACCGACTCGGCATCAACGTAAGGCGGGTTGGAGATGATCAGGTCGTACTTCTCTTCCAGGCCTTCGAACAGGTCGGTGTGGATCAGGTTGACGCGGTCTTCCAGGCCGTAGCGCTCCACGTTCACCGCCGCCACTTCCAGCGCGTCCAGCGAGATGTCCACTGCGTCGACTTCGGCGTCCGGATAGTGGTGGGCCAGCTGGATGGCCAGGCAGCCGGAGCCGGTGCACAGGTCCAGCGCGCGGTGCACCAGTTCCGGATGTTCGATCCACGGTTCCAGCGCTTCGCCCATCAGCTCATAGATGAAGGAGCGCGGCACCAGCACGCGCTCGTCCACGTAGAAATTGAACTCGCCCTGCCAGGCCTCATTGGTCAGGTAGGCGACGGGCACTTTGTCTTCGGCGCGGCGACGGATCAGCTCCAGCGCGGCGGTCATTTCATCGGGCAGCAGCTTGGCGTCCAGATACGGGTCCAGCTTGTCGATGGGCAGCTGCAGCGCCGACAGGATCAGGTAGACGGCCTCGTCGTGGGCGTTGTCGGTGCCGTGGCCGTAGGTGAGTTCGGCCTCGTTGAAACGCGATACGGCGAAGCGCAGCAGGTCGCGCACGGTGGAGAGGTGGCTGGCGGCCAGTTGGTACATGAGATTCCTTTCAATGCAACGGGGACATGGTTGGCCCATGTCCCCTGATAACACTATCCAAACGGCCGCTCAGCGCGGCCGCGGCAAGCTTAGAACGGCAGCTTGGCGTCGGTGGCGGTGCCCAGCACGCGGCGGAAGTCGCCCTTGATGCGTTCCAGCGCCTCTTCGTTATCCGCCTCGAAGCGCAACACGATGACCGGCGTGGTGTTGGAGGCGCGGGCCAGGCCGAAACCATCCTTATACTCTACGCGCAGGCCGTCCAGCGTGTTCACTTCTTCGGCGCCGTCAAACTTGGCCGATTCCTGCAGCTTGGCGATCAGCGCGTGGTTTTCACCTTCCTTGGCCATCTTGATGTTCAGCTCCGGCGTGGAGACGGCGTTGGGCAGCGCGTTCAGCAGCGCGCTCGGATCTTCCACGCGAGACAGCACTTCCAGCAGGCGGGCGCCGGTGTAGATGCCGTCGTCGAAACCGTACCAGCGTTCCTTGAAGAACACGTGGCCGCTCATCTCGCCGGCCAGCAGCGCGCCGGTTTCCTTGATCTTGGCTTTGATGAAGCTATGCCCGGTGCGAGCCATGACCGGGGTGCCGCCGTTCTGTTTGATCCAGGGCTTGAGCAGACGGGTGGATTTGACGTCGAAAATGATTTTGGCCTTGGGGTTGCGTTCCAGCACGTCTGCCGCGTACAGCATCAGCTGGCGGTCCGGCCAGATGATATTGCCGTCCTTGGTGACCACGCCCAGGCGGTCGCCGTCGCCGTCGAAGGCCAGGCCGATTTCAGCGTCGGTTTTGGCCAGCGCCTCTTGCACGTCCTTCAGGTTTTCCGGCTTGGCCGGGTCCGGATGGTGGTTGGGGAAGGTGCCGTCCACATCGCAGAACAGTTCGCGCACCTTGCAGCCGAGGCGGCGATACAGCACGGGGCCAAAAGCGCCAGCCACGCCGTTGCCGCTGTCCACCACGATGTTCATCGGGCGTTCCAGCTTGATGTCGGACGTGATGCGCTCGATATAGGCTTCGGCGATGTCTTCAGTGCGATAGCCGCCTTCGCCTTCCGCCAGGTCGCTGTCCACGATGCGTTGATACAGTTTCTGGATGTCTTCGCCGGCCAGCGTGTCGCCGGCCAACATCATTTTGAAACCGTTGTAATCGGGTGGGTTGTGGCTGCCGGTCACCATGACGCCGGACAGCGTGCCCAACTGGTGGGCGGCGAAGTACAGCATGGGAGTGGCGACGCGGCCGACATCGATGACGTCCACGCCGGCGGCGCGGATGCCTTCCGCCAGCGCTTCGCTCAGTTCCGGGCCGGACAGGCGGCCGTCACGGCCGATCACGATGGCCTTGACCTTGCGGGCGCGCGCCTCGGAACCAACGGCCTGGCCGATCTGGCGGGCAACCGGCGCGGTCAGGGTTTTGCCGACGATGCCGCGGATGTCATAAGCCTTGAAGATGTCTTTCGATAGTTTATTCATGATGTTCTGACACGGTCTGTTTTATCACAAAGCTGGCAGCTGGCCAGCCTCTTGCAAAATTCATCGGGCGAACTGCTGGCTCAGCTTGATCAGCTGTTCCAGCTTGCGGCGGGCATCGCCGCTGTCCAGCGCTTCGCGCGCCATGTTAACACCGTCGGCCAGGCTTGCGGCGATATCGGCGGTATAAATTGCTGCGCCTGCGTTGTAAAGCACGATGTCGCGCGCGGGGCCGACGTCTCCATTCAAGACTGACAGCAAGCGTTCTTTCGACTGCTCGGCAGTGTCGGCGCGCAGCGCTTTCAGCTCGCAGCGCGACAGCCCGAAGTCTTCGGGCGCTACCTCGTACTCTTCGATCGCGCCGTTTTTCAACTCCGCCACGCGGCTGGGGCCGGACAGTGTCAGCTCGTCCAGGCCGTCGCAGCCGTGAACGACCATCACGTGCTTGCTGCCCAGTTGCTTGAGCACGCGCGACTGGATGCCGACCAGGTCGGGGTGGAATACGCCCATCAGTTGATGGCCGGCGCCGGCCGGATTGGTCAGCGGCCCGAGGATATTGAAGATGGTGCGGGCGCCCAGTTCCTTGCGGATGGGGGCCACATGCTTCATCGCGCTGTGATGGTTGGGCGCGAACATGAAGCCCAGGCCGATTTCATCTATGCATTGGCCGACTTGCTCCGACGTCAGGGCCAGGTTGACGCCCAGCTTCTCCAGCACGTCGGCGCTGCCGGAGCTAGATGAAACCGAGCGGCCGCCATGCTTGGCCACCTTGGCGCCGGCCGCGGCGGCGACGAAGGAGGCGGTGGTGGAAATATTGAAGGTATGCGATTTGTCGCCGCCGGTGCCGCAGGTGTCGATCAGGTTGCGGCGATCGGCGACGGGGACGTGGGTGGCGAACTCGCGCATCACCGTGGCGGCGGCGGCGATTTCCGAGACCGACTCCACCTTGACGCGCAAGCCGATCAGGATAGCTGCCGTCTGGGCCGGGGTGAGCTCGCCGCGCATGATCTGGCGCATCAGGTCCAGCATCTCATCGTAAAACAGTTCATTGCCGTCGATCAGACGGTTGAGGGCCGCTTGCGGGCTGATCATGGAAAGTCCTTATGAGCTTTGTCGGGCCAGGTCGGCCAGTCTTTGCGTGTCCAGGTCGATTTCGCAAGCCAGGCGCGCTTTTTCGGCGCCATTGCCGCTGGCGTAGCTGGCTTCCACCCAGCCGCATTGTTGGCGACGATAAGCCTGATAGGCCTGTTGCGCGCGGCGCAGAACGCGGGCGGCGTGATAGCGGTTGTCGGTAGTGGCGTCCAGCTGCTGCATCGCAGTCAGCGACTTGTGCTCTTGCTCCGCCAATTTTCTTTCAGACTCCTCGTGCCGCTGCTTGAGGCAGCTGGCTATCGCGGGGGAGTCGGCTTGCTGCTGGGTGCATTCCTCCAGCGCGCCCGCCTGAGCCGCCAGGCTCAACAGCGATGCGACCAGAAAAGCGGGCAGTTTCATCAGGCGAATTCCTTGAGGAAGTTGTCCAGCATCTGGTGGCCGTGTTCGGTAAGGATGGACTCCGGATGGAATTGCACGCCTTCGATGGGCAGCGTCTTGTGGCGCACGCCCATGATTTCGCCATCCTCGGTCCAGGCGGTGATTTCCAGGCAGTCCGGCAGTGTTTCGCGCTCGATCACCAGAGAGTGGTAGCGGGTGCAGGTGACCGGATTGGGCAGGCCGTGGAACATGCCCTTGTCCAGATGGCTGACCGGCGACACCTTGCCGTGCATCAGCTGTTTGGCGTGGATGATCTTGCCGCCGAAGGCCTGGCCTATGCCCTGGTGGCCCAGGCACACGCCCATGATGGGCAGCTTTCCTGCGAAATATTGTATGGCGGGCACGGAGACGCCGGCCTCGTTGGGCGTGCACGGGCCGGGAGAGATCACCAGGTATTGCGGATTCAGCGCTTCGATTTGCTGCAGCGTGATTTCATCATTGCGGAACACCTTCACATCCTGCCCCAGCTCGCCGAAGTACTGCACCAGGTTGAAGGTGAAGGAGTCGTAATTGTCTATCATCAATAGCATTTTTGGCTTGGTTCCTTGATTTTACTGGCTTCAAGACGTTCGCCAGCTATTTGACACCCCTAATTTTACCCCCTGTTTATTCGCTGGGCTCTCAGGGGTGGGGGGAGGATGCGGATTACTATACCGGATGACAGGGCCGTACGCAGCCTATGCGCAAAAGGCGCAGTGCTTCCCGCTGGAATTTCACATCATCTCCAGTTATCGTCAGGTGCGAGTCCATCCTCTCGCGATATGAAATCTCCCGCTCATGTTTTCAAGCGTAAAGCCGATGAAGCTGCCCATCCTGTTTGCCGGTGTGCTGTTGACTCCTCTCGCATATTCCGCACCGCTGCCGCCCGCGCCGACGATGAGGTCGGGTTCTCGCCCAAGGGTGGCAGTCCGGCGCTTGTCTTGCAAGGCATCGATAGCGCGAAGCCGTCTATCTTTCCCTTGCCTACTCGATACCGGAGGAGGGACGTCGTTTTGAAGGTTAGGTGGAGTTGAATGGCGGCATCGCTATAGGTAGGGACCTGTCTGCGCTTGCCCTGGGGAGCATCCCGTCGTGATAAGTTTGCGTCCAAGCAGATGAACAGGCCGCCGCGCAGGATCTGGACTTGGTTGCAAGCGTTCCTGTGGGAGCTTCGGTAGCGTTCAGGCAGGGCTTGGTCGCGCTGATATCTTGCCAAGCCCGGCGCAGACGGATTTGCGCAACACAGCTTTTTCATGGTCATGCTCATCACATGCTCTTGTGAGGGCGGATGGCTGGGATAGGATCCCCAAAGCTTATTGCAGGACCACTAAAATGGGTGTCGCTATTGTCGGAAATCGTGGGATTTTGCAAGCCTGATTTGATTGGATGTTTTATTTTTTGGCAATCAGGCTGCTCATGTATTCATTTAAATCGCGCAGGTCTTTAATGCTCCACGGGAATGGCGCCAGCTTTACTCCATTCTCTCGCAAGGTTTTGGGGATTAGATCCCCGTTTGGGCGGAGTATTATTGAGGAGACGATTACGCCTGGATAGTCGTTAAGCCGCTTTCTAAAGACAGTGGTTGCAAGATTGGGTGTTGGCGGCTTGCTTCTGTTGGCGAGCGGCCCCGTGCCTTTCGCATTTTCTCCATGGCATATGGCGCATCTTGCTGAGTAAATTTTCTTTCCATTATTTGCGTCTGCAAAAGATAGTGGTGTTTGTATAAATAAAACACATGAAAGATTGATAAGTATTGTTTTGGTTTTCACGGTCAAAAATCTCTGGTTTCGTAAGGCTGCGTTTTGCGGCGGAAGCGTAGTCAGGTAGGTCTCGGCTTGCCCCTTTAAAGTAAAGGGCAAGGTCGGGACCTGGTGTATGTCAATGTGGCGGGAGGGGCGGGTTTAGCCTGAGATGTTTGATTTTCCAAGACTGGCGCGATCTATCGGTCTTGCTTTTCTGAGCATTATCATGCTCAAAGTTGTAATGATGATAATCAGGAGCATGCCAAGGCTGTAAATTGGTATCGGCTCCGCCAACCAAATGGAACACATCCAGCCGAAGCTCAAAACGGATGAGATGACTAGGCTTTGCACCGCGCCTCTTGCTATATAAACAAAAATGCAAATCAATAGTCCCGATAGAACAACACCAGAGAACCATGCGATGTCTTGGGCTTGTGATAACACTAGGTTTTCTCCCGCCTCGGCCCTGGCCTTGACTCCCATTAGAAGCCGTCTTTCCATGATGAAATGGAAAGAAACTTCCAGATAGCTGGATATTCGCTGCCATGCATTTGTTTTGTTGGCGACCTCTTGGGTTCGAATGACTAGCCGTGTCTGCTGGCCATTCACTTCTTTTAGTAGGAATGTTCCCCATTTGTCCAGGATAAAGGTTTCTTCCGGCTTGACATAGGAAACTTTAAAGTTGTACGGGAAAATGCTATGTTCTTCATTGATTGACCCTCTAATCAGGTCGCCAACTTTCATTTCTTTAAACTCAGGCTTGATGGCGTTTTGGTGGCGGGTTTCATAGCCAAGCGCTTCTTCAATAAAGGAGTAGCTGTAGAATCCTCCCCTGTCTGCGCCAAGCTGCACTAACCATTTCCATACATCCGACTTTGGAGCGTTGATGGTTATGGCTCTGGTCGCAGTGACAGCCAAATCCTTATTGTCACCGGCCATTGGCATGGATATCTCTTCTTTAGAAGCTCCCCAGGTGGTAATGATTGGTCTTGCGATGATTCCGTAAAGCAATAACTGCAACAAGGCAATGCAGGCAATGATCAGTATGGATTTGACTAAGTTACGCATATCATCCTTTCCATTGGCGGTTTGTTTATTATTTCCAAGACGTTCGTTAATCTATTTGAATCCCAAAAGCGGTAAAACAATCTGGATAAGACCTCACCCTCCAGCTCAGCTGGAGCCATGCTGAAAAGTGTTCGTGGGGGGGCAAGAATAGGCTGGTCTTCGCACAGGACTGAAGTCGTCTTTGCGTGGAATGTAGTCCGGCGAACATACGGGATTTTACCGCATGGGCATGCAATTAGCATCATTGCGTGCGCAGCATGTTGCCGCTGCTGGCATCGCCGAGGGGCGATCTAGTGTGGCTGCTGGATGAAAATCGCGACGGCCTCATCGACAAGGCCTGGCGAGGCGGGCGCATGGCGGGCGTTGCCGCCGCCAGCGGCCGCAATGGCATGGCGCTGTGGTCAGAACAGGCAGATGAGTAGGGGAGAGGTCAGCCTGTGCGGCTGACCGCTGCAAGGCTACAGCTCTTTGCCGGAGCGCCAGATCGACCAGACCAGCCAGATGCTGTTGAACAGCGCCAGCATGAAGCCGAAAAAGCCGAAAAAGGGCAGGCCAAACAGTTTGGGGCCGGCGTTCACCGTCATGACGATGGATGAGCCTATGATCAGGCAGCCGGTGACGATGCCCATGGTCAGCCGGTTGCTGCTGCGGTCCAGCTGTTTGCCGAAGCTGTCCAGACGCTGCAAGTCCAGATTGACGCGGAACTTGCCGTGGCGCATGTCTCGGCCTACGCGCACCAGGTCGCGGGGCAGGCCGGTGAGCATCTCCAGGCCTTCCGATATCGTCTGGCGGCCTCGCTTGAGCAGCGCCGCCGGATGGTAGCGGGCGACGATCAGCTCTTTGACGAAGGGTGTGATGTGGGCCACCAGCTGGAAGTCGGGGTTCAATTGCCGGCCCAGGCCCTCCAGCGTGATCAGGGCCTTGAACAGCAGGGCCATGTCCGGCGGCAGCACGATGCCGTGGTTGCGGATCAGGCCCATGATGTCGGCGATCAGCTGGCTGATGTTCAGGCCTTTGAGCGGCACATGCTCGTACTGGAACATGAATTCGCCCACTTCGTCGGCGAATTTCTGCATGTCCACCGGCGTGCTGCCTGTCCATTCGATCAGCACGTCGATGATGCCGTGTTCGTCGCGCTCGGCCACCGCCGACAGCAGATCGACGATTTCATCGCGGCGGGCATGGCTGATGCGGCCGACCATGCCGAAATCGACGAAAGCGATGCGGTGGTCGTCCAGAAACAGCACATTGCCGGGATGGGGGTCGGCATGGAAGAAGCCGTTGACCAGAATCATCTTCAGCACCGCATCGGCGCCGCGCTGGGCCAGCAGCACCGGATCCAGTCCCTGCGTTTCCAGCTTGTCCAGCTCATTGGCCGACACGCCGTGGATGAAGTCCTGCACATTGACTTCCGCGCGGGTGTAATCCCAATGGACTTTGGGCACGACGACATGGGGATCGTCGGAAAAGTCCTTGGCGAAGCGTTCCATGCTGCGCGCCTCTACAGCCAGATCCAGCTCACGCCTCAGCGAACGGGTGAACTGGACGACGATCCCCGCCGGTTGATAGCGGCGCAGCTCGGGAAACTCGGTTTCCAGCAGGTGGGCGAGGTGGGCCAGAATGCGCAGATCGGCCTCCACCTTGTCCAGAATGCCGGGCCGGCGCAGCTTGACCGCCACTTCATGGCCATCCTTTAAACGCGCGCGGTGCACTTGGGCGATGGAGGCGGAGCCTATCGGATGCATGTCGAACTCGGCGAACAGCGCTTCGGGCCCATCGCCCAGCGCCTCCACCAGCATGCGGCGGACCAAGGCTTCCGGCACCGGCGGCACCCGGTTCTGCAGTTTTTCGAACTCGTCTATCCAGTCGGGCGGAAAGACGTCCACCCGCGTGGAGAGAATCTGACCCAGCTTGATGAAGGTGGGGCCCAGCTCTTCGAACGCCAGCCTCACCCTTACCGCCGTGGGCAGCGCGGATTCATTTTCCGGCAACGACAAATTGAGCCATTCGCCGGCTTTTTCCACCGCTCGCGGCAATTTGAGCCGCTGCGCGAACTCTCCTAGTCCGTGGCGGATCAAAATTCCGCTGATTTCCCTTAGGCGCGGTAAGTCCCGCATTGCAATCAAGGTTTCCCGAATCATGTGTTTTTCGCCGTCCCGCTTGGCTTTACACTACCGGCCCTGTCCGATAGAGTGCGGCCTATGAAATTGCAACTCCGTTTATCTGCCCTGGTGCTGGCGGGCGTGATGATGCTCGCCCAGGCCGCGCCAGAGAAGGCGCCTGTGGACAGCCGCGCTCCCGCTGCCGACCGCTCCGCGCCGGATGCCCCGGATGATCCCATCTCCAAATATTCCGCTCCCCAAGAGGATGCGGTGGGAGATCTGCTTTTGCAAGCGATGAGCCTGTTGGGCGTCGCCTATCGTTTTGGCGGCAATACGCCGGACGATGGCCTGGATTGCAGCGGCTTCATCCGCTATGTGTTCCAGAAATCGCTGCGGGTGAATCTGCCGCGCACCGCCGCCGAGATGGCCCATATCGGCAAGGCCGTAGGCCGCGGCGAACTGATGCCGGGCGATCTGGTCTTTTTCAATACGCGCGGCTTCAATTACTCCCATGTCGGCATCTACATGGGCAACAACAAATTCATCCATGCGCCGCGCACCGGCAAGAACATAGAAGTGGCCAACCTGAGCCAGAGCTACTGGACCGGACGCTACAACGGCGCGCGACGGGTCAATCGTAGCACTGCCTACCTGCCGGCGGACACTTCTGATGACGTCAGCGTGAAATCGGGCGCTAAAAAAGCCGCGCCTGAGGCCAAATGCCGCAAGGGCCACAAGAAGTGCAAGGCTGAGGTGGCCTCGGCCAAGAAAGAGAAGGGCGGCAAGTCGGCCAAGGCCGGCAAGAGCGGCGGGAAAAAGAAAAAGGGCAGGCATTAAGTTTGCCACGGCGATGCCCGCGTAGCGCGGGCATCTTGTTTTTGGAATTTTGGATAAATTAGCGATGGCTTTGAAAATCGACATGCCGGTGTGGCGAGATCCGGAAGGCAATGTGGTGGCTTGCGTCGAAAAACTGAAAGTGATGCGCGAGAATCTGGAAGAGATCGCGCAGCTGGCGCAGGATGCTTTTGAAGACGCGGTGCTGATGGGCTGCGAGGAAAATCAGGTGCGCGACTATCTGGCCGCGCTGATGCAGAGCCTGGAAAACCCCTACCGTTCCGAGTGAGACGCCTACATGCCCTTTGAAGCCTTTATCGGTCTGCGCTATCTGCGCGCCAAGCGCCGCAACGGTTTTATCTCTTTCATTTCCCTGATTTCCATCGCCGGCATCGGTTTGGGCGTGGCGGCGCTGATCATCGTGCTTTCTGTGATGAACGGCTTCCAGAAGGAAGTGCGCGGCCGCATCCTCAGCGTGGCCTCCCATTTGGAAGTGGCCAGCTTCGACGGCCGGCTGCAAAACTGGCAAGGCGCGCGCAATATGCTGCTCAAACAGCCGCATGTGCAGGCGGCGGCGCCCTTTGTCACCAGCCAGGGCTTGTTCGTTGCCAATGGCAATGTGCGCGGCGGCCTGCTGCGCGGCATCGAGCCCAAGCTGGAAAACCAGGTGGTGGATGTCGGCAGCCATATGGTGGCCGGCAAGCTGGACGATCTGCGGCCCGGCGGCTTCGGCATGGCCATGGGCGTGGAGATGGCGCGCCAGCTGGGCGTTGGGGTCGGCGACAAGGTGACGTTGATGACGCCGCAGGGCAATATCACGCCGGCCGGCATGATTCCGCGTTCCAAACAGTTCACCGTGACCGGCATCTTCAAGGTGGACATGTTCGAGTTCGACTCTTCGTTGGCCATGGTCAACCTGCGCGACGCGCAGGTGCTGGAGCGCATGGGCGACGGCGTGAGCGGGGTGCGGCTGAAGCTGGATGATCCGATGCTGGCGCCAAGCGTGAAGGAAACCTTGCGGGCGCAGCTGCCGCAGCAGATGGTGACCGACTGGACCGACACCAATGCCAATTATTTCCGCGCAGTGCAGATCGAGAAACGGATGATGACCATCATCCTGACGCTGATCGTCGCGGTGGCGGCTTTCAATCTGGTGTCGACGCTGGTGATGGTGGTCACCGACAAGCAGGCCGATATCGCCATCCTGCGCACGCTGGGCGCCTCGCCGGCCAGCATCATGAAGATTTTCATGATCCAGGGCTCGGTGGCCGGCGTGCTGGGCACCTTGTCCGGCGCGGTCGGCGGCGTGGCCATTGCGCTGAACCTGGATGTGATCGTCCCCATTATCGAACGCATCATCGGCGCCAAAATTCTAAGCAGCGACGTTTACATGATCGATTATCTGCCATCCGATGTGCAGTGGGGCGATGTCTCCACCATCACCATCATCTCGCTGATTCTGGCGCTGCTGGCTACGCTGTACCCCAGCTGGCGCGCGGCGCGCACCCAACCGGCGGAGGCGCTGCGCTATGAGTAAGGTATTGAGCTGCCGCGGCCTCGGCAAACGCTATCAGGAAGGCAAGCTGGCGCTGGATGTGCTGTCCGGCATCGATCTGGAAGTGAACAAAGGCGAGCACCTGGCCATCGTCGGCGCATCGGGATCCGGCAAGAGCACGCTGCTGCACTTGCTGGGCGGCCTGGACACGCCTACGTCCGGCGCCGTGGAGGTGCTGGGCAAGGATCTGTCCAAGCTGTCCGAGCAGGAGCGCGGCAAGCTGCGCAATGAGTCCATGGGCTTTGTTTACCAGTTTCATCACTTGCTGCCGGAGTTCTCGGCGCTGGAAAACGTGATGATGCCCTTGCTGATCCGCCGCATGGATAAGCAAGAGGCCGCGCGCCGCGCCGGCGAGATGCTGGAGCGGGTGGGGCTGGGCAAACGCGTGGAGCACAAGCCGGGCGAGCTGTCCGGCGGCGAGCGCCAGCGGGCCGCCATCGCGCGGGCCTTGGTCACCCAGCCAGCCTGCCTGTTGGCCGACGAGCCGACCGGCAATCTGGATGCCCATACCGCCGGCCAGGTGTTCGAGCTGATGCTGGAGCTGAACCGCACCTCGGGCACCAGCTTGATCATCGTCACCCACGATATGGAGTTGGCCGCGCGTACGCAGCGGGTGCTGCGGTTGAACGAAGGGCGGCTGGCGCAGTCAGAACAGATTTGATTTTGACGAAACCGCCCGCGAGGCGGTTTCCTGTTTAAGCCAAGGAGAAGAATATTGCTGTGGTTCCTCCGTAAGGAAATGGACTTTTTCGCGCTGCTGGACGCGCTGCAGACGCCGAATGGTTTGATCGAGCTGGGCATTGGCGCGGTCTGCGTGATGTTGGCGCTGGTCTTCGCCCGCAAGATGTATCACCGCTGGTTCGCGCATGATCCGGAGCGCTATGAGCAGTTCTTGCCTTACACCGGCTTCCGGTTGGTGTTGCCGGTATCGGCCCAATTATTGGTGATTCTCGCCAGCCTGGCCTGGAGCCGTCTGGAACACGCGCCGATGTTGGTGTTGCATATTTTCAGCGCGCTGTTGTTCTGGTTGGCGATTATCCGTCTGTGCACCGCCGTGGTCAGACAAGCCTTCCCGCATGGCCGTTTCGAGCGCCATTCCGAACACCTGCTGGCCACGGTGCTGTGGCTGGGTTTTGTCAGCTGGGCGATCGGCTTTGATGTGGCGGTGACGGATTGGCTGGAGTCGATCAGCTTTTCGGTCGGCAAGACCAAGCTGGATCTCCTGACCATCATCAATGGCCTGCTGTGGGTGACGGTGATTGTGGTGGTGGCGCTGTGGGCCAGCCGCTTGATCGAAGCGCGCATCATGAAGCTCAAGCACCTCGATTCGAACTTGCGCATCGTATTCGCCAAGCTCACCCGCACCGTGCTGGTGATCGCGGCGGTGCTGATCGCGCTGCCGGTGGTGGGCATCGATCTGACCGTGTTGTCGGTCTTCGGCGGCGCGGTCGGTATCGGTCTGGGTTTCGGCTTGCAGAAGATCGCCAGCAACTTCGTGTCCGGCTTCATCATTCTGCTGGACCGGTCCATCCGCATTGGCGACCGGCTGATGGTCGACAACCGCGTCGGCTATGTCACTAAAATGACGTCGCGCTACGTGGTGCTGAAGGGCGCGGACGGCACCGAGGCGCTGGTGCCGAACGACACGCTGATTTCCGGCACGGTGATCAACCAGTCTTATTCCGACAAGAATATGTGGACCAGTCTGCCGGTTTCGGTGGCTTACGGCACCGATCTGGACTTGGCGCTGTCCTTGCTCAAACAGGCGGCGAATCAGCCGCGCGTGCTGAAGAACCCCAGTCCCAACGCTTTCGTCACCTTGTTTGCCGACAGCGGCATCAATCTGGAGCTGGGTTTCTGGGTAGCGGATCCGGAAAACGGTTTCATGGGGCTGAAGTCGGACATCAATCTGGCCATCTGGCGTTTGTTCAAACAGCATAATATCGACATCCCTTACCCGCAGCGGGAAGTCCGCATCGTCGGCAATCTGCCGGCGCAGCAATAATCGGAGGCAAGCATGGGCGCGAAGCGGCTGGCGATCATCGACGACGACGAGGCAGTGCGCCAGTCGCTGGTTTGGCTATTGGAAGGGCAGGGCTATCAGGCGGTAGGCTATGACGGCGGCGAGGCCTTTCTGGCCGCCGGCGACGGCGAAGAGTACAATGGCATTGTGCTGGATCTGCGCCTGTCCGGCATCAGCGGCATTGTGCTGCTGGAAAAACTGTCCGCCTGGGGCTATTGCCCGCCGGTGATCATGCTGACCGCGCATGGCGATGTGCCGCACGCGGTGGCGGCGTTGAAACTGGGCGCGCTGGATTTCATCGAAAAACCGTTTGACGACGTGCATCTGCTGGAGCGCGCGGCCGCCGCGGTGGCTTTGGACGAGCAGAACCGCGAGCGCCATGGCTATCAGCGCAAGGTGTCGGCCGCGCTGGCGCAATTGACCGACCGGGAGCGCGAGGTGATGCAGCTGGTGCTGGCCGGCAAGCTGAACAAGCAGATCGCCGAAGAGCTCAACATCAGCATGAAAACGGTGGAGGTCCACCGCTCGCGGGTATTCGAAAAAATGGGCGTCAAATCCGCCGTGGAGCTGGCCGGCATGCTGGCGGCTCCGGGCGCGCAGGGAGGAAAGGCCTAGATGGGCAATAAGCAGCCGGTGTCGGTGCTGGTGGTGATCCATAGCCGCGATGGCCAGGTTCTGTTGCTGGAGCGGGCGGACAAGCCCGGCTACTGGCAGTCGGTGACCGGCAGCCGCGAGGGGAGCGAAGACCTGTTGGAAACCGCGCGGCGCGAGGTGATGGAGGAAACCGGGCTGGATGCGTCCCGCTTCGAGCTCAGCGATTGGCGCCAGGTGAATCGCTACGAAATCTACCCTCATTGGCGGCACCGCTATCCGGAAGGCGTCACCCACAACGACGAGCATGTGTTCGGCTTGCAATTGCCGCAGCCTTGCGAGGTGGAGTTGGCGCCGCGCGAGCATCTGGGCTACTGCTGGCTGCCCTGGGCGCAAGCGGCGGAGAAGGTGTTCTCGCCTTCTAATGCCGAGGCTTTGCGCCTGCTGCCGCAAAAATTGGGTTTGGCTTTGGGCTGACCCTGAGTCGCTTCTGATCCAGAGCCCGCCTTGGCGGGCTTTTTTGCGGGCGGACGCTGGCCTGGCAAGGTGTCGACGAGTGTTGCGTGCGGCGGATCCGGGAAGCGGTGAGGATGAGGGGCCGGCCTGTTGGCCGGCCTGGCGCTGTTATTTCTTGATGGATTCCAGATAGAAGCTCGCCCGCGTCTGATCGTCCCGTGTGTAGGTCATATTGGCCGGGAAAGTCTCCTGGTGCGTGGTGATTTGGATTTCGTGGGTATGCTGATCCCAGTGGAAGAAGACCGCGCCGGTGGCCACGGCTACGCCGCTGCGATCGAACACATAAATGGCGCAGGTGGTTTCGTTGGTGCTAGAGCTGGAGGGCAGGAACACATACTCATCCAGGCCGGACGGCACCTCGACGCGGCCGATGTCGGCGGCTTCGAACACCATTTTGTAGTCGCCCGGCTCGCCGCCGGTTTTGTCATGCAGCTTCAGGCCCACGGCGAAAGCCGTATCCAGCGCCAGAACCTGGAATTTGGACAGGCCGCTGATCTGCGCGTCGATATTTTGATGACGGCCGGGTTGGTACTCGTGAGTCAGGCCGCTGCCGTTGATGTGCTGATAACAGCGCACCTTGGCGGTTTCGCCGACCTCCACGGACTTGTACTTGTCGTTGAAGTTGTCGCCGAAGTCGAAAGTGACGTCGTCGCCCACATGGTAATAGTCGGGCTCGCCCTGCAGATTGGTGGTGCGGAAGAAAGCGATCTGATCCGGTAACAGTGCCATGCGGAGCTCCTTGATGGATGGGTTCGAGAAAGCAGGTCTGGAGCCGCTGACAAGATCCCGAGGGAGTGCCCGAGCCAAGGCGAGTCGAAGCCCTGGGGCAAGGAGATGCAACACAGGATCAAGTGTTTTGTGAGCGGCGCTTAGACTGCAGGGCGCAGCATGACGGCGCGTAGTCAGGCAGGCAATGGGCCAAGCGGCCAGCAGAGCCGGTCTTGTAAATCCCGCTTTTTATGCAGGTGGCGGAACCGCAGGCGCAAAAAAGCCCCGGCCGAAACCGGGGCTGCTAGCCTTACTCCGGGGAGACGCCGGGTTCGGGCAACTGCTCGATTGGGCCGAGCAGGAAGACAAAGGCCAGGATGCCGATCACCAGCATGCAGCCAGCCACCAGGAAGGCATTGGCGAAGGAATGGGTGGCGCCGACGATGATGCCGGTGACGATGGGGGCGATGGCGCCCATCATATTGTTGGCGAAGTTCATGATGCCGCCGACGGTGCCGGTGCCGCCGCGCGGCGCGATCAGCGAGGGCAGGGACCAGCCCACCGGCGCGGCGGCGGCCAGGCCGCTGAGCGCGATGGTGATCCAGATGATGGCGATATAGGGGTCGGTGGTCGTGGTCGCGCCGAATACCGCCATGCCCATGGCCATGCCGCACAGCAGCACGGTTTTGCGGACACGGGTTTCGTCATGGCCGCGAGCGATCATCTTGTCGATCAGCCAGCCGCCGACGAACAGATCGGCCGCGGTGGCGAACAGCCAGGGGATGGCGGAAAACCAGGCCGACTTCAGGGTATCCATATGCATGGCTTGCACCAGATAGCCGGGCAGCCAGGTCAGGAACAGGTAGAACACATAGCCGTAGGCGGCGAAGCCGATGGACAGCCCCCATACCTTTCGTTGGCGCAGCAGGTAGCCCAGCATGGCCAGCGAGCTCTGCTGGCTGACGCCTTCCTCGGTCGCGCCGCCCTGAAGGATGTACTGGTGCTCGGCCGGGCTCAGCTTTTTATCGGCGCTGGGGTCGCGGTAGATCAGGCAGAAGGCGATGAAGTACAGCACGCTGAGGATGGCGGACACGCCGAAGCCCCAGCGCCAGCCCAGATGAACCACGGCCAGCGCCACCAGCGGCACGCCTATCACATTGGAAAACTTGGCAGCCGCGTCGAACAAGGCGGTGGCCATCGCCCGCTCGCGGCGCGGGAACCAGTAGCCGGTGGCCTTGGAGCTCACCGGAAAGCCCGGCGCTTCGGCTATGCCCAGCAGCACGCGGGCGGCGAAAATGCCTCCGAAGCCGCCGGCGCAGGCGGTGAGGGTGGCGGCTACGCCCCACAGCAGCGCGCCCAGCCGGCCGATGCGCGTGGTGCCGAAGCGGTCTAGGATCACGCCGGTGGGGATTTGCAGCAGCGCGTAGCTCCAGAAGAAAGCGCTGAACAACAGGCCCAGGTCAGCGCTGCTGAGGCCGAACTCCTGCTGCAATTGCGGCGCGGCCACAGAGAGGCTGATGCGGTCGAAATAGTTGACCAGGATGCCGATGCCCAGCAATCCGCCTATGCGCCAGCGGCGCGTCGGCACGGTCAGAGTAGGGTGCGAAGGGGCGTTCATGATTATTCTCCTCATTCCTCTATTTATTGGAAAGCTATTCGAGCGCGCTCAGAATTTGCCGCAGCAGCGCGTCCGGGGAAGCGCCTATGTGAGCGTCGAGGCCTTGCTCGTCGGCGGCCAAGGTCTCCAGATCGGCGAATTGGCTGTCGATCAGGCTTTCCGGCATGAAGTGGCCGCTGCGCTCGCGCATCCGGGCCGCAATCAGCTCGCGTTCGCCATGCAGATGGACGAAGCGCAGTTCGGGGTCGCCCGCGCGCAGCGCGTCGCGGTAGCGGCGTTTCAGCGCCGAGCAGGCCAATACCAGCGGCTGGCCTTGTTCGCGGCCTATTTCCAGCTCATGGGCCAGGGCGGCCAGCCAGCCGGCGCGGCTGGCATCGTCTAGCGGAATGCCGGCGCGCATCTTCTCGATGTTTTCAGGCGGATGGAAGGCGTCGCCCTCGATGAAGCGTGCGCCGATGGCCTCGGCCAACAAGCGGCCGACGCTGCTTTTGCCGCAGCCCGCCACGCCCATTACCACGATGTTACGGTCTGTCATGTTAGCGCTAACATATAAGGTTGCAATAATGGCCGGAGCGAGCCGGCCTGCTGATTTCTGCTGATGTTAGCGCTAACAAATTTAGATGAACAAGCAGTTTGATCAAGTTTTGACTGTCATGGGCTTGAAATGTAGTCGCCGCACAACATCGGGAAAGGCGAGCGGCTTGGGCGCAATTAACTGCTGCGGCGCAGCATTAATTGAAATCCAAGATCGGAGGAGGCGGCTTCGACGGCATCATCTTCCAGCATGCGCAGCAGTTGGCGCGCCGCCTGCTCGCCTATCTGCCGCCGCGGCGTGGCGACGGTGGTGAGCGGCGGGGTGGACCAGGCGGCGGCTTGCAGATCATTGAATCCGGCGACGGCCAAGCGCTCCGGCACGGCGATGCCTTTTTCGCGGCAGCGGAACAGCGCGCCCAGGGCCAAGTCGTCGTTGCAGCAGAACAGGGCGTCGCAATCCGGGCGTTGGGCGAGCGCCGCGTCCAGCATGTCCGCGCCCATTTGCATGCTGGACGGCGCGGGGTTCAGCCATTCCAGCGCCGCGTCGTGGCGGCCGGCCTCGTGCAGGGCAAGGCGGTAGCCGGCCAGCCGTTTCATCACCCGTTCGTCGAGCTGGGCGCCGAGAAAACCGATTTTGCGCCGACCCTGCGCAAGCAGATGGCGCGCCATGGCAGCGCCTGCGTCTTCTTGGGAGAAGCCGACGCAGCAGCGTCCGTCGTCGGCCAGATCCATCATGTAAACCGCGGGCAGGGCATGGCGGCTCAGCAACGCGTCGAATTGCGGCTCATGGGCGAGGCCGGTGATCAACACGCCGTCAGGGCGATGCTGCAGATAAGCGCGCAGCAATTGCAGCTCCTGCTGCGAGTCGTAATGGTAGTTGCCGATCAACATCTGGTATCCCGCCGGCTGCAGCACGTCTTCTATGCCGGACAGGGTGTCCAGGAACACGGTATTGCTGAGCGAAGGGATCAAGACCAGCGCGGTGCGCGAACGGGCCGAGGCCAGGGCGCTGGCTGAGCGGCTGGGGACATAGCCCAGCATGTCTACGGCGCGGGCTATTTTTTCCCGCAGTTCCTGCGAGACTTGTCCGGGCTGTTTCAAGGCGCGGGACACGGTGATGGCGCTGACGCCGGCCGCGCGGGCGACATCATGCATGGTGACGCCGCTGCCGGCGCGCATACGGGGTTTTCTCGGCATGGGGCAGGCGTTTTGAGAATCAGGCCCGTATTGTAGCGCAATGCCAGGCGGCGATCCTGCATGTCATGCGCAAGGACGGGGCGTGTTTTTCGCCCCGCCGCGCCGGCCGCTGGGGCGTCAATGGAAGTGCCGGTTGAGCAACTCCGCCAGCAGTTCCGGCACCGAGGGTTCGCCCTGCCGCAGCCGCTGCAGGAAACTATCCAGGAAAACGGTCAGGGAAATGGCGCCGCACAATACCGCTCCCGCGCCATTATGATCCCACTCCATCACCAAGCCCTGCATATAAGCGGTCAGCCGATTGCCGTCCTGCTTGAATGAATGGTACAGGCTGATGGCCGGCGCGCCGGGCATCTGGTAACGCGTGAGCAGGGTGTGTTTGTCCAGATGGCTGCGGCTGATGATGTCCTGGCTGTCGAACTCCACATGCCAGGGCTGCACGACCTGGCTGCCGCGGGTGTGGCAGCGGTAGGCCCGCGAAACAATGCCGATGGGGCCGCTGGGCGCGCAGGCCGGGCGGGGGCCGATGACCGGCATGCCTAGCAGCAAGGTGAAGGCGCTGGCCAGCGGGTCCGGCGTGGGTCCGGCGCTGAGTTCGAAGCAATTTTGCAGCGGATGCTTGGCCAGCCAATCCGCGGGCAAGTGGATGGCCGCGGCCTCCATATGCTGGGCGGCGGCATAGGGCAGGCCGTAGAGCGGCAGCCGGCGCTTGCCCTGCATGGCAAAGGCCTGCTGGCGGTGCTGGATGCTGTATTGGCTCAGCACGGCCTCGGTGGTGATCAGAAAACACTCGTCCCGGTATTTCAACAGCATTCCATTGCCGAAACACGGGCCGCACTTGCCGTCGGGGCGTTCTGGATGCAACGAGACGACTAGCGGACTCAACTGCAGATAAATTCTTTCCAGGCACTGCAGAGGGTCTTCCAGATCAAACAAAAACTCCATGACGACTTCCCCGAATAAGTAAGACTACGGTGTTCCTGCCCAAGCATAGTTCATACAAAAACTAAGTTTGCGCAAATTTCTTCTCCCCATGTCGAATGGGATGTCGCAGCCTGGGATGCTATACCGATAGGGATTGGCCCAAAGGCCAGATTCTATGGTCTGGCAAAGCGCGCCAAACGATGAAAGCGGAGAAATGCCGCGCCGCGGAAGGGCGCGGTTGGCCGGCGCGTACGCCAGCGGAGGAAACGGAGAAAACATGCGGTGGAATCCACGGACGCGATTCATCCTGTTTGCCGTGTCTGCTTATGCAGCCTTGGGGCTGCTGTGGCTCTTATTTCCCGCCCCATCGCTGGCAGGCATCGCACCCGCCGGCATGACATCGCCGACGATGCTCAGGGATGCGTTATTTTTCCTCGCGACGGTCGCCTTGCTGTTTGTCGCCTTGCGAGCCGTCCCCTCGGCTCGGGCGGGGGAGAATAGGCCTTGGTCTGACCCCTTGGGCGATGGCTTGTTGCCGTTTTCCGGCAACCGCTGGCTGACTTACGCCTTGTCGCTGGCGTTGACGGGCGGCATGTTGTTGGCCGCGAATGCCTTGTTTGGCGAGGGAATGGCGCAGAATCCCATCGCCGTGATCTATTTGCTGCCTATCACGCTTTCCGCCTGCCTGGGCGGCGTCGGTCCCGGGATCGCCGCCACTTTGCTGGCCGGCGCGGGAGTGGACGCGTTGGCGACGCCGCATCTGCATGAGGCCGAGTCTGCTATCAGCGCTAAATTGCAATTGGGCTTTTTGTTGCTCGACGGCGTGACGCTGAGCCTGCTGTGCGGCTGGCTGCGCCGCGCCTTGCGCAAGGTGGAGTGGGCGCGCCGTCTGCTGGACGCGGTGGTGTCCAGCACCACGGATTCGATCTTCGTCAAGGATAGCCAGGGCCGTTACCTGCTGGCCAACAAGGCCGCACTGGCTTTTGTCGGCAAAACCGAGCGCGAAGTGCTGGGCAAGGACGATTTGGGCATTTTCGACCCGATCAGCGCCAAGGAAGTGATGGTTTGGGATAAGCGCATCATGCAGGGCGGCAAAGTGCAGACCACGGAGGAAGCCTTGACGCTGCAAAGCGGCGAGCTGCTGATCTGCCAGGTCACCAAGGGGCCGATCTATGACAGCGATGGCTTTCTGACCGGGGTGTTCGGCATCGCGCGCGACATCACCGAGCAAAAACGGGCGGAAGCCCTGGTGCGGGACAGCGAGGCCGCGCTTCGGCAGGCGCAAAGTCTTGCGGGGCTTGGCAATTGGAGCTGGAGCTTCGCCAGCGACACGCACTATTGGTCGCCCGAGGTGTGCAGAATGTTCGGCGTCGACCCGCAGGCGGGGCCGCCGAGCTATTCTGCGATGCGCCGCTACTTTACCGAGGACAGCTGGGAGGGGCTGAAGAGCGCGGTGGAGCGTTGCCGCCTGACGGGATTGGGCTATGAGTGCGACGCCGAGCTGCAATTGCCGGACGGCGTGGTTCGCTGGGTGACGGCGCGCGGCGAGGCGCGGCGGGACGAACTGGGCGAAATCGTCGGGCTGTACGGCACTTTGCAAGACATCACCGAGCGCAAGCAGATGGCTTTGCAGATCAAGGCCAGCGAGGCCCGGCTGCAGTTGGTGGTGGAGGCGACGAGCGATGGTTTCTGGGATTGGGACTTGCGCAGCGGCAAGGTGTTCCGCTCCAGCCGGTATTACGAGGTGACTTTCACTCGGCCTGAAGACGATTCCGGCGATTTCCGATTTTTCCGGCAACTGGTGCATCCGGCCGACCTCCCTTTCGTATTGCAAACCATAGAGGCGCACCGGCGCGGAAAAACCGCGCGGATAGAGCTGGAATTTCGTTTGGCCAATCAGGACCAGGGCATCCGCTGGATGCAGGTGAGAGGCCGCGCGGTGGAGTGGGACGAGCGCGGCGCGGCGGTCCGCCTGGTGGGAAATCTGTCGGATGTCACCGAGCGCAAGCGGATAGACGAGGATTTGCGCCTGGTGTTGAACGAGGCTGGCGACGCGATTTGGGTGACCGATCCGGAGGGACGCTACATTTTCGCCAATCCGGCAGCCTGCCGATTGACTGGCCATGCGCTGGACGAATTGCGGCAGATGCGCATCCAGGACCTGGTGGCGCCGGAAAGCCTTGCCGCCTTGCCCGGGCATCTGGAAAAGCTGAACAATGAGCAATTCATCCGCTCTACCTGGCCCTTGAGGCTGAAGGCTGGCGGCAGCATCACCATAGACCTGACCACCGGCAAGCTGAAAGACGGCCGCTACATGGCTTTTGGCCGCGATCAGACCGAGCAGCGCAAGGCCGAGCAAGCCCTGCGGCAGCGCGAGCAACAATTGGCGCGCGTGATCGATGGTTCGGACCAGGGGTTTTGGGATTGGAATCTGCAAACCGGCAGCTTCCAGGTCAGCCCGCGCTGGGAAGGCATGCTGGGCTATGCCGCCGGCGAAATGCATGTCACCGCGGAAAATTGGTACGACCATATTCATCCAGAAGACCGAGGCACGGCCCGCGAGTCCATCCGGCGGAATCTGAGCGGCGAGACGCCCAGCCACGAGGTGGAAATACGTTGCCGGACCCGAGGCGGCGATTGGCGCTGGATTTTGTCGCGAGGCAGGGTGGTGGAGCGGGGCGAGGACGGCGAACCCTTGATCATGTCGGGCACCCATACCGACATTACCGAGCGCAAAGTGTTGGAGCAGACGCAGAAAGAGGCCGCGGTCGTGTTCGACAGCAGCTACGAAGGCATTCTGATCGTCAGCCCCGACGGCGTGATCACCAAGGTCAACAAGGCCTTCACCCGCATCACCGGCTACAGCATGGACGAGGTGCTGGGCCAGAAGCCCAGCATCCTGTCTTCTGATCACAATCCCGCCGCTTTTTACGATGAGATGTGGGGCTCGATCCAGGGGCGCGATTTCTGGAGCGGAGAACTGTGGAATCGGCGCAAGAATGGCGAATTGTACGCGGAGCTGTTGTCAGTGTCGGTCGTGCGGGATGCCGCCGGCCAGGTGCTGCACTATATCGGGATATTTTCCGACATTACCCAGTTGAAGCAGCATGAGGCGGAGCTGGACCGCGTGGCCAATTTCGACGCGCTGACCGGCATCCCGAACCGGCGGCTGTTGTCGGACCGGCTGCGCCAAAGCATTGTGCGGGCTTCGCGCAGCGGCAAGTCCTGCGCGGTCGGCTTTCTTGATCTCGATGGCTTCAAGGAGGTCAACGACCATTACGGCCACGCCGCCGGCGATCAATTGCTGATCGCCGTCGCCAATCAACTGAAAGCCGCGCTGCGAGGGGATGACACGCTGGCCAGGCTGGGCGGGGACGAGTTCGTGGTGTTGCTGATCGATATCGGCAGCACCGAGGAGTGCATGCTGGTGCTGGACAGAATACTGGACGCGGTCGCGTCGCCGGTTCAGCTTGGCAGCAAGATGGTGGCGGTGACCGCCAGCATCGGCGTCAGCCTGTATCCGCAGGATAATGTCGATCCCGATACCCTGTTGCGCCATGCCGATCAGGCGATGTATGTCGCCAAGAACGCCGGCAAGAACCGCTACCAGCTGTTCGACCCGGAAGGCGATCGCAAGGCCCAGGCGCACCGGGAATTCCTGGAGCAGTTGAGGGCGGCGCTGGGCAATGGCGAGCTGGCGTTGTTCTATCAGCCTATCGTGGATTTGTTCAATGGCGACGTGATCAGTCTGGAGGCCCTGGTGCGCTGGAATCACCCGCAGCAGGGCTTGCTGGAGCCGGCCGATTTTCTGCCGCACTTGCACGGCAACGATCTGGAGATGGAGTTCGGCATGTGGGTGGTGGACGCGGCGCTGCGCCAGATCGCCCATTGGGCGGAGCGCGGCTTCGGCATGAGCGTCAGCGCCAATGTCAACTTGAGCTGCTTGTTGCAGCCCGCTTTCCACGACAACCTCGCCGCCTCGCTGGCGCGCTATCCCAGCGTTCAACCCGGCCATCTCGAGATCGAGGTGCAGGAAGGCACGGCCAAGGTGGATATGGAGCGGACCATCGCCGCGATGGAGCAGACCAAGCGGCTGGGGGTGCGTTTCGCGCTGGATGATTTCGGCACCGGTTACGCTTCGCTGAGCTATCTGCGGCGCCTGCCGGTCGACACCTTGAAGATAGATCAGACTTTCGTGCGGGACATGCTGGGCAATACGGAGGACCGGCGCATCGTGGAGGGCGTGATCCAGCTGGCTTCGGTATTCAATATCAAGGTGGTTGCCGAAGGCGTGGAAACGCTGGAGCACGGCGCTTTGCTGCGCCACCTCGGCTGCCGCTACGCCCAGGGCTATGGGATCGCCAGGCCGATGAGCGCCGATGCGGTGCCGGGCTGGCGCAAGTCCTGGCTGGAGGGCGATGCCCGGATGGGATTGGAGAAAGCCACGCAATAAGCGCATTGGCATTGTTTGGTTTTGTGCGTATGGTGCGAACTTGGCCTGCTTGCATGTGAAGCGGGCTTTTTCATTGGAGGACACATGGCGCATGCAAGCGAGATGGCGTGTTTCGCGGTGAAGCCCGGCAAGGAGGCGCGCGCGGCCCTATGGATGGAAGCCTTGCGGCATAGGCGGCAGGAATGCGTGGAAGCGCTGGCGCGGGAGGCGATGCGTTTCGAGGCGATTTTTCAGCGTTGGGAAGGTTTGTTTTTATGCTGGCTGTCGGCTCAGGGCGAGCAGGGCAAGCGTCCCGACAGCTCGCCTTGCGATATCGATGCCGTTCACCTCGCTTTTGGGGCGGAGCGCATAGATCGATGCGCGTTGCCGCGGGAGTGGTCTCACCAGGTGGGTTTTCTGCCGGCGGAGGTGGCAGCGGTCATGCTCAAAAATGGTGCATCTTATGGCGAGTAAGCCTGTTCTGATCCGCTTGGCCAAAGGATGCGATGCCGGCGCCCTGACCGCGCTGTATCGGGAGTTGACCGGGGATGACGCCGTCTGGGTCGAACCGGCAAGGCTGGACGCATTGGCGCGGGGGAGTTCGACCAAGGTGCTGGTGGCGGAGGCGGATGGCGAAGTGGCGGGCACGGCCTGGCTCGGTTTTTGCGAGGATGTGATGTTCCGGGCGCAACCGTTCGCGGTGCTGGAGAATGTGGTGGTGAAGGCATCCCGGCGCGGCCAGGGCATAGGCGAGGCCTTGCTGGGCGAAGCGGAGCGGCTGTGCGTGCAGGCAGACTGCAGCAAGATGATGTTGTTGAGTTCGGCGAGGCGCGAGGCGGCGCACCGTTTTTTCCAGCGTTCGGGCTTTCAGGGCGACGCCAAGCGCGGCTTCGTCAAATATCGCAGCAAGATGGGCATTTCCAATTAAGCGTTGCGAACAAAACCTCGAAGAGCGCCAGAGCCAGGGCGCGCCGATGCAGACGGCGCAGCGCGAGGAGGGGCGAGGGCGCGATGCCAAGAACAAGCAAGGCGGCAAGTGTGGCAAGCAATATCGAAATCAAGGCAAGAGCGAGAGATCTCAAGGAGCTGGCTAAGCGAATAGAGGCTTTAGGCGGCGAGAGAATAGGCAGTTTCTGGCAGGACGACAGTTATTTCGCCAGCGCGGCCGGCCGTTTCAAACTGCGCGCGCAGGGCGGAGCGGGAGGCAAGCTGATTCATTACCGTAAGGACCCAGCGACAGGGCCGGCGCAATCCGACTTCTTAACCGCGGCTTGCGGCTTGGCGGGCCGGGTGCGCAAGTCTCGGCTGGCGTATCGTCTGGACGGCGGCCGGGCGCACTTGGATAGAGTGGAGGGTTTGGGCGACTTCATCAAGCTGGAGATCGAATGCTCGGACGAGTCGGAAAAGGTGGCCGCCCAGCAGCAAGTCCGCAGCTGGATGCGGCAGTTGGACATCGGCGACGCCGACCTGCTGGACGAGGGGTACTTGGAATTGCTCGCCGGGCGCGCGCCGCCGCTTGTGTCCATTGAGCTGGAGCAGCCGGACCAGCCTGAGGCGCTGGCGCTGATCGAGGCGCTGGATGCTTATCAGAAGCCTCTTTATCCGGCTGAAAGCCATCATGGCGTCGATGTCTCGGTGTTGATGCGTCCAGAAGCCGCATTCGCCGTGGCCAGAGATGCCGCCGGCGTGGCCGTAGCTTGCGGCGCGGTCTGGTGCGAGCCGGAATACGGCGAACTCAAGCGCATGTATGTCAGCCCCTCCGTTCGAGGCATGGGGGTGGCGAAACGCCTGCTGGATTTCCTGGAGAACCAGGCGCGGGCCCGCGGCTGCGGCAGCATGGCGCTGGAGACCGGCATCCATCAGCACGAGGCCATCGGACTGTATCAGCGCGCGGGCTATGACTTCTGCCTGCCGTTCGGCGACTACCTGGACGATCCTTACAGCGTGTTCATGCGCAAGCCGATTTGACGCGGCGCTGTTGTTGGAAAAGCGGACAGGGCAAGCATTGTGCTTGCCCTGTCCGCTTTTTCGGGTCCGGCCGGCTTGCCGATTATTGGGCTTTGCCCAGGTGGGAGGCCAGTTGCTGGGCGCTTTGCTTGCACCAGTCGTCCATCAGCGGTTTGAGCATGTCCAGCGAAACCTGCTGCTCCTTGGTCTTGCTCTTGCCGCCTTGGCGCAGGTTGACGGTGCCGGCCAGCAGGCTGCCGTCTTGGGAGTCTTCCAGCTGCGCCATGCTGCCTATCTTCAGCAGATAGGGTTCCTTGCCTGCCGCCAGACGGGCCAGGTTGAACACGGCCTTGATCGGCAGCAGGTCCACTGCGTCCACGCCCGGGCGGTCCTGCTCCACGCTGGTCATCGCCACGCGCAGCCGGACCACGCCCGGAGCCGGCGCATCGGCGATGGGCACGCCGGCTGCGGCCAGCTCGCTGCGCAGCTTTTGCTGGTAATAGGCGGCGATGGCGTTTTCGTCCCCGGCTTTCAGCAGCTCCCACTGGCCATTTTTGGCCTGGCGCAAGAACAGCAGCGATTCAGGCAATACCGCGTGGTAGCTTTTCAGATCGACGCCGGGTTTCAGATAGACGCGCTGATTGGCTTGCTTGCCTTGCTGGAACGCGTCCAGCGGGAGCGTGAACAGATTCTCCGGGGCGGCTTGCTCGGCGGCGAAGGCCGGCAAGCTAAAGGCGAATGCGGCGCATAAAGACAGCATGGACAATTTCATCATGAGGCTTCCTTGGTTCTGAATGCATATTTGCTTGGAGCGGCACAACGATGACCAGCCGTTTGGCGATTGGTTCAGGTGGGGAAAGGGAAGTTGGCCCGCGAACCATCCGCGGACCGTGGGCTAGCGGTGCAGATAAGTGAACAGCGCGAGTAGCAGAATGCAGCAGACGATCATCAAATTCAACAGGATTTCTTCTTGCATGGGCTCGTAATGCGATCTGTCCTGAATGCTTAATCGCGAGCGGCTTTGTTGCACAAATCACCCTCCCAGCAGGCGGGGTAGAATGACGGCATGAGCAAGCCCGCCCCGCCCAAGTACAAGACCACCAACTGGAAGACCTACAATGCTGCGCTCAAGGCGCGTGGGTCGCTGATGATCTGGTTGGACCGTGACATGCGCTGGCATGGCTCTGCAGTCGGCAAACGTGGACGGACACCGACTTTCAGCGATGCCGCCATTCAGTTCTGCCTGACGATCAAATGCCTGTTCAATCTTGCGCTCCGACAGGCCGTGGGTATGGTGCAAAGCCTGCTCAAACTGGCGGGGCTGGACTGGCTGACGCCGGACTACAGCACCGTGTGCCGGCGGCAAAAGCATTTGCAGGTGGCCATTCCTTGCCGTCCAACCACGACCGGGCTGCACCTGTTGATCGACAGCACCGGCATCAAGATGCTGGGTGAAGGCGAATGGAAAACGAAGAAACACGGCGCGGAGTACCGCCGTCAGTGGCGCAAGGTGCATTTGGGCATTGATGCGCAGACGCTGGAAATCCGGGCGATTGAAGTGACCGACAACGCGGTGGGCGATGCGCCAATGTTGCCGGAGTTGCTGGACCAGATTTCCGCGGGGGAAAGGATTGCTGCAGTAAGTGGCGATGGTGCCTACGACACCAAAGGCTGCCATGAAGCGATTGCCAAGCGAAAAGCCGAGGCGGTGATTCCTACCCGAAAGAATGCCAAGCCGTGGAAGGAAAATCGGTTGGGCGCCCATGTCCGAAACGAGATACTGCGTGCTACCCGGCTCCTGGGTCGAGCGATCTGGAGGAAATGGAGCGGTTACCATCGCCGCAGCCTGGTGGAAACCAAGATGCGCTGTTTCAAGCTGCTGGGCGAGCGGGTAATGGCAAGGGACTTCGACCGTCAAGTCGCAGAGCTCCAAGTGCGAGCGGCGATCTTGAACCGCTTCACGCGGCTCGGGACGCCGATGACGGTGCGCATGCCATAAATCCGTCCGGGGAAAGGGGCTTTGCATGCCGAAGCCTATTTATGCAACAAAGCCATCGCGAGCCGGAAAGTTTTCTCAGCCAGAATTGCACCAGATTGCGCGGACTGGGGCCGTCGGGATCGGCTTTCATGATGGATGACCTGATGTAAATAAAATGTAGGCGAAAACATTTTACCGCAGCTGCCATGCGTTTGCCATTTTTTACAGGGTTTTTACTTGCTTTTTTACTGGTTTTCGACAGGGTTTGTGCCGACAGTTTGACGCAACGCATCCAGCCGAGCTTGCAAACGCAGCGCGGCGCCATCGTCCAGCCTGCCCTGGCAGCCTTCGACCGTGCGTTCTCCAAGCGCCAGCAAGGCGGCGCGGCGCTCGTTTCCCACTGAGACAAAGGCGATATCGTTGAGGGCGGCGAGCAGACGCAGGCTGACGGCCATATCGCTTTGCGCGTAATGGCGTATCTGTTCGAACGCCGACTCCAGCAAGGCCTCGAAGTCCATCGCCGGAACGGCGACGCGCACGACGCCGGGCGGGTCGAAGAACAGCCGCTGCGGCGCGCTGCGTTGGGCGTAAAGACACAGGATGCGGCTGAGCTGATCGACGCAGCAAATGCCGGTGGTGGGGTCGTTCACCGCGGGCGAGATGGCTTTCAGGGCGATATCCACAATCTGCAGCACGCCGAATTCCACGTCTTGCTGCAGCGTGCGGCTGGGGCCGATATCGCAGGCGGCCAGCAGGGCTTTGGCCAGCGCGGGGCTGATTCTTTCCTGGCGCGAGGCCAGCAGCAAGGGCACGCCTGCCGGAATGAACTGGCCGACGCGACGCGCCACGCGCAGCTTCAGTTGATGGGCCTTGGCCAATTTGACCAGCTTGCCGGTGTCGATGAAGCGGATGTAGCCGGAAGCCTGGTTGGCGATGGGCGCGTCTGGAGGCGCGGCGCCCTGCGCCGATCCGCTGGGCCAGAGCGAAGGCTCGAAGCGCTCCGGCATCTGCTCATGAATGACCTGCTCCGTTTCCGCGGCGATGCGATCGACGATGTAATTGACGCTGATGGCGCGCGAAATGTGATGGATGAAAAACAGCAGCCCCACCACGCAGGCGACGGCCAGCATCATGGCGCCGAACACCGACAGCACCGGCGTGAACGCGTAGGGATGAGCGCGCGCCGCCGGCAGCGCCGCAATGCAATAAGAGAACGTGCCCAGGAAGATGCCCAGCGTTCTTTGCGTGACCTTGTCGCGGGAGAAGCTGACGATGATGCGCGGCGAGAATTGCATGGATGCCAGCGTCAGCGACATCAGCAGGATGGCGAACACGATGGATACCACGGTCATGATGGAGGTGGCGATGGCGGACAAGATCACCTGCGCCACTTGAGGGTCGCCGCGAGAGGGAAAGAGCGCTGCCGGCAGCCAGGCGCTGATGCGGGGATGCAGCTCCTCCAGCCATGACAGCCAGCCGCCGGCAAAGCCCAGGATCAGCGCGATGATCAAGGGGCGCACCAGGAAGCCGCCGCGGAGATTAAACAGGATGTGCTGCAGCGCGCGAGGCAAGTGGCGGGTCATGGCGTTTGGCGGGGTTATGCGAATGGCGTGCCTGGATGATACCGCTTCCGCGCGGCGCAGTCGATTTTGCTTCGTGATCTAGAATGTACGAATAAGTATCACTGCGCGGCGCGGGCAGGAGGTTGGCAATGGTGTCCAGGTTAAGCGTGGGATGGCGGATCGCCGTCTTGATTGTCTTGTCGGTATCGGTTTTCCTGCTGCTGGGCGGCATCGGCTTGGCGAGGATGCAGGCGATCCAGCAACAGTTGCGCAAACTAGACGATGTGTCGCTGGCCGAGGTGGACATTTCGCGCAGCCTGAGCGGCGAACTGACCAGCATGCGGCTGGAAACCGTGCGCTTATTGGCTAGCCGGGACCTTGCGGTCAAGCAGAAGGCTGAAGATTTGCTGAACAAGCATAGGGAGAATTTAAGCCAGTTGCTGGACGCGTATCACAAATTGCCCTTGTCGGACGAACTGCAACGCAAAGACGATCAATTCCAGGCCCGGCTGGCGGAGTACGTCGAAGCCGTGCAGCCTTTGATCGCCGCCGCCAAGGCGGATCCAGAGCATCCTCCCCCGGTTTACAACCCTAAGATCAACGGCGCCGCCGGCGCCATGGGCGAACTGGTGGATGCCATGGTGAAGGCCAGCCGCGATGACGCGAGCCGGGAAAGGGAGCAGGCGGAAAGCGGCTATGCCAGCGCCTGGCAGTCCATGCTGCTGGTGATAGGCCTGGGCATGGCGGTATTGCTGATCGCGGGCTTCATTCTGCAGCGCTCCATCAGCCTTCCTTTGCGCGAGGCGCGCGACGCGGTGGAGGGTGTGGCGCGCGAGCTGGACTTTACCCGGCGGATGTTGCCGGCCGGACGCGATGAAATCGCGGAAACCATGCTGGCGATGGATGCCTTGCTCGCCACTTTGCAGCAGAGCTTCGCCGAGGTGAGCCGGCTGGTCGGCGGCGTGGCGGATGCGGCCTCGGGTTTGCGCGGCACGGCGGGCGGCCTGGCCGACAGCGCAGGGGTCTCGTCGCAGGCTTGCGCCAGCATGGCCGCGTCGGTGGAGCAGATGACCGTCAGCATCGCGCATGTCCGCGACCGGGCGCGCGAGGCGAGCAGCTTGAGCCGCGACTCCGGCAAACTGGCCGAGGCGGGCGAGAAGGTGATTCTGCAGATGGTCGGCCAGATCCGCGCTTCGGTGGAGACGGTGCGCGATGCCGCGTCCACCGTGGACAAGCTGCGCGGCCAGGTGACGGCGATTGGAACGGTGACCGAGGTGATCAAGGGCGTGGCGGATCAGACCAATCTATTGGCCTTGAACGCCTCCATCGAGGCGGCGCGTGCCGGAGAGATGGGCAGGGGCTTCGCCGTGGTGGCCGACGAAGTGCGGCAGCTGGCGGAGCGCACCGCGCAGGCGACGCTGGAAATCAGCGGCATGATACAGGCCATGCAGCAAGAGGCCCTCAACGCGGGCAGCTGCATGGAGGGGGTGGTGAGCAATGCCCAAGGGTGCGAGCAGTCGGCGGAGGAGGCGGGCAAGACCATCATGCAGATCAGCGAACGGGCTGGGGAGGCGGTGGCGCTGGTGGGCGAAATCGCCTCGGCGATAGGCGAACAGGCCGATGCCAGCACTTCCATCGCGCAACAGCTGGAGCGGATCGCCCAGATCTCGGAGGAGAGCAGCCTGGCGGCGGACCAAACCGCCGACGCCTCCCAACAACTGAGCGCCTTGTCCGGCGAAATGCGCGCCGCGGTGTCTCGCTTTCATGTATGAGGCAGGATGATGCGCCGCATAAGCCTGTTTGCCTGGGTGTTCGCGCTGGCCGCGGCTGCCGCGCGAGGGGAGCCCGCCCATTACCGCTCTTTCACCTTGGCGGTGGAACCCTGGGGCATCATCGACACCGATAGAGGGGTGGGACCGGATTTCGTCCGTTTTCTGGCGGATCAGGCCGGGTTTGCCGTCACCGCCGAGTCCTGGCCCTATCTGCGGGTGATAGACGGCATGCGGACCGGTGAGAACGCCATCAATCTGGGCATTCCCACGCCGGAACGGGAAAAGTACGGCATCGCCATCTGTTCTATCGGATCGGTCAAGGTGTCCTTGCTTTACCGAGCTGCGTCCGGCGCCAAACGCGATGCCGCCAGCAGCTTTTCCGGCATGGCGGTGGGCGAGTTGCGAGGCAGCCGGACCCTGGATGATTTCGACCGCGCGGTGCCGCATAAAAAAGTGCTGATCAGCGATATGAGCCAGGGAATCCGCATGCTGGAGGCGGGGCGTCTGGACGCGACCATATGCGTGCGCCCTGGCTGCGGCAATATTCTGGATGGGCAGGGTGGGGAGGTGCGCGGTTTGGCCGAGTCTCGTCTGACCGAGCAATCGCTGGCCATTTATGTCTCCCGGGCCAGCCCTTTGTCGCGCGATGCGGCCGCCATGCTGCGTTTGCGGCTAGCTTGCGACTCGTATGCGGGGCGACAGGAAATGCGCCGCCTGTTGGCGCCGTTTCATTGAGGCATGCAAAAAAAAACGGCCCGGACTGACCGGGCCTGGAGCGAGGGTGATGCTGCGCTGTTTTTCCCTCCTGGCAGCGAGGGGCGGGCTTAGACCGACATCGACATCAACAGGCTGGAGATATCGTTGGTGCCGGTGTTGGCCTGATACAGGCTCAGCGCGGCCTGCAGCTGCTGGGTATTGTTGACGGTGCTGGTCGAGCCGGTGGCGCCGGTCGAGGTTTGATTGCCGTTGGCTGCGTTCAGCAGGCTTTGCAGGCCGCCGCCGTTCTGTTCGTTTCCGCCGCCGCCATGGTGATGGTGGTGGTGTCCGCCGCCGGCTTGCTGGCCTTGCTGGGTGCCGTCCGCCTGCATGGTTTGCTGCAGCTGTTGATAGGCTTGCTGCGCCTGGCTGAGATTGCCGGATTGCAGGTCTTGGCCCAGCGCGTTGAACAGCGATGACACCGAGCTGCCGCCGTTGGTGGCGCTGGTGCCCGAAACCGTGCTGTTGTTGGCCGCGGCGTACGGGTCGGTGCTGCTGGCGGCCGTTGTGCCTGAGGTCGCGGCAGTCGCGGAGGTCGCCGAAGTCGCGCTGATGGCATTGTTCAGCTGGGAGCTGAACGATGAGTTGCCATTGCTGCCGTTCAGCTGTTGCAGGCTGGCCAGCGCCTGTTGGGCGCCGCTCAGATTGCCTTGCTGAATGTCATTGGTCATGGTGCCGAAATCTTGGCGGCGCTGCTGGCGCATGGCCTGCATTTGCTGCCAATAGTTGCTGCTGGTATCAGTGTTGCTGACAGACATGTTGCCTCTCCTTGAGAACAGTTTGCGGGGCAGAGCTTTCACGGATCAGCTCGTGTCCTGGCGGCAAACCGGCAATTTCCAAGCTTGTTGCCGGCAAGCATTGCCGCCTTGCCATCGGTGCCTGCCGCTTTTCCCGCTTGAATGGGCCTTTATTGGGCTTTTCTTTACGGAACAAGGGCTTGGCTGGATGGGTAAGAGCAAGCGGCGTGCCAGTTTGAGATGGTGGGAAAGGGCAAATGTTTACAAATATGATGGCATGCACTTAGGCCGGTGAACCAACCTCAACAGAGGTCTTGAGCCAGGGCGTGTCGACGTAGATGGCGCAAGCCGCATGGCCAGGCGGCGCGACGAAAAAGCAGGGGATAGCGGCCCTTAGCCGAAACCGCGCTGTCGCAGCGCCTGGTAGAGCATGGCCACGCCCAGAGCGTCGTTCAAGGCGTCATGCCGCGGCGGGGCCGGGATGGCCAGGTCGCGGTAGAGCTCGCCCAGCCGCAGGTCGATGTGCGCGCCGGGATGTTGTTTGAACTTGTAGTCGTAATAGCGGCTGGAGATTTCGATTTGCCGTTGCGGCAGGCCGATGCCGATCAGCGGTTTGACCAGCTTGTTCAGCACCGCCACATCGTATTCCAGGTAGTAGCCAAGCAAGGGGCGGCCGCCGATGAAGTCCAGCAGCCGGGTGACGGCGTCTCGCGGAGGCAGCCCCTGATCCACATCGCGCCGTCGCAGCCCGTGGATGGCGATATTGGACGCCTCCGGCGCGCTGTCAGGACGGACCAGCAAGTTGAGCGCCTCGCTTTGCAGGATGCGGTTGCCCCGCAGCCGCACCGCGGCGATGGATAAAACCTCCGCCTTGGCGATGTCCAGGCTGGTGGTTTCGCAGTCCAGGCTGACCACTTCGTCCGGATGCTCATCGAACAAATGCATCCATGCCGGATCGCGCAGCCGGGTGCGCAAGTAATGCCGATAGAGGCGGAGCAGCATCAGAAGCTGCCCAAGCGATAATGATGGCGCAGTTGCGCCTTGAAACGTTTCACCACCGCCAGCGCCTCTTTCAATAAGTCGCGCTCCAGGGTGCCCAGCGTTTCCGGCTCCAGCAGGTTGTCGGCCGGCAAGCCGGCGTCCAGTCTGCGCAAACCATGGTCCAGGCGCAGTTGGGACAGGCAGGACAGCGCGTCCTGGATATCCGCGGCCAGCGCCGCTTCCAGATATCCCTTGGCCGCCAGGCTTTGGGCGCGGGCGGCGCTGTTGGTGTCTTCGATATCATGCTCCAGCGCCAGCGCGCGCAGGCCGTGCGTCAGCGGAAAAATGCCGCCTTTCTTCAGGTCCAAGGCCTCTCGGCCTTCGTGCTCGCGCGTTTTCAGCCGCGAGAACGGGCCTAGCGGCGTGTCGAATTGCTCGATGGCGCGGGCGAAGCGAGAGAAGAAGCTGGCGTCGTCCTGCAGCCGGCTGCGCAGATAGTCCTGGCTTTGCCGCAGCAGCGAAGCATCGCCGCATACCGCCTCGGCGTCGACGAAGATTGCCAGCTGCATCATGCCCTCGCCGCTGGGGCGGGCGAGCCAGTCGTGGATGCGGTCGCGCATTTCGGACTGGCTGAGCCGCCAGGGGGGATTGCTGATCATCACGCCGCCGGGGCAGGGCGGGTAGCCGAAGCGGGCCAGCGCCGCGGAGAACTCCAGGCAGCTTTGCTCCAGCTTGGCGTGGCGATAGCCGTCGCGCAGCAGCAGCGCGTTGTCCTGATCGGTTTTCAGTATCTGCTCGCCGCGGCCTTCCGAGCCCAGCACCAGGAGGCAGCTGTTTTCCAGCAGATCGGGCGGCGCGATCATGCCCCAGGCGCGGGCGAACAGGCGGACGTTGAGCGCGGCCACCAGCTTGCCCAGTTGCGGCGGGCGGACGCCGTGGCCGGTGAGAATGCGGACCAGCCGGTCGATCTGGCCGGCGATGTCGGCCAGCTCATCCAGCGTTTCCGCGCGTTCCAGTCGCTGGGCGATCAGGTGGGAGTGGTTGGAAAAGTAGGACAGCACGTCCACCTGGGCCAGCATGCCTTTGGGCTGGCCCTGTTCGGTCACCACCAGCCGCCGCAGATTGCGCTGGGTCATCAGCAGCAGGGCGTTGAACAGGAAGTCGTCGATGTCGATGCTGAGCAGGGTGTAGCTGCAGTGCCTTCCCACCGGCTCGCCGCTGTCAACGCCATCGATGATGATGTCGCGGAAGTCGGTGGTGGTGAAGATGCCGAGCTTGTCGCCGGCGCGCACCAGCACCGACTTGCTGCGATTCTGTTTCATCGCCGCCGCGGTGTCGCGGATGCTGGCGTCGGCATCGACGAAAACCGGCTGGCGGCAGCCGGCGTCGCGCACGGTGGCGGTAAGCAGCGTTTGCAGCTCGCGGTTGCCGGCGCGCTGCGCCAGCATGCCCAGTTTTTGCGAAACGTCGGCGAAAAAAAACGCGCCGAAGCGCGGATTGCTGGCGGTCAGGCGGAGCACGGCCTCGCGCGGCAGCGACAGCAGCAGGGCCTCTTCCTCGACGACGAAGCGGTTAAGCGTTTGCTCCGCGGCCAGGGCGCGGGCGTCGAAGCTGTCGCCGGGGTGGTAGCGGGCGGCCACTTCGTCGCCCGCCAGTTCCGCCACTACGCCCTTGATGATGACGAATAGCGCGTCGGGGCCTTGGCCGGGGCCCAGCACTTGGGCTTCATCGGGAAAGTAGACGATGTCGGCCTTGGCCTCCAGCGCGTCGCGCTCGGCGGGGCTTAGGCTGTCGAAAGGCGGTTGGCTGAAGTCGAAACGGCTCATGGCGGGTCCGTCGGAATAGGCCGGACTTCAGCATACCGCCAATCGGCGTGGGGCGTCAGTCCGGCTTGCGTATCATCAGCGGCGCGCCGTCGCGGAACAGTATCAGCTCGCCGGGGGATAGCGCCGTCCAATGCTCGTTGTCGGTCAGCGGCTGGGTGGCGACCATCGCCACTTGATCGCGCGGCGTGGTGACGGTGGCGAAGTCCACGCTGACATCGTCGTCGACCAGATGGGCGGTGTTGAACGGGGCGCGGCGAATGATGTAGTGCAAATGGGTGGAGCAATGGACGAACAGCACCTCGCCATTGCTCAGCATGAAGTTGAACACGCCGCTGCCGCTGATCTCGGCCGCCAGGCGCGCCACCTCCTCGAACAAGGCCGCCAGCTCCGGCGCTTGCGCCCATTTGGCGCGCAGTTTTTCCATGAGGTAGCAGAAGGCGCGCTCGGAGTCGGTGCTGCCGACCGGATGGAAGAACTGGCCGTCCTCGGGCGCGAAACTTTCCAGATTGCCGTTGTGGGCGAAGATCCAGTACTGGCCCCACATTTCGCGCATGAACGGGTGGGTATTGGCCAGGTTGACTTCGCCCTGCGTGGCTTTGCGGATGTGGGCGATGACGTTTTCCGACTTGATCGGGTAGCGCCGCACCAGGTCGGCCACCGGCGATTCCACCGAAGGCTTGTCGTCAAGGAAGACGCGGCAACCTTTATTCTCGAAAAAAGCGATGCCCCAGCCGTCGGCGTGATGGTCGGTCAGGCCGCCGCGGCGATGGAAGCCTTCAAAAGAAAACAGAATGTCGGTCGGGGTATTGCAATTCATGCCCAGCAGCTGGCACATCGGCGTAAGTCCACTTTCTAGTTCGGTTGTTGCCGGCGCGGATTGTCCGCGCCATGGTTTATGTAGCTGAGCTTAGGCGATTCGCGGCGGGCCGGCAATGCTCTTGCGGGCTGTCGGGCGGGGTTTGCTTGCATTTTAATGAGATATTTAAACCATCAGCCGGCATGAGGGCCGTCCTTCCAGGGCCCCGTGCCGTACTCATTACCGATGTCAGCCCGCGCGGCTAGGCCCGCTCTTACGCGGCGTCCCACGGCGCGGTCTGGCCGCCGAAACGCTCCACCAGGAAATCCAGCAGGCTGCGCAAGGATAGCGGCAGCAAGCGCCGCGAGGGGTAGAGCGCGTGTATGCCCAAGAGCGGCGGCTGCCAGTCCGGTAGCAGCGCGATCAGCTCCCCGGCCCGGACCGGTTTGGCGGCGAGATAGCTGGGCATCATGCTGATGCCGGCGCCTGCCAGCGTGGCGGCCAGCAGCGCGCTGGCCTCGTTGGCGCTGATATTGCCGGCTACCCGCACGCGCGCCTCTTCCGCGCCGCGCGTCAGCCGCCATTCGCTGCGGCCGAAGTTGCTGTAACTGAGGCAGCGGTGGCTTTCCAGCGCTTGCGGCTGTGCCGGCACGCCATGGGCGGCGAGGTAGGCGGGGGAGGCCACCAGCAGCGAGCGGCAGTCGCACAGCCGCCTGCCCACCAGGCCGGGATCGGGCTCATTGGTGATGCGGATGGCGAGGTCTATTCTTTCTTCAATCAGGTTGACCGTTCTATCTCCTAATTGCAGGTCTACTCTGAGTTGAGGATGGCGCTCGCAAAACGCGGCGACCGCTTCGCCCAGCACCGCCAGTCCGAGCGAGGTGCTGGCGGCCACGCGCAGCAGGCCGCGCACCTGGCCGTCGCGCTGGCTGGCGTCGGCGCGGACTTCCGCGGCCAGCTCCAGCATTTGCTGGCAGCGCGCCAGGCAGGCCAGGCCGGCGTCGGTGAGCGTGACCTTGCGGGTGGAGCGTTGCAGCAAGCGCACGCCCAGCCATTGCTCCAGCTCCTCGACGTAGCGGGTCACCATGGGGCGCGACATGTCCAGCTTGTCGCCGGCGGCGGTGAAGCTGCCGAGTTGCGCCACCTCGGCGAAGACTTGCATGGCGGTGAGTCTGTCCATTTATATGTTTGAAATAAGAAACAATAATGTGCAGTTTAATCGATTTATTAGTTCGATTGTTGAGCTTATAGTGTGCGCATCTTCACTGAAACGCAGTGCAACCCGCCGGCGGGCGCCGGCTTAAAGACTTAAGGAGTTTCACCATGATTCGTCAAACCCTGATCGCCGCCGCTCTCGCCGCCGCTGGTTTCGCTCACGCAGGCGACCTCAAGCTGTCCGTCTACAACGCCGACGGCAACAGCTTCAACGTCTCCTCGGTATTGGTGACCGGCGATAAGGACGCCGTGCTGATCGATACCGGCTTCACCCGCGCCGACGCTTACCGCATCGCCGCCCGCGTGCTGGATAGCGGCAAGAACCTGAAGACCATCTATGTCAGTCAGGCGGACCCGGACTACTACTTCGGCGCTTCAGTGCTGAAGCAGATCTTCCCCAAGGCCGAACTGCTGGCCGCGCCGGAAGTGCTGGCCCACATCAAGGGCAATGTGAAGGGCAAGGTGGCGTTCTGGGGCCCGAAGATGGGCGCCAACGCGCCGCAGGCCAATCCGTTGCTGCCGACCGAAATCAAGGCTGACAAGATCATGCTGGAAGGCAAGGCGCTGGAGCTGCGCGACACCAAGGGCGTGATGGCGCATCGCGGCTATGTGTGGATTCCGTCCATCCGCGCCATCGTCGGCAATGTAGGCGTCTATTCCGGCATGCACGTCTGGACGGCCGACACCCAGAACGACGCCGAGCGCAAGGGTTGGTACAAGCAGCTTGACGACATGGAAGCGCTGAAGCCGGAAACGGTGGTGCCAGGCCATATGATTGCCGGCGACAAGATGGACGTATCCGCCATCCGTTACACCCGCGACTACCTGAAGACCTTCGAAGCCAAGAACGCCGCCACCGCCAACAGCGGCGCGCTGATCGAGGCGATGAAGCAGGCTTATCCGCAAGCCGCCGAAGTGTCCACGCTGGAACTGGGCGCCAAGGTGCGCAAGGGCGAAATGAAGTGGTAAGCGAGAGCGCGATGAAACTGCATTACTTTTACGACCCGCTGTGCGGCTGGTGCTACGGCGCCTCCCCGCTGCTGAAGGCTGCGGCGGCGGTGCCTGGCGTCAGCGTGGAAATGCACGCCGGCGGCATGATAGACGAGTCCGAGGGCCGCACCATCACGCCGGATTGGCGGGGCTATGTGATGCCGCACGACGCGCGCATCGCCCAGATGAGCGGCCAGCCTTTCGGCGACGCCTACTTCAATGGCCTGCTGAAGGACATCGGCGCGCCGTTGGCGTCCAACCCGGCCATCGCCGCGGTGCTGGCGGCGGGCAAGCTGGGTTTGGAACCTCTGGCCATGCTCGCCCGCATCCAGCGCGCCCACTACCAGGAAGGCAAGCGCATCGCCGAATTCGCGGTGTTGAGCCAACTGGCGGTTGAGCTGGGCGTGGAGCCGGCGCGCTTTGCCGAAGCTTGGCAAGCGGCGCGCGAAGAGGCGGAAAGCCATATAGGCGAAACCCGCCAGCTGATGTCCAGGCTGGGCCTGCGCGGCTTCCCGTCGGCGGTGTTGGAACAGGACGGCAAGCTTGAGCGGCTGGAGTTGTCCGGCTGGTTCGGCAAGCCGGAGCAACTGGCCGCCGCCCTGGCGGAGCGCCTGCCCAAGCTGGCCGAGGCGGGCGACGACGCCTTGTTCTGCACGCCGGAAAGCTGCCGCTGAGATAGGCGGGAATCAATCCAGCCATGAAAACGCCCCTGTCGGCTTATGCCGCAGGGGCGTTGTCGCGACTACTCTTCCTCGGCGTGCTGCGGGCTTTGGAACTCGGGGTAGGCGGCTTGCTTCATCGTCGTCGCCACCAGCCTGAAGGTGTCGACCCAGGCGGTGCGCAGCTCCGGCGTCCAGTTCTCCGCCCCCAGCCCTTGCTTCAGTGTCCACAGCAGGGCATTGCCGACCGGCGTGTAGTCGCCGGGCTGCACGCCGTAATCGACATGCTTGATGGCCAGCTTGGCCAGCACCGGCGCGATCAGATCCAGATCGTTGAGGCCGGCGATGGCCAGTTTGAGCGTGGACATCAGCATCTGCCGTTGCCGGGCCATGTCGTTTTGGAACAGGGTCTGCAGGTCCGGAGCGTACTCAAACAGCTTGTCGTAAAACAGCTGGGCGGCCTGGTCGGCGATCGGTTCGACTTTGGCGAAGCTTTCCTGCACCAGACGGATCTGCGCGGGGGTGAGAGCCATGTCACGCTCCTTGGGGGCGGATAATGACTTCAGCTTAGCAAATGTTCGCGCAAGTTCGAGCGTTTATGACGTTTGTCCGCCAGGCTGCGCGAGGTCTCTTTCTATCATGTCCAGCACTTTCTGCGCCTTGGCGCGCGGACTGGCGCCAGGCATGTCGGGCAGGGCGATGTCGGGCTGGATGCCCGCAACCTCATCGCTGCCGTCCTTTCTTAGCCGCACGCAATTCGGGATGCGGAAGCGCAAGCCTGAGTGGGGCAGCGTCAAGGGCAGGTTGGTGCCCATGAAGCCGCAGCCGTCGCCTCCGGTCTTGGCGCCGATGATTTTAGCCAGGCGATTGTCTTGTATCGTGGCGGCGAACATTTCCGCCGAGGAATAGGATTTGCCATCGGTCAGCACATAGGCGGGACCAGGCCAGGCGGCCTGGCTTTGAAAGGCGAGGGCGGGCCAGAACAGATTTTCCGCCACCGCCTGAGAGTATCGGCCGGCTTCCAATTCCGCCAGCAAGCCGGAGGCGTAGCCAGTCTGCATCAGTCCGCTGTAGGGCGCTTCCGGCTTGAAAGCGCGCTGTTCGCGCCAAGCCCAATCCATTCCGGTGCGCGGATGTTGTTTGAGATCGGTGTGCAGGCTGCGAACCTGCAGCAGGAAGGGCTGCAGAATGGTTTTGTCTTGCGGCGTGGTGTCCGGCGGCAGGCCGCTGCTCAAGTCTTCCTCCCATCCTTTCAGGTAATTTTCAGCCGCTTGCGAGCGCGTCATCCATAACGGCGCGGCCTTGCCCGGCTTGGCGCCCAGCAGTCGCGCCATGCTGTTGCCGCTGTCGTTGCCGCCGGGATTGTCGCCGACATCGATAATCAGGGCCTGCGCGCCGGCGGCCTTCAGATCGCGCATGCGCTGAGCGGTTTCGGCATACCACTGCTTCATGGTTTCGCCAAACAGCTGGTCCGGGTCGAAATGTCCCACGCGCGCCGACACCGCGCTCCAGGCGCGCTGGCAAGCCAGGGGATAGTCGTGCGGAGAGAAGGAGGCGATGCGCAGCAGGCCCAGCTTGCCTTTCGGGCCCAAGTCTATGATGGCGCTGCGCATGGACTGGCTCAAGCCGTCGCTCAATAGCCTGACGCCGGGCAAGGTCTCGAAGGGCAGGGAGAAATTGATGCGGCTGCTTTGCACATAGCCTTGGGCGGCGCAGCCATCCAGCGGCGAGTCCAGCGCGGGGTCGCGTTTGGGTGGCTCGCTCGCGGCGGCCGCCGCCGGTGCGGGCGGGGCGGCTTTGAGCAAGGAAAAGTGGCCGTCATGGAAGCCGCTTTGAAAGTCCAGAATCGCTCGGCGGGCCTCGCCATCGTCGCGGGCCGCGGCCAGCGCGGCTTGCGCTTTCTGGTTCAGCGCAGGCAGGTCCACGCCGCTTTGCGGCGACGCCATCCAGGCCAGGTGGGAGTAGCGTTTCTCCAGCTCTTGTTTCAGCAGTTGGAAGTCATGCTGCCAAGCCTTGGCGTCAAAGCTTGTTGCCGCGGCGGCCTGGCAATTGGCGGCCGCCAGCAGGCATAGCGCGGCGGGAAATAGGAATGAATGGCGTCTCATGAGTTGGATCTGTGTTTGTCCTAATAGGTAGCATCATAAAATCTCGCTGCAAAAATGACAATTAAATTATAAGTGCCAAAAATTTATTATTTGACATCTAAATCGAGTGTGACTGATTGATTGAAATTTACTTGACATTTAATGCTTGAAACTTGCTGATGGTGACATACGCTGAAATACCAATTAAATACCAATTGTGACAAGGAGACGGCAAATGCGGCGAATGATGGCGAGGGGACTTAGCGTGATTGCGGCTGGGCTATTGCTGGGGCACGGCCCCACGGCGCTGGCGGCGGCTTGCCCGGCTTGGGCGGAGGGCACGACTTACAAGGCCGGCGATGTCGTGAGCTACAGCAACGCCAATTATACGGCGCTGGTGGCGCATACGGCTTATGTCGGCGCCAACTGGAACCCAGCCGCCTCTCCTACCTTGTGGAGCGCGGGCGGCAGCTGCTCGGGCGGCGATCCCACCCCGCCGACGCCGCCGAATCCGCCCACGCCGCCCAGCCCGCCGCCGGGCAATACGGTTCCGTTCGCCAAGCATGCGTTGGTCGGGTATTGGCATGATTTCGCCAATCCCAGCGGGCCAGCCTTCCCCTTGTCGCAGGTCAGCGCCGACTGGGATGTGGTGGTGGTGGCGTTCGCCGATGACGCGGGCAACGGCAATGTCAGCTTCACGCTGGATCCGGCCGCGGGCAGCGCGGCGCAGTTTGTCCAGGACATCAAGGATTTGCAGGCTAAGGGCAAGAAGGTGGTGCTGTCTTTGGGCGGACAGAATGGCTCGGTGACCTTGAACAACGCGACCCAAGTGCAGAATTTCGTCAACAGCCTCTACGGCATCATCAGCCAATATGGCTTCGACGGCATCGATCTGGACCTGGAGAGCGGCAGCGGCATCGTGGTGGGCGCGCCCATCATCAACAATCTGATCACGGCGGTACAGCAGCTCAAGGCCAAGGTAGGGCCAAGCTTCTATCTGTCGATGGCGCCGGAGCATCCTTATGTGCAGGGCGGCTTCGTCGCTTTCGGCGGCAATTGGGGCGCTTACCTGCCCATCATCGATGGCTTGCGCGACGATCTGTCGGTGATTCACGTCCAGTATTACAACAATGGCGGCTTGTATTCGCCGTACTCTACCGGGGCGCTGGCCGAAGGTTCGGTGGACATGCTGGTGGGCGGCAGCAAGATGCTGATCGAGGGCTTCCCCATCGCCAACGGCGCTTCGGGCAGCTTCAAGGGCTTGAGGCCCGACCAAGTGGCCGTGGGCGTGCCGTCCGGGCCTAGCTCGGCCAACTCCGGCTTTGTCAGCGCGGACACCATCGCCAAGACTTTGAGCTGCCTGACCGCGCAGAAGGGCTGCGGCAGCATTCAGCCGGCGCAAGCATATCCGACCTTTCGCGGCGTGATGAGCTGGTCCATCAACTGGGACAGGCGCGACGGCTACAACTTCAGCAAGCCGGTGGCGGCCAGCCTGCATCAACTGCCGGTGACGAATGCGGCCAGCAAGAAAAAAGCCGCCGGCAAGGCGCCGGCGGCTCGTTGATCCTTTGTCAGCTTGGGCGCTTTAGCGCAGCGCTGGCCATGCCGGCGCTGCTTCATTTTTTGGCGCTTCGCTGTCGCGGGGCTCAAGCGGTCATTTGGTAGCCGCTGATCTGGGCGGACGACACCAGGCCGTTCAGGTATTCGTGCATGGCTTGATTCATCGCCAGGTCGCTCAGGTATTGCTGCAGGCGTTCCTTGATCTCGTCGAAGCCGATCTTGCCGCCTTCCTCGCGCTGCTCAACCTGAATGATGTGGTAGCCGAACTGGGTTTCCACCAGGTGCGGGGTGATGTCGCCGGCGGCGGTGCTGAATACCGCTTGTTCGAATTCCGGCACCATCTGGCCGCGGCCGAATTGGCCAAGGCTGCCGCCTTGCTTGCCGGACGGGCAGGTGGAGTGCTCTTGCGCCAGCGCGGCGAAGCGGGACGGCGTGGCTTGCACTTCCGCCAGGATGCCTTCGGCCTTGGCCTTGATCAGGCCGGCTTCCAGGCCTTCGCCCTTGGGCAGCAGGATGTGGTTGGCCACGGCGCTTTCGCCGGTGTTGAAACGGTCCGGGTATTGCTCATAGAAGGCCTTGGAGCTGGCTTCGTCAACCGGCTCGATTTGCAGCTCGCGGTCCAGCAGCGTCTGGATGGCTTGCTGTTCGTCAGCGGCTTCAATGCCTTCAGCCTGGGCCTTTTGCACCAGCAGGGTGTGCAGGATCAGTTGCTGGATGGCGGTGTCGCGCGGGCTCGGGGTGTCCGCGTAGTGGTCCAGTTGGGACGCGATCATTTCTTCGCTGATTTCAACGCCGTTGACGATGATGGTCATGAGTTTTCCTGTGTGGCGCACGCAAAGCGTGGCTGGGTGGGGCCGTCGGACGGCCGGTGAATCGGGCAGGCGGGCCTGCGGATGACGGCGCATGCGCCGAGCGATGCCGGCGAAGGTAAGCGCAGCGGCTGGCGCTGTCAAGCGATGGCAAAGAAAAAGGGACGACAGCATGTCGTCCCTTGGCGCTTTTGGCGGATTACTGCTGGATCTGGGCCTTGGCCTTCAGGTCGCTCACGTATTTTTCCACGCGGGAGCCCATTACGCGTTGGGTCAGCTGCGGACGGATTTCATCCAGCGGCGGCACGTTGCGCTGGGTGCGCACGTCGTCCAGCTTGATCACGTGCCAGCCGAACTCGGTCTTCACCGGCTTGGCGGTCACTTCGCCCTTGGCCAGCTTGCTCATGGCTTCGGAGAACGGGGCGACGAAGGTGCCGGCTTCTTGCCAGCCCAGGTCGCCGCCATTGGCCTTGCTGCCCGGATCTTGCGACTTTTCCTTGGCCAGCTTGTCAAAAGCTTTGCCCTTCTTCAGCGCTTCGATCACGGCCTTGGCTTCGGCTTCGCTCTTCACCAGGATGTGGCGGGCGTGGAATTGCTTGGTTTCCGGCACCGAAGCCACCAGCTTGTCGTATTCGGCCTTCAGTTGCTCGTCGCTGATCGGATTGGCCTTCTCGTAGTTCTTGATCAGGCGGTTGGCCAGCGCCATGGCTTGCATATTGGCCAGCTCGGCGGCGAAGTCGGGCGACTTGTCCAGGCCTTGCTTGACAGCTTCCTGGCGCAGCACTTCGGCGGTGACCAGTTGGTCCTTGATCTGGTCGCGGGCTTGCGGGGTCACGTTTTGACCCTGGGCTTCCATCATCTTCGCGACGGCGTCGATGCGGGCGTCGGAGATCTGCTGGCCGTTGATAGTCGGGCCGGCAATGGCGATGGCGCTGCCAGCCAGGGCGGCGACGACGGCGGATGTCAGCAGGAGTTTACGCATGTTGTTCTATTCCTGATTGATTAGGACGGGTTATTGGATCTTGCTTTTGGCGCGCAGTTCTTCCACGGCCTTGGCAATGGCTTCTTCCTGCAGCTGACGGCCCAGTTGGGGCTTGATCTGCTCCAGCGGCGGCACTTGGGCGGCGCGGATGTCGGCGATCTTGAATACATGCCAGCCGGCCGGCGATTGGTAGGGCTCGGCGCTGACCTGGCCCTTGGAGATCTTCTGCAGGGCTTCGGCCAGTTTGGGGTCCATCTGGGACAGATTGCCCCAGCTCATGTCGCCGCCGTTTTGCTTGGATGCCGGATCGATGGAACGGGTCTTGACCAGGTCCTCGAACTTGGAGCCTTTCTTCAGCTGGGCGATGACTTTTTGCGCGTCGTCCTTGTTGACCAGCATGATCTGGTAGGCGTGCACTTCCTTGGTGTTGCCCACTTGCGCGGCCAGTTGGTCGTAACGCGCCTTGATTTGCGCGTCGCCGATGCCGGACTTGTCGGCGATGTCGGCGAACAGGGCGTCGCGCAGCAGTTCGGCGCGTAGCTCATCCAGGCGCTTGGTGAACAGGGGCTGCTTGTCCAGGCCGCGGCGCACCGCCTCTTGCAGGATGACTTCGCGGTTGATCAGCGAGCCTTTCAGTTGCTCGCGCAGTTCAGGCGAGTCTTGAACCTTGCCGCCGTTGCTTTGCACTACGTTGGCGACGGCTGCGTCCAGCGCGCTCTTGTCGATGGCGGTGCCGTTGACGACCGCGATGGATTCGGCTGCGGCCGGCAGGCTGATGGAAGCTGCCAGCAGCAGCGCGGCGATACGGGAGTGCTTCATGTTTGCCCTTTGTAGAATCTTAAAGTTCTTCCGGAGTGAGCGCGCGGATGGCCAGCGCGTGCACGCGGCTGGTCATCAGGTCGCCCAGCGTCTGATAGATCAACCGGTGGCGCTGGATGCGGCCCAAGCCGGCAAAGCGAGCGCTGACTATGGTCAACGTATAATGGCCGCCACCGCCTTTGGCGCCGGCATGGCCGGCGTGCAGGGCGCTGTCGTCCTGAATGTCGATGTGGTCCGGCGCCAGAGACTGCAGCGCCGCTTCCAGCATCTCAATCGTGCTGCTCATGCGGGGAATACCTGGCGAAACGGTTTGACTTCCACGCTGGCGTAAACGCCGGCGTCCTTGTATGGATCGGCGTCGGCCCAGGCTTGGGCATCGGCCAGCGAGGGAAACTCGGCCACGATCAGGCTGCCAGAAAAGCCCGCCGGGCCGGGATCGATGCTGTCGATGGCGGGGCAGGGGCCGGCCAGCTTGAGCCGGCCTTGATCCTGCAAGGCTTGCAGCCGGGCGAGGTGGGCAGGGCGGGAGGCCAGGCGCTTGTCCAGCGTGCCGGGCGCGTCATGACCCAGGATCACATACAGCATTATTTTTTTTCCTCGATGTACTTGGCCAGGAACAGGCTCTGGGCGATGACGAACAGCAACATCAGCCCCATGCCGCCGAATAGCTTGAAGTTGACCCACACGTCTTCGCTGAAGTGGTAGGCGACAAACAGGTTGAGCCCGCCCATAAAGGCGAAGAAGCCGGTCCAGGCCCAGGTCAGCTTGCGCCACACCGGATCGGGCATGCTGATTTGCTGGCCCATCATCAGGCGCAGCCCGCTCTTGCCCAGCAAGTCGCTGATCAGCAGGCCGCCGCCCATCACCCAGTACAGCACGGTGGGTTTCCACATGATGAAGTGTTTGTCATGCAGCAACAGCGTCGCGCCGCCCAGCACCACGATCAAGCCCAGGCTCACCCATTGCATGGTGTCCACCTTGCGATGCTTGATCCAGGCCCAGGCCACCATCAGAACTGTGGCGGCGATGGCGAAGCCGGTGGCGACGAACATGTCCCGGGTCAGCCAATAGGCGCCGAAGAACAGCAGAACGGGTAAAAGGTCGGTAAAAAATTTCATGCGGGTGATTATGCGGGCTGACGCCGGCATATTCAAGCCGCGCCAGCCCTGGCCTCGGGCTTATCGGTTAGTTTGTTTTACCACGCTCAGCGCGCTGGCCACCAGACCGCCGACGTCGGCGACATTGCTTGGCATGATGATGGTATTGTTTTCCTTGGCCAATTTGCCGAAGGCGGCGATGTATTGCTCGGCCACCTTGAGGTTGACCGCCTCCAGGCCGCCCTCGGTGCGGACGGCGCCGGCGATGCGGTTGATCGCGTCCGCGGTGGCGTCGGCCACCAGCCGGATGGCTTCGGCTTCGCCCACCGCCTGGTTGATGGCCGCTTGCTTGCCGCCCTCGGAGTTGTTGATGGTGGCTTGCATCTCGCCCTGGGACTTCTGGATGGCGGCTTCGCGCGCGCCGGTGGCCAGGTTGATCTGCTCCACTTTCAAGCCTTCGGATTGGGCGATGCGGGCGCGTTTTTCGCGCTCGGCGGTGATCTGGGCCTGCATGGCGTGCAGAATGTCCTGCGGCGGCACCAGGTCTTTGATTTCATAGCGCAACACCTTGACGCCCCAGTTGATGGCGGCTTCGTCCAGCGAGGCCACCACGCTGCGATTGATGTCGTCGCGCTCCTCGAAGGTTTTGTCCAGCTCCAGCTTGCCTATCACCGAGCGCAGCGTGGTTTGCGACAGCTGGGTGATGGCGACGATGTAGTTGCTGGTGCCATAGGAAGCCAGCTTGGCGTCGGTCACCTGGAAATACAGAATGCCGTCCACCTTCAGCTGGGTGTTGTCGCGGGTGATGCAGATCTGGCTGGGCACATCCAGCGGGATTTCCTTCAGGCTGTGCTTGTAGGCGATGCGGTCGACAAAGGGCGTGATGATGTTGAGGCCTGGCGTCAGGGTGGCATGATAGCGGCCCAGCCGCTCCACGATATAGGCATGCTGCTGCGGCACCACCGCCAGCGATTTGAAAATGAAAATAACGACTGCGACAAACAGTATCAGGGCGATTTCCATATTTTTTATTCCGGTTGTTGCGACGATATTTTGAATAGGTTGCCATCCCGGCCGGCGATGTAGCCGTTGCCGCCGGCCTGCAGCTGGTCATCCAGCAGCTCGGCGTCCCACTCCGCGCCGCGGTAATGGATGCGGGCATGTCGGGGCGGCGCCAGGCTGATGATGGAGACAGGACGGCCCCAGTCCGGGTCGTCCTGAGGCAGGGCTTGCGGGCGCGGCTGGCGGCGTTTGCGCTGGCGCACAAGGATCAGGCCTATGGCGCCGCCTACGCTGGCGATCAGCCATTGGGCCAGCTCCGGCGCGCCCAGCCAGGCAGCCAGCCCGCCGCAGGCGAAGGCGGCGGAGATGACCAGCAGGTAGAAGGTGCCGGACATGAATTCGGCGATCAGCGCCGCCAGGGCGCAGATCAGCCAGAATGTGATGGCTTGCAAGTGTGAGGTCCCCGGCTAAACGGCTATCAGGCATTGTCCCGCTTTAAGTTGGTGATGACAATGGTCTTGCGGGCCGGGCGGCGCTCATACGTGGTCGATATCCGGAAGGAAGTGGGAGAGGTGTATGGTCTCCTCGCTGTCCAGCCAGCTTTTCTTGACGTAAACCGCCAAACCGACGATGGCGATGAGCAGCAGCAATGCAGTCATGGCGGTTTCTCCTGGCAGGACTGGACTATTGATTCCAGTTTAGACCTTCCGCTTGATTTTGCCCTGCCCGCATGGGCCCGCGCGGGTTTACAATGCCCGCCCGTTTCAGACAGCAGGATAGCCAGAATGTTCCAGCTCGCCGCGCCGGCTCGCGCCGAAATCGAAATCCGCAAAAGCCGCTTCATCGGTTTGGTCTATCCAGTAGGCAGCAGGGAGGAGGCGCAAGTCCTGCTGGCGGCGATTCGCCGCGAATGGCCGGATGCCCGCCATTATTGCGCGGTGCTGCTGTGCGCGGGCGATTCCATGCTGGATGACGATGGAGAACCTTCTGGCACCGCCGCCAAACCGATGTATAACGTATTGCAGCATAAGCAGATTTCCAATGTGCTGGCGGTGGCGGTCCGCTATTTTGGCGGCATTAAATTGGGAGCGGGCGGCCTGGTTAGGGCCTATACCCAAGCTATCAACGCGGCATTGGATCAGGCGGAGCTGATTCCGGTGCGCAAGATGCGAGGGATGCGCTTGACGGTGGATTTTTCGGCCGAGGCGCGCTTGCGCCATCTCTGCCAGGAGTTGGAGTGGCGGGTCGTCGCGCAGCAGTATGCGGAGAAAGTCGCCTTGGGTGTCGAGGCGGTGGACGAAGGCTTGAGCGACAAGATGGCCCTGCTGCGCGACAAGCTGGCTGGCGCGGTGGAGATTCAGCAAGCGGAGTGATGGGCGGGAAGAACAGGAGGCTGGGAAATGTCGCAAAAACAGTATCGATTGGTGACGCGCAGCGATTTTGACGGCTTGGTGTGCGCCGTGCTGCTCAATGAGCTGAATTTGATCAATGAGGTGAAATTCGCCCATCCCAAGGATATGCAGGACGGCAAGGTGGACATCACCGGCGACGACATCACCACCAACCTGCCTTATGTCGCCAAAGCGCATCTGGTGTTTGATCACCATCTGTCGGAAACGCTGCGCAACGCCACCGACGTCGACAATTACGTGATCGATCCGCGCGCGCCGTCCGCCGCGCGGGTGGTGTACAACCATTACGGCGGCAAGCAGGTTTTCGCCAATATCGGCGATGAGATGATGGAGGCGGTGGACAAGGCCGATTCCGCCCAGTTCAGCACCGAGGAAATCCTCAATCCCAAAGGCTGGGTGCTGTTGAACTATCTGATGGACGCCCGCACCGGGCTGGGGCGCTTCCGCGAGTTCAAGGTCAGCAACTTTCAGCTGATGATGGATTTGATAGGCTATTGCCGCAATCATTCGATAGACGAGATTTTGCAGTTGCCGGACGTGCAGGAGCGGGTGGCGCTATATCGCGAGCACGAGGCGCTGGCCAAGGAGCAGATCCGCCGCTGTTCGCGGGTGCATGGCAACTTGGTGGTCTTGAATCTGCTGCATGAGGAGGTGATCCATCCGACCAACCGCTTCATGATTTACGCGCTGTTTCCCGATTGCAATATCTCCATCCATCAAATGTGGGGCGTGAACAAGCAGAACACGGTATTCGCGGTGGGCAAGTCCATCGTCAACCGCACGTCGAGCACCAATGTCGGCGCCTTGATGCTGCAATACGGCGGCGGCGGCCATGAGGCGGCGGGCACCTGCCAGGTGGGGCATGATCAGGCCGAGGATGTGCTGGATGAATTGATAGCCCGCATTCGCGGCCACGGTTGAGCGGCCGCGCTGGATTTGACGGCGAAGGGCGCGCCCGCAGGCTATGCGGCGCGTCTTTTGTTTTGCGTCAGAGGGACTGGATCAGCGCGAGCGCGCTGCGCAGATCGTCGCAAACCGCCAGCGCGCTGGCGCGCAGGGCGGGTTCCGGCGCGATCAGGTCTGGCACCATGATGGCTCTCGCGCCTGCCGCTAGGGCGGCCTGCATGCCATAGGGCGAGTCCTCCAGCGCGATGCAGCGCGCTGCGGAAATGCCTAGCTTGTCGGCGGCGGCTAAATACAAGTCCGGCGCAGGTTTGGCGTGGACCACCTCGTCGCCGGCTACGGTGTGCTCGAAAAAACGCGCCAGCCCGCTGTTCGCCAGCTTGATGTCGCAAATGGCGCGGCGGGTGGAGGTGGCTACCGCGCGCGGGATGTTTTGCTGCTTGGCCCACTCCAGCAGCTCGATGATGCCGGGCTTGAGCGGGATGGATTCCTGTTCCAGCATTCTGCGATAGTGCGCCCGGCTGCTTTTCTGCAGCCGCTCGGCCAGTTCGGCGTTTTGGAAATGCTCGGCAATGTAAACGGTGCAGCGGGCTTCGGAGAGGCCTACCATGCCCAGCAGCATGGCGTCTTCAATCTCGACATCCAGTTCCTGGCCGGCAAGGCGGGTGGCCGCGCACGAGAGCTGCTCGGTGTCCAGCATCAGGCCGTCCATATCGAACAGCAGTGCGTCAAAGCTACGATTCATACATTCTCCCTTCGAATCGACCTTATCCGCTTATCCCGCCGCCGGCAAGGACTATGGCTCTGGTATAGTGTCTGTTGTCCATTTCAAGACAGGGGAGTGCGTCGTGCAGTCGGTTCTGATAGCCAATCCCAAGGGCGGCAGCGGCAAGTCCACGCTGGCCACCAATTTAGCCGCCTATTTCGCAGCCAGTGGCAAGAAGGTGATGTTGGGGGACGTCGACCGCCAGCAGACCTCCTTGCACTGGCTGTCGCAGCGTCATCCCGATCTGCCGGGCATCGCCGGCTGGGAGGTGGAGCCCAATGAACCCAAGCGGCCGCCCAAAGGCACCGAGCTGGTGGTGTTGGATAGCCCGGCGGGTTTGCACGGCAAGAAACTGTCTAATTTATTGTCGCTGGTGGATCATGTGATCGTGCCGGTGCAGCCGTCGCCTTTCGATATGTGGGCGACTGAGGCCTTCTTTGAGCAAGTGCTGGAAGAAAAAGCCATCCGCAAGAGCAAGGTGCAGTTGGCGGTAGTGGGCATGCGGGTGGACTCGCGCACCAAGCTCGCGCGCGAGCTGGAGCAGTTTCTGGACAGGCTGGAGGTGCCGGTGCTGAGCTGGCTGCGCGACACGCAGCTTTACGGCCAGGCTGCGGCGGAAGGCATGTCCTTGTTTGATTTGCCGATTTCGCGCGCCGCGCGCGACCGCGAGGAATGGCAGCCGATCTTGCGCTGGCTGGGGGACGATCCTCACGCCTGGTGCGACAAGTGAAAAAATTTTATTTCAAAAGTCTTGACGTGGAAAAAGTCGAGGCGTAAATTTGCAACGTATCTGCGTGCGAGCCAAGCAAAGGCGTCGCAGGGAGCAGCGCAATCGGGAGCCGACATGGCTCCCGTTATTGTTTGGGGCCCCTGTATTTTCATTCAAACTTTGCTTTGGGAGCATCACGCATGATCAAGACCGAATTGAACTACGGCGACGTATACTTGGTACCGAAACGCACGCTGGTGGATAGCCGCAAGGAATGCGATACCTCGGTGCAATTCGGCCCGCGCCGCTTTGCGATGCCGGTCTTTCCGTCCAATATGAAATCGGTGGTCTCGGCTGAGACCTGCGAATTCTTCGCTCGCCAGGGCTGGTTCTACACCATGCACCGCTTCAATGTCGACGCGGTGGCCTTCACCCGCGACATGCAAGCCAAGGGCCTGTTCGCCTCGATCAGCGTCGGCGTCAACGAAGACACCATCGAGCAGCTGGATGCGTTGCAAGCCGCAGGCCTGGCGCCGGAATACATCACGCTGGACGTCGCCAACGCCTGGTGCGTCAAGGCTGAGCGGATGATCCGGCACATCAAGAAACATTTCCCGAATGCCTTCCTGATCGGCGGCAACGTCGCCACCGCCGAAGCGGCGCGCGACCTGGAAGCCTGGGGCTGCGACGCGATCAAGGCCGGCATCGCCGGCGGCCGCGTTTGCATCACCAAGAACAAGACCGGCTTCCATCGCCCGATGATCTCCACCGTGCAGGATTGCGCGGCGGCGGTGAAAGTGCCGGTGATCGCCGACGGCGGCATCGTTGAGCACGGCGACATCGCCAAGGCGCTGGTTTGCGGCGCGGCCATGGTGATGGCGGGATCCTTGTTTGCCGGTTACGACGAGTCGGCTGGCGACATCGTGGAAATCAACGGCAAGCATTACAAGGAATACTTCGGCAGCGCCTCGCAGTTCAATAAGGGCGCCTACGTCAACGTCGAAGGCAAGAAGATCCTGGTCGAATACAAGGGCAGCATAGGCAAGCTGCTGCGCGAGCTGCAGGAAGACCTGCAATCGTCGGTCAGCTACGCCGGCGGCACCACGCTGTCGTCCCTGCGCGAAGTGGAGATGATCCAGGTTTATCGCTGACTCAAGGCGGTATGAGCAAGGGCCCCGCATATCGCTAGGCGATGGCGGGGCCTTTTTGCTCGCGGCGCGCGACGGCGCAGAGGCTATGATGAAGTGCGGCGTTTTCAGGCGATGCGCCGCGCGAGCGCCTGCCATCATCCGGCATGACGCATGCTGCCAAGGAGTGCTTCATGTTGCGCAAATGGCTTGGGTGGGCGGTGGTCTTGTGGGGCGCGTCTTCGGCGTTGATGGCGGCTCCATTGCAGTTGGGAACGGATGAGTGGCCGCCGTATGAGATGGTGAACGAGCCCCAGTCGCCTGGGTTCAGCGTCGAGGTGATCCGCCGCGTGTTCGAAAACATGGGCGTGCCGGCGGAGATACACCAGTACCCGTGGGCGAGGGCGCAAAGCATGGCGTTTGCCGGGCAGAACGACGGCTTGTTTTCCGCGTTCCGCAACGCGGAGCGTTCAGCGCGCTGCTACTACCCGGACGAGCCGCTGGCTGTTGACCGCTGGGTGTTGTTCGTGCGCAAGGACAACGTCAACCGGCTGGCCTTCCATTCGCTCGACGATCTGAAAGACCGGCTGGTCGGGGTGGTGCGCGGCGCGGCGGTGTCGCCCGAGTTCTGGGCTTTTGTGAAGGCGCGTCATGGCTATGAGGAGTCGGTGGACGATGACGCGAACTTCCGCAAGCTGCTGGCGGGGCGGGTCGATTACGTTGTCGCCAGCGAGGTCAACGGCGCGCGCGAGCGTTTCCGCATCCCTGATGGCGAGCAGATAGCGGAGCTGCCCGGATCGGTGTTGAAGGAGGATGCCATGTATCTGATCTTCAGCAAGCGCACGGTAAGTCCGCAGGCGGTGGAGGCCTTTTCCAAGGCTATGTCCCAATTCCGTGTTGGGAGCTATGCTGAATACAGTAGCAGACCGGGAGTCGCGCCATGGATGCCCAGAGTTTTCAGCGTTTTCTTGCCCAACTGGATCAGCTCACGCTCAAACAGAGGAGCTTGCTGTCTTCTGCGCTTAAACATCCCACTCACCATGACGCCATTCAGGACGCCTTGCCTGACCTGACGGCTTGCCCACACTGCCAGGCCGAGGCCAACCAGTTGGCGTTATGGGGCTGGAGCCGAGGCCTGCGGCGTTATCGCTGCAAACAGTGCCACCGGACCTGCAATGCCTTGTCGGGCAGTCCATTAGCCAAATTGCGCAAGGCCGATCGCTGGCTGAGCTACGCCCAAGCACTGCAGGATGGCTTGACCGTGCGAGCAGCCGCTCGTGCATGCGGCATCAGCAAGAACACGGCTTTCCTATGGCGGCATCGCTTCTTGCATCGCGCATCAGACCATCTGGCGGCGCAAGCCCGAGGCATCGTCGAAGTAGATGAAACCTTCATTCTGGAATCATTCAAAGGGCAGCGGTGCCTCCCCCGCGCGCCGCGCCAGCGGGGTGGCGTCAGCCAAACACGGGGAACCGGGCCGGATCAGATTCCCATCATGGTGGTGCAGGACCGAGAGGGACATATAGCGGACTTCAAGTTGAAGAAGCTCAATGGCGCTCATGTGGAAGCGGCTTTAGCCCCGTTGGTGGATAGCGACGCCATCCTGTGTTCGGACGGCGCAGCGGTGTACTCGACCTTTGCCAGGCAGCATGGCATTACCCATCGAGTCGTGCATGCCAAGACGGGACAGCGGGTACGCGAGGGGGCGTTCCATATCCAGCATGTGAATGCCTACCATAGCCGCTTGAAGCTTTGGATGGCTCGATTCCACGGGGTTGCCACCAAATACCTTGAAAACTATCTGGGGTGGCGACGGATGCTGGAGCGCTATCAGCAAACCATGCAGCCTTGCCACTGCTTGCAGGAGGCAGTGGGTCGTCCCTTGCAACACATTATTGGGACATAGCCTTTTCCAAGGCCCTGCATCAGTTCAAGCAAAGCGGCGAGTATCCGGCGATCTTCCAGCGCTATTTTCCGGACATGGCGGGGGGAGCGAGCCGCTAGCCGTTCAGGCGGGCAGCCTCCCTGGACAGCTCTAGACGGCGGCGCCGGGCTCTTGGGCGCGGCATTGCATCCAGATCGCGCACTCCAGTTGCATCGCGATGCCGCCGTTCTGGTTGCGGGTGGTCCACTTGACTTTCACCACGCCAAACCCCGGCTGGCTGCCTGAGCGGCGCTTGTCCAGCACCTCCACTTCCACATGCAGCGAGTCGCCCGGCCGCGTGGGCTGGGGCCAGCGCATTTGGTCGATCTGCATGCCGATCAGGCCATTGGCGGCCTGGCCCAACTCCGTCTGCTCGACCAGGCGCATCGACAGGCTGCTGGTATGCCAGCCGCTGGCGGCCAAGCCCTGAAAGAAAGTCTGCTTGGCGGCTTCCGGATCGGTATGAAAAGGCTGAGGGTCGAACTGGCGGGCGAAAGCGATGATTTCAGCCTCGCTCAGCGTATGCGCGCCGCTGAGAAAGCGTTGGCCGGGCTGCAAGTCTTCGAAGTAGAGCATGTTTCAACTTACGTTAACGTCACATCGAGGCTTGCAGCATAACGGTAAAGGGCGTGATGGTCAAAGTTGAAACTAGCGCGCGGCGTAGACGAGCACCAGATCGCTGGTCGTCTCCCCATGCAGTTGAGCGGTTTCTTCATGGCTGAAATGAAAGCCAGCCTTGATCAACACGCGCTGCGACGCGCCATGGCGACTGTCCGCAGCCGCTGCGTGTGGCCAATCAGAGGCGGCGTCATGGCGCGTCTCCCAGTGCGGCAGCGATGGCCGCGGCGAGGCCCGCGGGATTGTCCCAGGCCAAGGCATGGCCGGCGTCTGCGACGATGCGGACGGCGATGCCATGTTGCGGCAGCCATTCGGTGTCCGGGTCGGGGAGCGATTTCTCGCCGAAGATGATGCAGCGCGGCATGGCCAAGGCCAACAATTGTTCTCGCCAGCTGATCGGGCTGCCTGCTATCAGCCCTTTGGCCGCTCGGTGCACGGCCAGCGCAGAGGCGACGGCCATGCTGCCGGCCCAGTTGGGATTGTCCGTACCAAAGGCCTGAATGCTATCCCTGTGGCCGAGCGCGGCGTAGTCGGCCTCGTTCCAGGCGGCTATCGCGCGGCTGTAAGCGCCGCCGCCGCTGTCCAGATTCGGTTCGGCCAATATCAGATGGCCGATGCGATCCGGCATCAGCGTCGCCAGTTCGATGGCGACGCTGCCGCCCATGCTGTGGGCGAACAGGTCGAAGCCGCGCAAGTCCAGCGCCTCCAGCCATTGCGCCAGCGCTTGCGCCTGGGCGCGCGGGGTGTAGCTGAAGTCTTCAGGCTTGTCGCTGAAGCCATGACCGAGCAGATCGACCAGCAGCGCGCGGCGGCCGGCCAGGCCGGGCTCGGCCAGCAGGCGCGGATAGTCGAACGAGGATGCGCAGCCTATGCCGTGCAGCATGAGGAGCGGCGCGCCATGGCCGGGAATGTCGTGATAGCGCAGGTGGGCGGCGGGTTCGATGAGCTTGTGCGATTTCATGGTCGAACTTCAGAATTTAGTTGGTCAAGGCGTATAGGGCGGTATCGCGCATGCTGCCGTCCGGGGCGATCCGCTCATTGCGCAGTATGCCTTCCAGCTGGAAGCCGGCGCGTTCCGCCACGCGGCGGCTGTCCAGGTTCAAGGTATCGGGCAGGCAGCTCAGGCGGCGGAATTGCAGTTGAGTCATGGCGAAATCAGCCACGGCTTTCACCGCTTCGCTGATCAGGCCTTGGCCTTGCCATTTCCGGTGGCACCAATAACCGATCTCGGCTTGCTTGTGCTTCCAGTGGATGCGGTGCAGGCCGGAGGCGCCGACAAAGTGGCCGTCCTCTTTCAGAAACAGCAGCAGCGGCAGGTTATGGCGCGCCAGATAGTCCACGCGGCCTTGGCGGCAGAAGGTTTCCGAGGCTTCTTCGGAAGGCTCTTCCTGGGCCCAGGGCATGGAGGCGGGCCAGGCGCGCAGCTGTTCCAGCGTGGCGACGACGCCGGCGTGGACGGCGGGGCCGTCGCCCGGCATGGGACTGCGGATGATCAGGCGACGGCTTTCGATTTGGTCGGGGAGGTCCAGCAGGATGGTGCTCACTTCATGCTCCTTGCATTGTGCAATGCAATAGTAGCATGCGATATTCAAAACGTATTATTCAAATACGAAGCGAGGCGATCAGCTCCGCCTCCAGCGCCAGCGCCGTTTTGTCGTCCTTCAGCGCGCCGCCGGCGATCTGGAACGAGTCTTCCACGCGTCCGCCCAGCGTCATGATTTTGGCGGATTGCACATTGAGCCGATAGTCGGCCAGCACTTTGGCGATCCGCGCCAGCAGGCCGGGGCGGTCTCCCGCCACGATGGACAGAATGTAGAAGTTGTCCCTATCGTCCGGGCGGATAGAGACTTGCGGCGTGATCGGGAAATGTTTGAGATGGCGGCTGATGCGGCCCTGCGGCGGCAAGGCCAGCGGCTTGTCCGCGGCCAGCGCGGCGGCCAGTTCGAACTCGATGAAGTTGATCATGTCGCGGTAGTCGCCGTCGTGGTGCTCGGGCACGAAAACATGAAACGTGTCGAGCGCGTAGCCGTGGCGGGTGGTGTAGACCTTGGCGTCGGCGATGCTGTAGTTGGTGCGGCCGAAAAAGGCGCAGGCGCGGGCGAACAGCTCGGGCCGGTCCGGCGAATAGACCAGCACTTGTATGCCTTCATGGTCGTCCGCCACGCGGGCGCGCACTTGCGGCGCGTCCGGGCTGACTTGGCGATTCAGCGCGCGGGCGTGCCAGGCGATCTCTTTGGCCTCATGGCGCAGAAAGTAAACCGTATCCAGCTGCGCCCACAGCGCGGCTTCGGCGCCATCGGGGATGGCGTGCAGGCGCAGTTGCGCGCGCGCCTGGTTCTTGCGTCCCTCCAGTTCGGAGGCGAGGTCGATTTCGCCGCCGCGCGACAGCACTCGCAAGGTGGCGTGGTAGAGGTCTTCCAGCAGCTTGGCTTTCCAGGTGTTCCACACCTTGGGGCTGGTGCCGCGGATATCGGCCACCGTCAGCAGGTAGATCGCGGCCAGCCGGCGCGGCGTCTGCACCAGCTCGGCGAAGCGCAGCACCGTTTCCGGATCGTAGATGTCCTGCTTCTGAGCGATGCTGGACATGGTCAGGTGCTGGCCCACCAGCCAGCCCGCCAGCTCGGTGTCTTCCTCGCTCAGGCCGTGGTCGCGGCAGAAGGCTTCCGCGTCGGCGATGCCCAGTTGTGAATGGTCGCCGCCGCGTCCTTTGGCGATGTCATGGAACAGGCCGGCCAGATACAGCACTTCCGGCCGCTCGAAATCATTGATCAGCCGCGACAGGAAGGGGTATTCGTGGTTGTAGGCGCTGATGGCGAAGCGGCGCAGATTACGCACCACCATCAGGATATGCTCGTCCACGGTGTAGACGTGGAAAAGATCGTGCTGCATCTGGCCGACGATCTGGCCGAAGTTGGGCAGGTATTGTCCCAGAATGCCGTACAGATTCATCCGCCTGAGCGTGCGGGTTAGGCCGGCGGGCTCGCGGAAAATCTGCAAAAAGGTGCGGCGGTTGCGCGGGTCCTGGCGGAAGCGGTCGTTGATCAGGCTGCGGCCATGCCACAGGCCGCGCAGCATCTTGGGCGCGAAGCCGGACAGCTCGGGATGGCGCTGCAGGGTGAGGAAGGCTTCCAGGATGGCGTGGGGATGCTTGTCGAAGACATTGGTTTCGCGTATGCCCAGCATGCCGTTCACGGCGTGGAAGTAGTCGTTGATGTGCTGGGTGACGCGCGGCACCTGGCAGTAAATGCGGCCGCGCAGATTGGGCAGCAGGATGCCGTTGAGCTGGTTCACCGTCTTGGCGGCGCGGAAGTACAGCTGCATCAATTGTTCGCTGGCACGCTTGGCCTGCGTGTCTTCCAGGCCCCAGGCTTGGGCGACTTGCTGCTGCAGATCGAATATGAGCCGGTCTTCCCTGCGCTTGGCCAGCAAGTGCAGGTCGATGCGCAGCTTGATCAGCTGTTCTTCGCTGTGTTTGATCAGCCGGGATTCGGCTAGCGTCAGAATGCCGCGCCGCACCAGCGCGTCCCAGTTGTCGCCCAGGCCCGCCGCCTTGCTGATCCACAAAATGGTGTGCAGATCGCGCAGGCCGCCGGGGCTTTCCTTGAGGTTGGGCTCCAGATTATTGCTGACGCCGAAATGACGGGTGTGGCGCTGCTGCTGCTCCAGCGTCTTGCCTTCGAAAAAGGTCAGGGGGTCGCGCTGGGCCTCGAGCTGGCGGATCAATTGCTGCCATGGCTCGGCCGGGCCGGCTATCAGCCGGTTTTCCAGCAGATTGGTTTCGATGGTAATGTCACCGGCCGCTTCGCGCAGGCACTCGGCCAGGGTGCGGACGCTGTGGCCGATCTCTAGGCCGATGTCCCACATCAGGCCGATGAAGTGGCTGACCTTGTCATTGATGTCGGCTGGCGTGGGATCGGGCAGCAGAATCAGGATATCGATGTCGGAGCAGGGAAAGAGCTGGCCGCGGCCATAGCCGCCCACCGCCGCCAGCGTGGCGGCTTCATCCAGCCCTTGCTCGCGCCAAAGCTCAGCCAGCGCCTGGTCCACCGCCAGGCTGAAGTGGCGCAGATAGGCGGTGGCGTCCCGATCGATGCGGTAGGCTTGGGCGAGTTCGTTGCGCTTGTCGGCCAGCGTCTGCCGCCAGTGTTGCAGAGGAGTGGCCGCAAGCGTCATGTCAGCGTCTTTCTTGTTTGGCGATGATGCCGATGCCGCCCAGCAGGAATGTCAATGTGGGCAGCGTGGCGGACAGGATGGCGTTCCAGTCGTACAGCAAGCCCAGGTGGCCGAACAGGCGGTTGATGAAGAAGAAGGTCACGCCCAGGCAGATGCCGGCGAACAGCTTGATGCCCAATTGGCCGTGGCGGCGTTGCTGCGGCGTGAACGCCAGCGCCACCAGCGCCATCGAGATGCAGGCCAGCGGGTAGAACAATTTGCTCCACAGCGCGATTTCATAGCGCTGGGTCTGTTGTTTGTTCTTTTTCAGGTGTTCGATATAGGTCAGCAAATTCATCGCCGACATTTGCTCTGGCACTACCAGCAGAACCGACAGAATGCCCGGCTCGACAATGGATTTCCACTTCAGCGTGGCGTAGCTGCTGCTGACGGTGTGATCCTGGTCCAGTTCGGTTTGCTTGACGTTTTCCAGCAGCCAGCTGTGTTCGTTTTTCATGAAGGTGCCGCGCTCGGCCAAACTGGTGCGGACCAGTTTGAAATCTTCATCGTAAGTGTAGATGCGCAGGCCGAGCAGGGTATTGTCCGGCAGCATTTCATGGACGTTGATGAAGTTCTGATTGTCCTTCACCCAGATGCCGGAACGGAACTCCTGAGCCACCATGGAGTGGGTGGCGGACAGCTTGCTGCGCTGCGCCTCTTGCATGGCCCAGGGCGCGACAAATTCGCCCAAGATGATGGTCAGCAAGGCGAAGCCAATGCCGAACTTCACCAGCGTGCCGGCTATCTGGTTCAGCGTGACGCCGGAGGTGCGGATCACGGTGTATTCGCTGGAGCTGGCCAATTGGGTCATGGCCACCATGCCGCCTATCAACACCGCCAAGGGCATCAGCTCATAGGCATGGCCGGGCATCAGCAGCGCCACATAGCCTGCCATCACGCCGAAGGTGTAGTTGCCGGTCCCCAGATTGGGCACTTCGCCCAAGAGATCGAAAAAGCCGTAAAGACCCAGCAGGGCCATCAGCGTGAACAAGGTGGATTGCGTCAGCGTGCTGACGATATAGCGGTGAATCAGTTTCATTGGCCGCTCCTGCCAAACATCTTGGCCAGCGATTGGCCGAACGGGATCTGGGGACGATTGCGGTGCTTGAGCAGCGCCAGCGACAGCAGCAGCATCAAGACATGCACCAGCGCGACCGACCAGACGCCGGTTTTGCCCATGGAAATCCAGTTCCGGGCCAGGGTGAGCGCATTCTGATAAACGAAAAACGCCAGCAGGGCGAACAGCAGGTTATACGTGTGGCCGCTGCGCGGGTTGTAATACGACAGCGGCAGTGCCAGCAGCGCCAGCAGGATGCAGCTGATCGGCATGGACAGGCGCCAGGCCAGTTCGGCCCGGTAATCCGGATTGGCGCTGCCTATGAGTTGTTTGGTGGGGATGGACTGGCGATTGCTGGCCGGTCCATTGATGTTTTGGCTTTCGCCTATGCCTGCGGTGTAGCGCTTGAATTCGCCGACTTGATAATCCGCCTTGCCTGGCTCGCCGACATAACGTTTGCCGTCCTCCAGCACCAGTACGCGCTCGCCGTCTGGCTTGGTGGAGATGTAGCCGTGTTTGGCGAAAATGGTGCTGACTTTGCCGTCGGTGATGTCCTGCATGAAAATATTGGTGGCGGCGCTATTCAAGCCGGAATAGTTTTCAATGAAATACACCTTGGTCGAGGATGCCGATTCCTTGAACACTCCGGGGGAGATCGCCGAGATCTCCTCTCGCCGCTTGATGATCTCCGCGTAATCCTGGCTGCGCTGGTCCGCCCAGGGGCCGACGAACAGCGTAACGGCCGCCACCAGCACGGCCAGCGGGACGGTGAAGCGCATGATGGGCCAGATCCAGTCCTTCAGCGACAGGCCGGAGGACAGCCAGACCACCATCTCATGATCGCGCCAGCAGCGGGTGAGCACCATCAGCACGCTGACGAAAACCGTCAAAATCATCAAAACCGGAAAAAAGCCCAGCGTCCAGAATCCGATCAGCGCGGTGACCGCCTCGTTGGCGATCTGGCCTTCGGCGGCGCGGCCCAGCAAATTGATGGCCTGAGTGGAGACGATAATGGCCAATAGCACGACGAACACGCCCAAAGCGGTGAAAGTCAGTTCGCGCGTCAGGCTTTTTTGAAAAACCATTTATTCAGAGCCTTTTTGACTTTTTATGAGAAGCATTGTGATAATTCGAAGAGACAATCCTGAAGCGCCAATTTCCGGCAAATTCGGATCAAACAACAATCCTGCTTTCACCTGCGGCCTGGCCATCTGTCTTAAGCGAGCTTAGGAGGCCGTCATGGGGAGGGCAGCCGACACTCGTTCTACAGCGGAGTACTTATGGAATTTAACATAAAAAGCGGCAGTCCGGAGAAGCAGCGCGTCGCCTGCGTCATCGTCGGCGTGTACGAATCGCGCAAGCTGACTTTCGCCGCCGACCTGCTTGATCGCATTTCCAACGGCTTCATCAGCGATGTGATCCGCCATGGCGACATGGAAGGCAAACTGGGCTCCACGCTGGTGCTGCACTCGGTGCCGCATACGCTTTGCGACCGCGTGATGCTGGTCGGTCTGGGCAAGGAGCGCGACTTCCGGGCCAAGGAGTACCGCGAAGCCGTGCGCGCTTCGGTCAAGGCTTTGACGCAAACTGCCGCGACCGAGGCGGTGAGCTATCTGACCGAATTGACAGTCAAGAAACACGATGTCGAATGGATGATCGAGCAAGCGGCCGTTGTGACGCTGGACGCTCTCTACCGTTTCGACCGCTTCAAGAGCAAGCAGGACGAGCCGTCCCGCGAGCCGCGCAAGCTGACGCTGGCCGTTCCGCGCCGCAGCGATCTGGCCGACGGCGAGAAGGGCCTGCAACGCGGCATGGCGATCGGCAACGGCATGAAGCTGGCCAAGGATCTGGGCAATCTGCCGGGCAACGTCTGCACCCCGAACTATCTGGCCGAAGAAGGCCGCAAGGTGGCCGAGGCCTACGGCGCCGGCGTGGAAATCCTGGGGCCGCAGGAAATCGGCGAACTGGGCATGCATTCCTTCCTGTCCGTGGCCAAGGGCAGCGTGGAAGAGGCTCGCCTGATCGTGCTCAAGCACAACGGCGCCAAGAACAAGGACGACAAGCCCATCGTGCTGGTGGGCAAGGGCATCACCTTTGATTCCGGCGGCATTTCGCTGAAGCCCGGCGAAGGCATGGACGAAATGAAGTACGACATGTGCGGCGCCGCCACCGTTTTGGGCGCGTTCCGCTCGGCGGTGGAAATGAATCTGCCGCTGAACATCGTCGCCATCATCCCGGCCTGCGAAAACATGCCGAACGGCAATGCCAACAAGCCGGGCGACATCGTCACTTCGATGTCAGGCCTGACCATTGAAATCCTCAACACCGACGCGGAAGGCCGCCTGATCCTGTGCGACGCCTTGACCTATGCCGAGCGCTTCAATCCGGCGACGGTGATCGACGTGGCTACGCTGACCGGCGCTTGCGTGATCGCGCTGGGTCATATCGCCACCGGTCTGTACAGCAATCAGGACGGCCTGGCGCGCGAACTGCTGGCCGCCGGCGAAGAAGTGGCCGACCGCGCCTGGCATATGCCGCTGTGGGATGAGTATCAGGAATTGCTGAAGAGCCCGTTCGCCGACATGGCCAATATCGGCGGCCGTCCGGGCGGCAGCGTCACCGCGGCCTGCTTCCTGTCGCGTTTCGCCAAGGCTTTCGACTGGGCCCACCTCGACATCGCCGGCACCGCCTGGAAGGGCGGCAAGGACAAGGGCGCCACTGCGCGTCCGGTGCCGTTGCTGGTGCAGTTCCTGCAAGACCGCGCCGACATCGCGCTGGGCAACGTGGTTCGCCGCGGCCGTCCGCGTCGCGAGGCGCCCGAAGTGGCAGAAGATGACCAGGATTGATTTCTACACCAATGTCGCCGATCCGCAGGCATTTGCCTGCAGATTGGCGGATACGGTGCAACGCAAGCGGGAACGGTTGCTGATCTGGCTGGACGATGAGCGCAGCGTAGAAGTGTTCAGCAACCGCTTGTGGAGTTTCGGCGATACCCGCTTTGTGCCGCATTGCCGGCTTGAGGCGGCGGAAGCCGCCGAAACGCCGGTCTGGCTGACCGCAAGGCTGCCGGACGACTTGTCGCACCCGGTTTTGCTCAATCTGGGGCCGCAATTGCCCTTTGAATTTGAGCGGTTTGAGCGCATTCTTGAAATAGTGGGGCGGGATCCGGCATCGCTGGCGACCGCTCGCGAGCGCTTCCGTGCCTACCGTGAGCGCGGTTGCGCTATCGAACATCACGACATGAGTCAAACGCCAACATGACTGAGTCGACGCAATCCAATCAGGCTGACTGGTCCCATCTCAACCTGCCGGTCTTGACCGACGTGGTGGATGAAGCCGCCGTGCCGACGCTGTCTGAAGATGTCCCGGCGGAAACGCTGGAGATTCCGGAGTTCGATTTTTCCAGCGAACTGGATTTGTTGGAAACCGAGCTGGGCGACAGCGCGGAGTCCGGCGAGGCCAGCCTGGAGATCCCCGAGCTGACGCTGGAGCAATTGCTGCCCGAGTCCGCGGCGGCGCCGGCCGAAACTTCACCCTTATTGGATTTCGCCAACCTGCCGTCGCTAGAGCTGGAGGATGCCAGTCTCGAGAAAGACGGCGGCCTGGATTTCGTTTTATCGCCCAAGAGACAAACGTCAAGCGCGGAAGCGGACCAAGGCGGTTTGGCGGCCTTGTTCGCGAGGGCGAATCCGGAGCAAGGGGCTGAGGCTGTTGAAAAGTCCGAGGCGCCAATCGAACCCATGCCCGCAGCTTTGGAGTCCGTGTTGGCGGAGCCGGAAGCGGCGAGCGATACCGTGCCTGAAGGGGCGGTGGAGCTAAGTTGGTCCGATGTTGTGGAGGCGGCCTCGCGCTTGCCGGATTCGGCCGAGGCGCCGATGGCGGCTGGCCAAGAGGCGAGAATGGAAGTCATGCCCTCGGCGGCGGAGTCTGTTCCGTCCTCGCTCGAGGCTGCAGAGCCTGAAGCTGAGCCGGCTGCTTTCCAGTCGATTTCCATCGATAGTCTCCCAAGCGGCGTGCTGGGCGGCGGCATCGGTCGTGAGCCGCCAGCCAGGCAGCCGGATAATCTGGAGTGGCTGTCTTCGCTGACGCCAGCCAAACCGGCGGAGCCGGAGTCTGTAGCAGCGCCAACGCGGGACCAGGTCTTGCAAGAGGCCGAACGTGTTTTGGCCGAGGAGAAGCTGGCCCTGCAGACTGACGACGAGATAGTCGCGCCGCCAGCGGACCAGCCAGAGATGCAGGCTGCGGCGCCTGTTGCTGAGCCGACTCTGGATTTGCCTATTCCAGAGATGGGGGCAGAGCCTTTCGCCGCGACAACGCCGTTTGAAGCCGAGTTTGCGCCAGAGCTGAGTATTCCTGAGGTTGCGGAAGAGCAATCAATCGCAGAGCCGCAGCTCGAAGCCGAACCCATCGAAGCTGCGCCAACCATCGATTGGGAAGCGGTTGCCGAGTCTGCGCCGGAGCTGACGATTCCCGAGTCGGCAGAAGAGCAGGCAATGGCAGAGCCGCAGCTCGAAGCCGAACCCATCGAAGCCGCGCCGGCCATCGATTCGGAAACGGTAGCCGAGCCTGAGCCGGAGCTGCTTATTCCTGAGGTTGTAGAAGAGCAGGCAATGGCAGAGCCGCAGCTCGAAGCTGAACCCATCGAAGCTACGCCAGCCATTGATTGGGAAGCGTCAGCCGAGCCTGTGCCTGAGTTAGTTATTCCTGAGGTTGCAGAAGAGCAAGCAATCGCAGAGCCGCAGCTCGAAGCCGAACCCATTGAAACTGCGCCGGCCATCGATTGGGAAGCGGCAGCCGAGCCTGAGCCAGAGCTGAGTATTCCCGAGCTGTCGGGAGAGCTAGCAATCGCAGAGCCGCAGCTCGAAGCCGAACCCATCGAAGCTGCGCCGGCCATCGATTGGGAAACGGCAGCCGAGCCTGTGCCGGAGCTGACGATTCCTGAGCTGGCGGAAGAGCAAGCTGTTGCAGAGCCACGGCCGGAAGCGGAGTGCATTGAAGCCGTGCCGGCCATCGATTGGGAAACGGCAGCCGAGCCTGTGCCGGAGCTGATGATTCCCGAGTTGGCGGAAGAGTCCGCAATTACAGAGCCGCAGCAGGAATCAGAGTCCATAGAAGCGGCGCCGGCCATTGATAGGGAAGCGTCTGCCGAACCTGCGCCTGGGCTCACTATGCCTGAGTTGGTGGAAGAGCAAGCTGTCGAGGAGCAGCCTCCAGTGGAGGCTTCGCTTGGCTCGGAGCCGGCGATCGGGGATGAGGCAAGCCTTGAGCCGCAGGCCTCTTCAGCGGAAGCGGCATCGTCTGAGCTGGCTGCCGCGGCAGGGGCTGGCGCTGTTTTGGTTGGAGCGGCTGCGCTGGCCTTGGCGGACGCCGGTCAAAACCCGGCGGATGAGGATGTGCCTGCGCTGTCAGGGTTGCTGGATGGGCGTCGAGGAGAGGCTGCCAAGCAAGCCTCTGAGCCTGCGGCTGCGCCCGAGCCTGAGTCTGAGTCCGCTGAGTTTGTCGAGCCGGCGCCTGTCGCCGTCGTCAAGGTGGCGGCGATGTCCGGCGGTTCGGCCGCCAAGCGCGCTCAGCCGGCGTACGATCAGCAAGCCTTGTTCAATGCCTTGTATGAGCAGATGCTGCCGCGGATGAAGCTGGAGCTGTCCTTGTGGCTGCAGGAAGCCATCGAGGTGCAGGCCAAGCAGATGTTGTCCGGCATGATGCATCAGTTGAAAGAAGACTACGAAATGTTGTTTGGCGACGCTTTGAAAGAGAGCCTGCGCCAGGCGCTCCAAGCGGCGAATGAGCCGAGCAGGGAAGACGCGAAAGATGAGTGATAGATTGTCCAATATCGTTACCCGCACCGGCGACGACGGCAGTACGGGTCTGGGAGACGGCAGCCGGGTCGCCAAGGACGGGGTTCGCATCCAGGCGCTAGGCGATGTCGATGAACTCAATTCGGTGATCGGCCTCTTGTTGGCGGACGCGCCGCCGCAGTCCATGGCGCAGTGGCTGGAAGAAATTCAGCACGACTTGTTCGATCTGGGTTCCGAATTGGCGGTGCCTGGCTATCAGGCCATCGGCGATGCCCACGTGCAGGCGCTGGAGGGCTTGGTGGCGTTCATGAACGAGGAGCTGGGGCCGCTCAAGGAGTTCATCCTGCCTGGTGGCTTGCGTGTCGCCGCGCTGGCGCATCAAGCGCGTTCGGTGTGCCGCCGGGCGGAGCGCTCGGTGGTGGCCTTGGCGCGCGAGGAAGCCCTGTCCATGCCCTTGCGCCGCTATCTGAATCGCTTGTCGGATTTTCTGTTTGTGCTCGCGCGTTTTCTGAATCGCGAAGGCGGCGTGCCGGATGTGCTGTGGAAGGCCAAGCGCGAGCGTTGAGGCGCTGGCGTTGAAGAAAAGCCGGGTCGAATCACGATCCGGCTTTTTCTTTGTTTTCGATCTTTTGGGCTGGGCGGCTATGCCGCGTCGCGAGTCGAAAAATGCTTGCCGAAACCGATGATCACCAGCGCGGTGGTGAAAATGATCTGCAAATCGGCCAGGAGGCGGATGGGCCAGTAAGTCGGGTACATGTCGCCATAGCCCACCGTCGCGGCGGTGGCGATGGAGAGATGGAAGCAGTCCAGGAACAGCAAGGCCGCGCGGCCATAAAAGCCGGGCAAGGGCTCGCCCCCCGGCGAATACAAGGCAGTCATGCCATGAAACGGCGTGCCCTGAGTCAGCAGCAGCGCAAACAAGTAGTACACCACGGCAAACTGCAGCACCAGACCGATGTACAGGCCGATCAAATCGCCCAGCTGTCTTTGCCTGGGGCGCTGGATGATGTGGCGTATGGTGCGGCTGATGGGCCAGAAGAACACCGCCCAAGCCAGCCATTCCTCGCCCTGGCGCGGCAGCGCGCTATGCAGGCCCAGGCCATGCCACAGCCAGGTGAACAGCACGGCGCTGCCCAAGGACAGCGCCGTGCTGGCATGCAGCTGCAGCTTGGTTTCCAGGCTGGGCAGCGGCAGCGAGGCCATTATTGCGCCAGACGCTGGCGGATGCTGTTCTCGATGCCGGCGGCGTCCAGGCCGCAGTTTTTCAGCAGCAGGGCGGGGTCGCCGTGCTCCACGTAATCGTCCGGCAGGCCCAGTTGCAATGCCGGCACGGACAGGCTCATTGCCTGCAGCGCCTCGATACAGGCCGAGCCTGCGCCGCCCATCACCACGTTTTCTTCCACGGTGACGATCAGCTCATGGCTTTGCGCCAGTTCGCGCACCAGTTCGGCGTCCAGCGGCTTGACGAAGCGCATGTCGGCGACAGTCGCATCCAGCTGTTCGGCGGCGGCCAGCGCGGGATGAACCATGCTGCCGAAAGCCAGGATGGCGATCTTCTTGCCTTGGCGGCGAACCACGCCTTTGCCTGTGGGGAAGGCCGTCATCTGTTGCTGGATTTCCGCGCCCGGGCCGACGCCGCGCGGATAGCGCACGGCGCTGGGACCCTCGTGCTGGAAAGCGGTGTACAGCAACTGGCGGCACTCGTTTTCATCAGACGGCGCGATCACCATCATATTGGGCACGCAGCGCAGGAAGCTGAGATCGAAGGCGCCGGCATGGGTAGGGCCGTCGGCGCCCACCAGGCCGGCGCGGTCGATGGCGAACAGCACTGGCAGGTTCTGCAGCGCCACGTCGTGGATCAACTGATCGTAGCCGCGTTGCAAAAAGGTGGAGTAGATGGCCACCACCGGCTTCAGGCCGTCGCAAGCCATGCCGCCGGCGAAGGTCACCGCATGCTGCTCGGCGATGGCCACGTCGTAATAGCGGTCTGGGTGTTCTTTCTCGAAGCGCACCATGCCCGAGCCTTCGCGCATGGCGGGGGTGATGCCCACCAGCCGTTTGTCCAGCTTGGCCATATCGCACAGCCAGTCGCCGAACACCTGGGTGTATTGAGGCTTGCCCGCGCCGCCCTTGCCGCCGGCCAAACCGTTGGCGGGATCGAATTTGGTGACGCCGTGGTATTTGACCGGATCGTTCTCGGCCAGTTTGTAGCCCTGGCCCTTCTTGGTGACGATGTGCAGGAACTGCGGGCCTTTCAAGCTCTTGATGTTCTTCAGCGTGTCCACCAGAACGTCCACATCGTGGCCGTCTATCGGGCCGATGTAGTTGAAGCCGAACTCCTCGAATAGCGTGCCCGGCGTCAGGAAGCCCTTGACGTGCTCTTCCATCTTGCTGGCGATTTCCTTCAAGGGCGGAGCCATGCCCAGCACCTTGCTGGAGCCTTCGCGCATGGCGGCGTAGAAACGGCCGGACATCAGCTTGGCCAGGTAGTTGTTCAGCGCGCCGACATTGGGCGAGATCGACATGTCGTTGTCGTTCAGCACCACCAGCAAATCGGTATCCATCGCGCCGGCGTTGTTCAGCGCTTCGAAAGCCTGGCCCGCGGTCATGGCGCCGTCGCCGATGATGGCCACGCACTTGCGGTCTATGCCCTGGGTCTTGGCGGCTACCGCCATGCCCAGCGCCGCGCCGATCGAGGTGGACGAATGGCCGACGCCGAAGGTGTCGTATTCCGATTCCTCGCGCTTGGGGAAGCCCGCCAGGCCGCCATGCTGGCGCATGGTATGCATCTGGCCGCGGCGGCCGGTGAGGATTTTGTGCGGATAGGTTTGGTGGCCTACGTCCCACACCAGGCGGTCGTGCGGAGTGTCGAACACATAGTGCAGGGCGACAGTCAGCTCCACGCTGCCCAGATTGGACGCGAAGTGGCCGCCGGTCTTGCTGACCGATTCGACCAGGAAGTCGCGTAGCTCGCGGGTCAGTTGCGGCAGCTGGTTGCGCGACAGCTTGCGCAGGTCGGCGGGATATTGGATGGTTTCAAGCAGCGGATACATATTGAGTTTCTGCAGTCTGTGGCCCGGCGGGCGGTCTGGCCGCCCTTGTCGGTTTATGCGTTCTCGGGCCGGTCAAAACGAGCGGGCGACGATGTAGTCGGCCAGTTGTTTCAGTCTGTCCGCCTGCGGGCCGAAGCCCTCCAGCGCGGCGAAGGCCTGATCGTGCAGGTCTTTGGCCATGCGCTTGGCTTCGGACAGGCCCAGCAGGCTCACATAGGTGGGCTTGTCGTGGGCGGCGTCTTTGCCGGCGGTTTTGCCCAGCGTGGCGGTGTCGGCCTCGCAATCGAGCACGTCGTCCACCACCTGGAAGGCCAGGCCTATGCGTTTGGCGAAGGCGTCGAGCGCTTCTTTTTCCGCCGGGCTCAGCTCGCGGCCGGCGGTGGCGCCCATCAGCACCGAGGCGCGGATCAGCGCGCCGGTCTTCAGCATGTGCATGAATTCCAGCTCGGGCAGCGTCAGCGGCAGGCCCACGCTGGCCAGATCAATCGCCTGGCCGCCGGCCATGCCGGCGTGGCCGGACGCATGGGCCAGGATGCGGACGATTTCCAGCTGGCTGGCCGGCGCGATGCCGGGCAGGGGCGTGGAGATCAGCTCGAAGGCGCGCGTTTGCAGCGCGTCGCCCACCAGCAAGGCCGTGGCTTCGTCGTAAGCCACGTGACAGGTGGGCTTGCCGCGTCGCAGCACATCGTCGTCCATGCAGGGCATGTCGTCGTGCACCAGCGAGTAGGCGTGGATCATTTCCACTGCCGCGGCGATGCGCGCCAGGTTGTCCGGCGCCGCGCCCACCAGCTCGCCGGCGGCGAAAGCCAGCAGGGGCCGCACGCGCTTGCCGCCTTGCAGCGTGGCGTAGCGCATGGCTTCATGCAGTTTTTGCGGGGCGCATTCAGACGCAGGCAACACATGTTCCAGCGTCTGTTCCATGAATTGCTGGATGGAGGTCATCCAGCCGATGAAGGTTTCATTGGCCATTGGGCAGATCCAGCGCCTTCAGTTCGTTGTTTTCCAGGATTTTCAACTGCTGTTCCGCGTCGGCCAGCTTGCCTTGGCAGAACTTGATCAATTCGGTGCCTTGCTTGTAGGAAGCGAGAGCGGTTTCCAACGGCAGGTCGCCGCTGTCCATCGCCTGGATGATGTCCTCCAGCTGAGCCAGCGCGGTCTCGAAACTGGCCGGTGCTTTGGCGGCTTTTGCCATGGCGGTCTTCCTCGTGCGTGTCAGGCCGACATTCTAGTCCAATTCGGCGGCAAAACGACAGTGCCGCGACGCTGTGTTTGTCATGTGGGCGTTCCAGCGGCATCGCCTATGGTGTAGGGTGGCGCGATGTTATTCAGTTTATAGGAATTTGTCATGGCGCACGCGTCCCCCGTTATCTTGATCACCGGCTGCTCCAGCGGCATTGGCTACCATACCGCCAAGTTGCTGCAGGCGCGCGGCTGGACGGTATTCGCCAGTTGCCGGAAAAACGAAGACGTCGAGCGTTTGCGGGGGGAAGGGCTGAATTGCCTGTTGCTGGATGTCGATGACAGCGAGGCTATCCAGCGCGCCCTGGCGGATTTGCTGGCGCAAACCGGCGGTCGTCTGGACGCCTTGTTCAACAATGCCGGTTTCGGCCAGCCGGGGGCGGTGGAGGATATTTCGCGGCAAGCGATGCGCGAACAGTTTGAAACCAATCTGTTCGGACCGTGGGAGCTGGCCAATGCCGTCATGAAGGTCATGCGCAAGCAAGGCCGGGGCCGCATCGTATTCAACAGCTCCATTCTGGGCTTTGCCGCCATGCGTTGGCGCGGCGCTTACAACGCCAGCAAATTCGCGATGGAAGGCTTGTGCGATACCTTGCGCCATGAGCTGCACGGCACGGATATCCATGTGTCGCTGGTGGAGCCCGGGCCGATTGAAAGCCGCTTCCGCCCCAATGCCTTGGCCAGGTTTCTGAAAAACGTCGATATCGACGGCAGCTTTCATCGCGAAGCCTATCAGCAGCAATTGGCGCGCCTCAAGAAAGAGGGCCATGCCGCGCCGTTTACCTTGCCGGCCGAGGCGGTGGCCGAGGCAGTATGGCAAGCCATTACACATCCTCATCCCAAGGCCCGTTATCGGGTCACATTCCCCACCAAGCTTTACTGGGCATTGCGCCGTTTGCTGCCCCAGCGCTGGTATGACCGCGCCTGCCGCGCTGCAACATGATGCGGTGCTGAGGCGGAAAAATCAGTCAAATGATTTTTCCTGATGCCGTTTTGATAATTTTTTGTTGATCTGATTGGCATGTTGGCTATACATTCATCCGCGCCGTCCATCGTGAAATCGTGATGAACAGGTAAAAGAAGAGGGGAGCCGGAACCGGCGACCCCGCTACGAAGGAGAAGAAAATTATATGAAGCACCTGACCTGGCTGCCCATGCTAGCCCTGGGCGCCTCGCTGGCTACTCACGCCTATGCGGCCGATCCTAATAAAGTGCTCCGCGTCAGTTTCGCAGTTGCCGAAACTGGTTTTGACCCCGCCAAGGTCAACGATGTCTATTCGCTGGGCGTGACCGAGAATATTTTCGATACGCTGCTGCGTTACGACTATCTGGCGCGCCCGCTGAAGGTCAAGCCTGGCACGGCCGCGGCCATGCCGGAGGTGTCGGCCGACGGCAAGGCCTACACTATCAAGATCAAACCCGGCATCTACTTTGCCGATGATCCGGCCTTCAAGGGCAAGAAGCGCGAGCTGACGGCTGCTGATTACGCTTACAGCTTCAAGCGCTTCGCCGATCCGGTGGTCAATTCGCCAGTCGCCAATATGATGACGGATTGGATTGCCGGTCTGGAAGACGCGGGCAAGAGAGCAAGCAAAAACGGCAAGTTCGATTATGAGGCGCCGATTTCCGGCATCCAGGTGCTGGACCGCTACACTTTGCGGCTGACGCTGGTCAAGCCCAATTACATTTTCAATTACACGCTGGCAGCCAAGCAGTTTGGCGCGGTGGCGCGCGAGGTGATCGAGGCCTACGGCAAAGACACCATGTCGCACCCGGTTGGGACCGGGCCCTTCATGCTGAAGGAATGGAAACCGGGCAATAAGATCGTGCTGGTGGCCAATCAGAATTACCGCAAGGAAGTATTTGACGGCGAACCGGGAGACAATCCGGAAGATCAGAAGATCGCCAAGGAGTTGGCCGGCAAGACGCTGCCCCAGGTCGGTCGAGTGGAAGTCCGCATTATCGAGGAAGAGCAGCCGCGCTGGCTCTCTTTCCTGAACAAGCAACAGGATTGGACCGTCCTGCCCAAGTCGGCGGTGAAGACCGCGCTGCATGTCGACAGCGCCAATCCTAAAGTCACCACCTTGAACCCGGCGCTGGCAAAACGCGGCATTCAGCTATCGCATACGCAGGCGCTGGACGTGACTTATGCCTACTTCAATATGCTGGACCCGGTGGTTGGCGGCTACGGCAAGGACAAGATCGCGCTGCGCCGCGCCATCGCCCTGGCGTATCCGGTGGAAAAGGAAGTGATTCCGCTGCTTTACGCCAATCAAGCGATTCCGATGCAGAATTTCGTCACGCAAGGCATTCCTGGTTCGAGCCCGAATTTTGAAGGCCGGCAGAAATTCGATCCGGCTCTCGGCAATGCTTTGCTGGATCAGTTCGGCTACAAGATAGGCCCGGATGGCTACCGCACCTTGCCCAATGGCAAGCCTTTGCTGATTGTGCAAGCCACTCAGCCCTCTGCGCTGGACAAACAGTTCAACCAGGTTTGGCAGAAAACTTTTGAGAGTCTGAAGATAAGAGTGCAGTTCAAGGCTGCCAAGTGGAGCGAAAACCTGAAAAACGCTTACGCCCACAAGCTGCAGATGTGGTCGCTCGGCGGCTCCGCCTCCATGCCGGACGGCGACGACAGCATGGTGGAGTTGTGGTCCAAGTCCATACCCAGCGGCAGCAATCTGGCGGCATTCAGCCGGCCTGAATTTGACCGCGCCTTCGAGGAGTCTCGATTGCTGCCGGATGGACCGGAGCGCGAGGCCAAGTTCGAAAAAATGAACCGCGTGATCGCCGCTTATCAGCCGATAGTGCACAGCGTGACGCGGATGTACAACGAACTGACTCAAAGCTATGTCTCCGGCTTCAAGCGCCATCCGATTTATTCGATAGGCGGTTTCTGGCGCTACGTGGACGTGGACAAGCGTTAAGCCCCGCTCATTCAGCTTCGCCTCACTTTAAAGAGGTGGAGGAAGGACGATCATGATCGCATATTTTATTCGTCGCTTATGGCAGATGATTCCCACCATGCTGGGGGTGATGCTGCTGGTTTTCGTGCTGTTCAACTGGGTGGGCGGCGACCCCACCTTCATTCTGGAAGGCAAGCGCCTGACGCCGGAAATCATGGCCAATATCCGGGTGCAGCTCGGATTGGATAAGAGCCTGCCTGAGCAGTTCCTGCTGTTCGTCAAGCAAGTGCTGACTTACGATTTCGGCAACTCCTGGGCCACGCAGCAATCGGTGAGCGCCACGCTGGCCAATCGCGTGGGCCCTTCGGTGATACTGGCCGGCAGCCTGCTGTTGTTGGAACTGCTGACCGCCTTGCCCATCGCCGTGGCCGTGGCGTATTTCCGCGGCAGCCTGACCGATCGCCTGGTCACCATGATCTGCACGGTCGCCATGTCGGTCAGCTCGCTGGTTTACATTATCGTCGGCCAATATCAGCTGGCTTTCGCCTGGGACTTGTTCCCGGTGATGGGCTGGGACGATAACAGCGCCGTGGCCAATCTGCTGGTTTACCTGCCCCTGCCTTTGCTGCTGGGCCTGCTGGTGGCGCTGGCGCCCAGCGTGCGCTTCTATCGCAGTTTCGTGGTGGAGGAGCTGAATCATGATTACGTGCGCACTGCGCGCGCCAAAGGCTTGTCCGAGCCCAAGGTGTTGTTCAAGCACGTGCTGCGCAATGCCCTGATTCCAGTGGTCACCAATATCACCATGTCCTTGCCCTTCCTGATGCTGGGCTCGATGCTGCTGGAGCGCTTCTTCGGCATTCCCGGCATGGGCAATGAGTTGCTGAATGCGGTCGATAAAAGCGACTTCCCGGTGATCAAGGCGATCACCATCACCATCGCCGCCGCGGCCATGGTGTTCAACCTGCTGGCCGACCTGCTGTACAAGCAAATCGACCCGCGCGTTCAGTTGAAATAAGGGAGGGACGACATGACGACTTTGCAACATGCCGCCGGCGCCGCGCCGGCACCCGCTCCGTCCCGCAGCCTGTGGCAATTGGGATGGCAGCGCCTGAAACGCGACCGCATCGGCTTTGCCTGCCTGTGGATCGTCGCGGGCTTCATCGTTCTGGCGCTGGCCAGCTGGGCGGGCTTGGCGGGCCGCGGTTGGAATGATGAAATCGCGGTGTCTTACGCGCCGCCCACCTTCCTGTATCAGCAAGAGCATAAAGCGGTTGCTGCGGCATCCGCCGTTCAAACCGGCAGCGAGCCCAAGCTGCAGGGCTTGTTGCCGCAAGAAGATCCGATCTGGGCGGAAACCCAGGCGGCTTACAAGAACCGCGCCAAGTATGTGATGCCGGAAGTGAAGAAGGAGCCGTCGCTGACCTTCGGCGCGGACATCCGCGGCCGCGACTTGCTGGACAAGGTCATCAAAGGCACCTCCACCTCCTTGTCGGTGGGTTTCTTCGGCGCTTTGCTGTCGGTGGTCATCGGCGCGGCGCTGGGCGCCAGCGCGGGCTTTTTCGGCCGCAAGGTGGACGATTTCCTGATGTGGTTCTACAGCGTGTTCACCGCCATGCCGGACATGCTGTTGCTGCTGGCTTTCGCCGCGGTGGCGGGCCGTGGGCTGGGCACGGTGATTCTGGTGCTGTCGCTGACCAGCTGGCCGGGCACCTTCCGCCTGGTGCGCGCGGAGTTCATCAAGCTGCGCTCGCGCGAGTTCGTGCAGGCCGCCGACGCCATCGGCGCCAGCAGCAGCCGCAAGATGTTTATTCACATCCTGCCCAATATTTCCCACCTGCTGCTGGTGCAGTTCTCCTTGCTGATGGTGGGCCTGATCAAGTACGAAGTGATCCTGTCCTTCCTGGGCTTCGGCGTCGATGTGCGCCAGGTGAGCTGGGGTTCGATGTTGGCCGAAGTGCCTGAAGAGCTGCTGCAGGGCTATTGGTGGCAACTGGCCATGGTGGTGGCGTTCATGTCGGTGCTGGTGACGGCGTTCAGCATGCTGACCGACTCCCTGCGCGATGCGCTGGACCCGAAAGTGAAGTGAGGATAAACACATGAGCAATACCCAACCCCTGCTTTCGGTGCGCAATCTGCGGGTGAGTTTCCGCCAGGAAGGCGGCGGCACCTTTGAGGCGCTCAAGGGCGTCAGCTTCGATATTCCGGCCCACCGCACGGTGGCGCTGGTGGGCGAGTCGGGCTCCGGCAAATCGGTGACGTCGATGGCGGTGATGCGCCTGCTGCCGCCGCAGTCTAGCTTGATCGATCCGGCATCCGAACTGTTGTTCCAGGGCAAGAACCTGCTGGCGATGAGCCCGGCCGAGCTGCGCAAGCTGCGCGGCAAGGATATCGCCATGATTTTCCAGGAGCCGATGAGCTCGCTGAACCCGGTGTTCACCGTCGGCGAGCAGATCGTCGAAACGCTGACCCTGCATGCCGGCCTCAGCCGCGGCGCGGCCAAGAAGCGCGCGGTGGAGCTGCTGACCGAAGTGGGCCTGCCGGAGCCGGAAAAACGGGTGAAGGCCTACCCGCATGAACTGTCCGGCGGCCAGCAGCAGCGGGTGATGATCGCCATCGCCATCGCCTGCGAGCCCAAGCTGTTGATCGCCGACGAGCCGACCACGGCGCTGGATGTCACCATTCAGAAGCAGATCCTGCAATTGATCGCGCAATTGCAGAAGAAGCACGGCATGTCGGTGCTGTTCATCACCCACGATCTGGGCGTGGTGGGCGAGTTCGCCGACGAAGTGATTGTGATGCGCCATGGCGTGATCCGCGAGCAGGGCACGGTCAAGCAGATCTTCGAAGATCCGCAGGACGCCTACACCAAGGCGCTGCTGTCGTGCCGCCCGCACCTGGACCGTAGGCCGGAGCGGCTGGCGGTGATCGACGACTTCCTCAAGCCGGGCGGTTATGTGGAACCCGCCGATCGGAGCCGCGGTTACGCGGCGGACGACGAGTTCATTCTGGACGTGCAGGGCCTGTGCAAGAGCTTCGACATCCGCGAGGGTTTGTTCGGCAAGCGCCAGTTCCACGCGGTGAAGGATGTGTCCTTCAAGCTGGCCAAGGGCAAGACGCTGGGCATCGTCGGCGAATCGGGCTCGGGCAAGACCACCGTGGGGCTGACGCTGGTGCGGCTGCACCAGGCCACGGCCGGCCGCGCGCTGTTCCATGGCAAAGACCTGATCGGCATGAGCGCCAAGGAATTCCACGCGTATAAAAAGCGCATCCAGATCATCTTCCAGAATCCGTATGCGTCCTTGAACCCGCGCTTCACGGTGGAGCAGATCCTGACCGAGCCGATGCTGCTGCACGGCATCGGCCAGAACGCCTCGCAGCGCGCGCAATTGGCGCAAGATTTGCTGGATAAGGTGGGTCTGCCGGCAGGGGCGCTGCACAAGTACCCGCACGAGTTCTCCGGCGGCCAGCGGCAGCGCATCGCGATCGCGCGCTGCCTGACGCTGAAGCCGGAAGTGCTGATCTGCGACGAATCGGTGTCGGCGCTGGACGTGTCGGTGCAGGCGCAGGTGCTGAACCTGCTGCAGGATCTGCAGGACGAGTACAAGCTGTCCTATTTGTTCATCTCGCACGATCTGGCGGTGGTGAAGCACATCTCCGATCAGGTGCTGGTGATGAACAAGGGCCAGGTGGTGGAGCAGGCGGACGCGGACGTGATCTACCGAGAGCCGCAGGACAGCTACACCAAACGGCTGCTGGGCGCGATACCGCAAGGCTGGAACCCGACGCTGGCGCTGGCGTAAGCGGCAGGCCTGACGGGCATCCAGACAAAACCGGCTCCCATTGGGGGCCGGTTTGTTTTGCGAAGTTCAACAATACGAGCTCAGTTGTCAGCGAAATCCATGGTCATGGTCCATGGGGTTTGCAAGGTGACGGTATAGCCGACCTTGGCTTCGCCGGCGCCCTCGGTGACGTCCAGCAAGCCGCTTTCCGCTTGCTGTCCAAGCGTCAGTTGATAAAAGCCATCGCCGCCGTAGTCGTAGTCCGGGCCGTCGGCGAAAATCACGCCCATCATGTATTCATTGGCGGGCCCATTCCACTCCACGCTCAATTGGACTGACTGGTCGGGCTTCAATTCGGCCATTTGAGCCAAAGGTTGCTGGTTCATCAACAAGACCTGGTCATCCCAATTGGGATCGCCTTCGATGAATACGCTGCGGCTGGCGTGATTCTTGATGGTGACGACGGGATTGCTCATCTGGCATGTCCTTGCGGTTGGACGCCCAAAGCGGCGCAGGGACAGCATAGCGGAAGCATCGGACGGTCTTGGCGGATACCGTCCTTTCATGCAGGTGCGGGTGTCCGCTTCAGACACCCGCGGCGGGCAGATCCATACTTTCGCTCAGCGCGTGCAGCAGCCAGGCGCCGGCTTTTCCCAATGGTTTCCGATGCAGCCAGATCAAGTCGGTAGGCACTTGGCGCGGCCAGCCGGCGACATCCAATTGACACAATTCCCCGCCGCCGCAGATTTCGGCTTGCCAAATCGGCAGTTCGGCCCAGCCGACGTCCATGCGGGCCATTTCCAGCAGCATCAGGTAGCTGGGCGCCAGCCAGCGGCGGCGGCCGAAAGCTGGCGGATGGGCGCTGGCGTAGGTGTTGAGGCGCAGTTCGCGGTGCGCGGCCAAGTCCTCCTCGCGCAGTCCCCGCATTTGCGCCAGCGGGTGGCGGCGAGAGGCGAACAGTCCGATTTGCCCGCTGTCGGGCAGGCTGACGTGGCCGATGTCGGTGGGGTAGACGCCCTGGCTGGCCACGATGCCCAGTTGCGCGCGGCCGGTCTGCACCAGCTCGGTGACATCGTCGCTTTCCGCCACCAGGCATTCCAGCTCCAGGTCGGGGAAGCGCGCCTCCAGCGCCATCATGATTTTTTGCAGGCGGTCGGACTGATAGGTGTCGGACAGCGCCCAGGTCAGCCGCGCCTCGACGCCGTCCGCCAGCAGGCTGGCATGGCGGCGCATCGCGTCGTTGGCGGACAGCACCTGCCGCGCGTGGCGCAGGAGCTGTTGCCCGGCTTCGGTCAATACCGGCGATCGGCCTTCCCGGCTGAACAAGGCACTGCCCAGCTCGATCTCCAGATTGGCGATGGTTTCGCTGATGGTGGATTGGCTTTTCCCCAGCCGCCGAGCGGTGGCGGAAAAGGATCCCAGCTCCGCCGCGCAGGAAAAGGCCGACAACATTTCAATGGTGATGGACATATCGGAAAGGGCGATGGATGTTATTTTGCAAGTATCCATAAAACCAATAAAAATGCCCAGAATTGTTTGAAGGAGCTGGATATGCGCGAGCTGGGCAAACCTTGGTGGGAACGGATTCTGCACGCAGTGCTCTATGAGGTGTGCGCAATGGCTATGCTGGTGCCGCTGTCAGCCATGCTGACGGGCCAGGACATGGCGCATATGGGCGCGCTGGCCTTGATGATGTCGTTGACGGCCATGGCCTGGAATATGGCTTTCAATGCGCTGTTCGAGCGTCTTGAGCGCGCCCGGGGCTGGCGACGCACGCCCTGGGTCCGCTGCGGCCATGCATTGGGCTTCGAAGGCGGCCTGGTGGTGATGCTGGTGCCGCTGGCGGCCTGGTGGCTGAATACCGGCTGGTGGCAGGCGTTGCTGCTGGATTTGGGCTTTTTTGCTTTCTTTTTGCCTTATACCTATGTGTTCAATTGGCTGTACGACCATTTCCGCGCCCGCGTAGCCGGCCGGAAGATGGCGGCGGCCCAGGGGTGACGAATGAAGGTGTGGTTGTTTTTGATGGGGGCGATTGTGTCCGAGGTGCTGGCCACCTCGGCCTTGAAAGCGTCTGAGGGTTTTACCCGCTTGTGGCCCTCCTTGTTGACGGCCGGCGGCTATGTGCTGGCATTTTATTTATTGTCGCAAACCTTGCGGGAGATTCCCGTCGGCGTCGCTTACGCCTTATGGTCCGGCATAGGCATTGTGCTGGTTTCGCTGATCGCCTGGCTGCTGTACGGGCAGAAGCTGGACGGCGCGGCTATCGCCGGCATGGCCTTAATCATCGCCGGCGTGGCTGTGATCAATCTTTTTTCCCGCAGTGCAGCACACTGAAAAGACCCGAGCGCGAGCAACATCCGCCTAGACAAGGCCATTCCCTGTGCCAATATGGAATTAGCTTGCTTATCTAATTGCAAGTTTAACTGTCTGTATTGAATAAATCGGGATGCGTCTGTGTTGAAAGTCGGCGAAGGGATTTCGCCGATCCTGCGCCTGGCTTGGTCATGCGGCACGCGAACCCGCGGAAAATCGACTGTCGACAGCTATTGCGGATGAATTTATTCCGCCTGGGCTTCCGGGTTTTTTCTGGGGTTCGCCGCCTGGCGGCGTGATCAGTGGGCAAGGCAACGAAATGGCGCGGCCATGTGGCAGAGGCTTGGCATGACCATTTTGTCGATTTGCGGCGTCCGCGGCGGTTGCGGCGCCACCGCTATCGCCGCGGGCCTGGCCTGGTATCGCGCGGAACAGGCTCGCTCCACGCTTTTGATCGACCTGTGCCCGCAGAATCTGTTGCGGCTGCATTTCGGCGTGCCCTGGAGCGAAGAGGGCGGCTGGCGGGCCAGTTTGCAAAATGGAGGCGACTGGACGCTGTCGGCTTGGCAGATCGGCGACGGGCAACTCTCGCTGGTTCCGCATGGCCGTTTCGAGCCCAAGAAAGGCGTCTTGCCCGCCGGGTGGCTGCATGGCGAGCTGGAGCGGCTGGCGCGGCCGGTCGACGACCTGGTTGTGCTGGATACCCCGCTGCTGTATGAGAATGCCCGGGAACTGGCGTTCTCCAGCGCCAGCCATGTCTTGGTGGTGCTGCCGGCCGACCCTATCAGTTGCGTCCTGTCCGACAAGCTGGAGGCCGATCTGCTCGGCCGGGGCTTCTCTCGCCATGAAATCCTGTATGTGATCAATCAGTTCGATCCGGCGCGGCGGCTGGATCGCGACGTGGAAATGCTGTTGCGCAAGATGCTGGGCAAGCGGGTGGCGCCGCTGCCGGTGATGCGCGACGAGGCGATGCGCGAGGCGCTGGCCGCCGGCATGCCGGTAGCGGCCTTCGCGCCGGAAAGCCAGGCGGCGGAAGATCTGAAGGAGCTGTCGGTCTGGCTGGCCATCCGCATGCAGCAAGCGGAAAGGCAGGTGGCGTGATGGGGCTGGCGAGTCTTGGCATCCTTGGCGTGCGGCTGAAGCTGCTGCATCCGGCCGATAAGCCAAGACCGCTTATTTTCCTGCTCTCGCTGCTGTTCGTGACCCCGCCCCAAGGCTGGCAGGCATGGTCGCAAAAGGTTAGAGCCTGTTTTCCCCATGTCAATTTTTCGCGCCTGCGCCTGACCGATCTGGTGCGCATCCCTTTGCAACTGCTCTGGCTGGCCTTGGTGCTGCCGACGCCGCCGGCCGGCGCGGGCCGTTCCCGGCAAAGCGGATGGGCAATGCGCGGCGTCAAAGCCATCTGGGCCTGGCTGGCTGACCGCTATGCGGACTACCGCGCCTGGCGGCGGCGCATCTTGCCTGCCTGGGTCAATACGGAATGGCTGCGGCGGGCAATGGATGGACTGGCCAGCAATAGCTGGTGGGAGAGCGCTTTTCTGCGCGGCGTCAGTTACCTGTTGGCTGGCGTGATGGCGCTGATTTGCGTCACCACGCCGTTTGACGAGGCATCGCAAGCGGTATTTTCCTCGGTGCTGCTGCTGATCGCCTTGTGGGTGCGGCGCGTGCCGGGGCAGGTCTCCACCCTGATCCTGATGGTGTTTTCCGCCGTCGTGTCCACCCGCTATATGTGGTGGCGCGCCACCAGCACCATCAATGACGACACCTGGACCAATTTTCTGTTTGGCATGGGCCTGTTGTTGGCCGAGGTTTTCGCCTGGATTGTGCTGTTGCTGGGCTTCTTCCAGTCCTCCTGGGTGCTCAAGCGCAAGGTCGTGCCTTTGCCGGATGATGTCGGCAAATGGCCCGGCGTGGACGTGCTGATTCCCATCTACAACGAGCCCTTGCGGGTGTTGAAGCCAGCGGTGATGTCGGCGCTGGAAATGGACTGGCCCTTCGACAAGCTGCGGGTCTACATCTTGGACGACGGCACGCGGGAGGACATCCGCGAGTTCGCCGCCAAAGTGGGGGCCGGCTATATCACCCGCAAGGAGCACAAGCACGCCAAGGCGGGCAATATCAATCACGCGCTGGCCATCACCTCCAGCGAGTTCGTGGTGATTTTCGACTGCGACCATATCCCGACCAAGGCTTTCCTGACCTCCACCATGGGTGGTTTCCTGCGCGACGAAAAGCTGGCGCTGGTGCAGACGCCGCACCATTTCTTCTCTCCTGACCCGTTCGAGCGCAATCTGGATACGCATGGCTCGGTGCCTAACGAGGGCGAATTGTTCTATGGCCGGGTGCAGGATGGCAATGATTTATGGAACGCCACCTTTTTTTGCGGCTCTTGCGCGGTGCTGCGCCGCTCGCACCTGATGTCGGTGGGCGGCATCGCCGTGGAAACGGTGACCGAGGACGCCCACACCTCGCTCAAGCTGCATCGCAAAGGACTGCGCTCGTCCTATGTCAACGTGGTGCAGGCGGCGGGCTTGGCGACGGAGAGCCTGGCCGCTCACGTGAGCCAGCGTATCCGGTGGGCGCGCGGCATGGCGCAGATTTTCCGCACGGATAATCCCTTGACCGGTCCGGGTCTGACCCTGGCGCAGCGCATCTGTTATCTGAACGCCATGCTGCATTTTCTGAATGGCTTGCCGCGGCTGGTGTTCCTGACCTCGCCCATGGCCTTCCTGTTGTTTCACGCCTATACCATTTATGCGCCCGCGCTCGGCATCATGCTGTATGTGATTCCGCACATGATTTTCTCCGTGCTGTGCAATTCGCGCATGCATGGCCGCCATCGCCGATCCTTCTGGGGCGAGGTCTATGAAACCGTGCTGGCCTGGTACATCGTGGTGCCCACCACGGTGGCGCTGTTGTTTCCGGGACTGGGCAAGTTCAATGTCACCGCCAAGGGCGGGGTGATGGAAGAAAACTTCATCGACTGGGGCATCTCCAAACCTTATCTGGCCTTGCTGCTGTTCAATATGTCCGGCATCGCCTATGGCTTTTGGCGGCTGTGGTCGGGGCCGGAATTTGAAAAAGGGACGGTGATGGTCAATATGATCTGGGCCATCTACAACACGTTGCTGCTGGGCGTGGCGTTGGCGGTGGCGAAGGAGTTGCGCCAGGTCCGGGTGTCGCACCGGGTGCGCGCCAGCCTGCCGGTGACGCTGCATCTGCCCAATGGCCGCGCCTACCGCTGCCAGACATTGGATTATTCCGAAGGCGGCATGGCTTTGCAGCTGGCTTCCGAGCTGCGGCAAAAAATCGCCCGCGACGCCGAGTTGACGATATCGCTGCGAATGGGGGAGCGCAGCTACGCTTTCCCGTGCAAACTGGTTTTCGCCAAGGGCGACCGCTTGAGCGTGCGTTTTTCCGATTTGTCGCTGACGCAGGAGAGCGAGCTGGTGCAATGCACCTTCGGCCGGCCGGACGCGTGGTCCGAGCGCGAGGACAAAACCGACGACAGCCCCTGGTACAGCGCGATCAATATCTTCCAGATGGGCTGGCACAGCCTGCGCGGCATGTTCATGGTGCTGGCGCCGGTGGCGGTGGGCGGTCCCCGCCGCGCGGCCGTGGCGCGCTGGCTGATCAGCTTGCTGCCGAGGCAGCCCAAGCTGGCGGGGAGCGCGCGATGAGAGCCGCCTGGATGTGGATAGGGATTCTGCTCGCGGCGCTCTGTCTGCCCATGGCCGCGCGGAGCGCCGAGATGCAGGACGCCAGCGCGCCGGCGGCGGCCGCGCCGCAGGCCTCGCCCTTGGTCAGCACGCGCCTGTTGAGCTTCAAGCAGCTGGGCGCCAATTCCTCATTGAAAATGCGCGGCGGCAATGCGGTGGCGGTCGTCAATTTCGGCAGCCGAGTGGATGAGCTGATCACCAGCATCACGCTGCATTTGCGCTATATCTATTCCCCGGCCATGTTGACCGAGCTTTCGCATATCCAGGTGCTGCTCAACAATCAGGTCGTCACCGTGCTGCCCTTCACCAAGGGGCAGGGCGGCAAGGTGCTGGAAACCACGCTGACATTGGATCCCCGGTTGCTCAGCAGCTTCAATCAGATCCAGTTCCGCTTGATCGGCCATTACACCGAGCGTTGCGAAGACGAAGCGCACAGCAGCATCTGGGCCGAGGTGAGCAATAGCAGCGAAATGACCTTGACGGTGCAGGCGCTGCCTTTCGCCAATGATCTGACCTTCTTTCCCGAGCCCTTCTTCGATCAGTACGACTACACGGCGCTGAATCTGCCGATGATGTTTTCCGCCAAGCCGTCGATGGGCACCTTGCGCGCGGCGGGCGAACTGGCGTCGTGGTTCGGCGCGCTGTCCGGCTGGCGCGGCTCGCGCTTCCCGGTGATCCTGGATGGCGCGCCGCCGCCGCAACACGGCATCGTCTTCGCCACCAATGCCGAACGGCCCTCTTTCCTGGCCAGCCTGCCGCCGGTGCAGGGGCCGATGATCGCCATCATGTCCCATCCCATGCGGCCGGAGAAAAAACTGCTGCTGCTGCTGGGGCGCGACGCCAAGGACCTGGCACTGGCGATCCGGGCGCTGGAAGTGGGGCAGGCGGGCATGACCGGCGACCTGGTCAATGTCCACGACGTCAAGCTGATCGCCCCGCGCAAGCCCTACGACGCCCCCAACTGGGTGCGTTCGGACGCCCCCACCCGCTTGGGCGATCTGGTGGCCCGCCGCGATGATCTGCAAGTGAGCGGTCTGCAGCTGTCGCCGATGCGGGTGCCGTTCCGGGTGCCGGGCGACCTGTTCACCTGGGGCAGCCGCGGCATCCCGCTCAACCTCAAGTTTCGCTATACCGGGCCGCAAACCATCAACGGCTCGCGCTTGACCATAGGCATCAACGATTTCTTCGTGCAAAGCCTGAATTTGAACGCCAGCGGCATAGGCGGGGTGCAGACCAACCTCAGGCTGCCGGTGTTGGAAAACGGCCTGTTGACCGACATCGACCAGATCCTGCTGCCGCCATTCCGGGTGAGCAGCCGCAACGAGCTGCAATTCCAGTTCGCCTTCGCCTATGAAAAGCAGGGCGAGTGCGCCAACGGCGTGGTGGACAGCTTCCGCGCCGAGGTCGATCCGGACTCCACCATCGATTTCAGCCAATACCCGCACTATGCGCAAATGCCCAATCTGGCCTTGTTCGCCACCTCGGGCTTTCCCTTCACCAAGCTGGCCGACTTGGCGGAAACCGCCGTGGTGCTGCCGGCGAAGCCGCAGCGCCAGGACATCGATGTCTTCCTGGCTGCGATGGGGCGGATGGGCGCGTCCACCGGCTTTCCCGCCTTGCGTTACCGCCTGGTCAACGAGGATGAATTGGACCCGGTCAAGGGGACGGATTTGCTGGTGATAGGCAACTCGCGCCGTCTGACCTTGCTGCGCGATTGGCGAGCCCGCTTGCCCACCATGCTGGATGGCGACAACCGCCAGGTGGCCGACGGCGCCAATTCGCCGCAAGAGGGCGCGATTACGTTTCAGTCGATAGGCATACGCGACAACCCGGTCAATGGCGAGGCGGCGTTCACTTCCAGCGGCAAGGTGGCGGCGCTGATAGGCATGGAATCGCCGCTGACGCAGGGCCGCAGCGTGGTGATCATCACCGCCAGCGGCGACGATGCGATGGGCATCGCTTCGTCGGCCTTGAGCGACGACGGCAAGCTGGGCCAGATGTCCGGCAGCGTGGTGCTGATACGCGGCGACAATGTGGACAGCCAGGCGCTGGGGCCGGTGTATCACGTGGGCAGCTTGCCGCTGTGGGCCTGGATCTGGCTGTTCCTGTCCGGCCACCCCTTGCTGTTGGCGGGGCTGTCCGCTGTGGCGGTGCTGATCGCGGCGCTGGTCATCCTGCGCATCTTCCGCATGCTGGCCGCGCGGCGGCTGCGGGAGTCTTGAGATGGCCCGTCTGGCCCGTCTGGCCCGTCTGGCCTTGGCGCTGGCATGGCTACCCGGCGTTTGCGCGGCTGCGCCATGCGACGGCTGGCCGGAGTGGCAGGCCTTCAGCCGCCATTTCGTCGCCGATGGCGGCCGGGTGGTGGACCAGAGCCAGGACAACAAGCCCACCACTTCGGAGGGGCAGAGCTACGGCCTGTTTTTCGCACTGGTCGCCAACGATAGGCCGGCCTTCGAGCAGATGCTGGGCTGGACGCGCGACAATCTGGCCGCCGGCGATTTGCTGGCGCGGCTCCCCGCCTGGCTGTGGGGGCGGGACGCGAATGGCCGGTGGACAGTGCTGGACGACAACAGCGCCTCCGATTCCGACATGTGGATAGCGTATGACCTGCTGGAGGCGGGCCGCTTGTGGCGCGAGCCGCGCTACACCGCCATGGGCAAGTTGCTGGCCCTGCGCATCCTGCGCGAGGAGGCGGCAGACCTGCCGGGGCTGGGGCTGACGCTGCTGCCCGGAAAAGTCGGCTTCTGGGACGGCAAAGGAAAAGCGCGCCTCAACCCCAGTTATCTGGCGCCGCAATTGCTGGCCCGTTTCGCCCACGCCTTGCCTGACAGCGACTGGGTGAAGGCGCCCAAGAGCAGCGTCCGGGTGCTGCTGGACGGCGCGCCCAAGGGGTTTGCGCCGGACTGGCTGGCCTACCAGGCCGGCAAGGGCTTGCAGCCGGACGCCGACAGCAAGGCCGAAGGCAGCTACAACGCCATCCGCGTGTATCTGTGGGCCGGCATGCTGGCGCCGGACGCGCCCCTGCGCGCCGAACTGCTGAAAACCTATGGGCCGATGTCGCAGGCCACGGTCAAGCAAGGGCAGCCTCCGGAAAAAGTGGATACCCGCAGCGGCGCCGCCGAGGGCCGGGCGCCGGCAGGGTTTTCCGCCGCCATGCTGCCTTTCCTGGAGGCGCAGAACGAAGCCGCCGCCGTGCAGACGCAATTGCTGCGCATGCAGGCCATGCCGCTGAGCGAACGTCCGGATAATTACTACGACCACGTGCTGACGCTGTTTGGCCAAGGTTGGCAGCAGCGGCGTTATCGTTTCGCGCGCAATGGCCAGTTGCTGCCGGCCTGGGAGGGATCGTGCGCCGCCTCGCGCCCGGCCTCGCGCTAAGCCTGATGCTGGCCGCGGCCTGGGGCGCGCCGGCGGTGGATCCTGGGCAGGCGCTGTTGGAGCAGGTGCGGCTGTGGCAGTCGCTGGGGCGGCCTCAGGATGCCCAGCGCGCCCTGGACCAGCTGTTTCGCATCGCGCCGGTCGGTTCGCCGCTGAATGCCGAAGCGATGACGCTGCAGGCGCTGGGGCAGATCCAGCAGCGGCAGGATGTGGCGGCGAAACAGACGCTTGCCAGGCTGCGCAGCCTGTATCCAAAGTATTTCGGCATCGCCCGGGTAGAACAGATGCTGAGGCTGCGCGGCGCGGACAGCGCCAGGCTGCTGCGCGCGCGCGAGCTGTTCCAGGCCGGCAAGTTCGAAGAGGCTTATGCAGCTTTCAATGAACTCTATCAGGGCCATCCGCCGGAAGGCGCGCTGGAGCTGGAGTATTGGCAGCTGGTGTCCCGTTTGCCGCGCGGCGGCTGGGAGCGCAGCCGGGTCGAACTGTCGCGGATGGCGGCCGAGCATCCCGCCAATCATCAAATCCGTCTGGCGCTGGTCAGCATTTACTTATTGCGGCCGCCTTTGTCCCAGGCCAATTTCGCCGAACTGAAGCTGTTGAGCAAGTTCGACGACAGCCGCGGCGAGGCGCTGGCGCAGTGGCGGCGCGCCCTGTTGCAGGTGGACGGCGGGCTGCCGGAGGCTAATTACCAGGACTATCTGGTGCTGGCGCCGGATGACCAGACCGTGCGCAGCAAAATCGAGGACATCAATACGCGGCAAGCCCGTCAGCGGGCCTTACTGGCCGACCCGGGGTATCGCGCGCTGCTGTCGTCCACCAAGCAGCTGGACGCCAACCAGCTGGGCGCGGCGGAGCAGAGCCTGCGCCAGGCGGGCAGCCGTTACGCGCTGCAGGGCCAGTATCTGCAGAATCTGGGGCGTCTGCTGGAGAAGCAGGGCCGCTACGCCGATGCGGTCTCGGTGTATCGGCGCGGACAGGCGGCGGGTTCGGGCGGCAATTGGAGGGGCCGGATCGAGGATGCGCGGCTGAGCGACGCCTTGGCCAAGGCGGATGCGGCCATGCAGAAGCAGGATTGGGCCGGCGCGCGCGCGCAATTGGACATCGCCCGGCAGATCCGTCCGGCCGATCCGGATGTGCTGATCGCGGAAGGAGACTGGCAAGCCAAGCAAGGCCACGCCGCCGCCGCGCGCGACGATTACTGGATGGCGCTCAAGCGCAAGCCGGACAGCGGATCGGTCTTGTCCGGCCTGATGGCCGTGTACCTGGATCAGGGCAAGTTCGACGACGCCAAAAAGCTGCTGGATGCGATGCCGGACAAGCAGCGCAAGGCGCTGGGCGAGTCATATCAGACTGCGCGGGCCCAATTGGCGCGCGCGCAGGGCGACGTTTGGCTGGACAAAGGCCAGGCCGAGCCGGCGCTGCCTTTCCTGCGCGAGGCGGTCAGGCTGCAGCCGGATAATGTGTGGAATCGTTATGCGCTGGCCAATGCCTTGCTGGCGACGGGCAAGGGCGAGGAGGGCAGCAGGCTGCTGCGCGAGCTGGCGGCGCGTCCCGCCGTCGATCCCGCCAGCCTGTACGCTTACGCCTTGTTCCAGTCCAAGCGCGACGACAACCGCGCGGTGCTGGGCGCCTTGGAGAAGGTGCCGCAAACCGCCCGCACGCCGGGCATGGCCGACCTGCAGCGGCGCGTATGGCTGCGGGAGACGCTGGCCTTGGCGGACGCCGAAGCGGCCAATGGCCAGCCGGAGCGCGCAAGGCGGCGGTTGACAGAGGCGGAGCCGCTGATGGCGGGAGACGGCCCGCGCGTGGTCCAGCTTGCCGACGAGTGGCAAAAGCTGGGCGACGCCGCGCATGCGCGAGAGCTGCTGCAAGCGCAGTATCTGGCCCAGCCCTCCAGCGATACCGAACTGGCGTACGCCGATTTGTTGCTGGGCCAGGACGAAGCCGCTGCGGCAGCGCCGCTGCTGGATGCGGCGCAGCGCAATCGCTCCGCCCTGAGCCAGGATCAGCAACTGACGCTGGACGGTTTGCGCGGCCGCTTGGCGGCGGCGCAAGCGGCGCAGGCGCGCGCGGCGGGCAAAGCCCAGACCGCGAGCGATATTTTGCAAGCGGCGGCCAAGCAATTGCCGGGCGATATCCGCATCCAGCGGGCGATGGCGGATGACGATCTGCAAGCCAAGCGTTGGGATGCCGCCCGCGAGCGGGCGCTGAAAGTTCTGGCCGCCAATCCCGGCGATGACGAAACCCGGCTCAGCCTGATGGACGCTTATCTGGGCGCGGGCCGCGCCGAGGACGCCCGCGCGGTGGCGGAAAGCCTGTTGCAGCCGGTGGAAGGCGGCCGTGCCCCCGATTTCACCTTGCGGGTGCTCAGCCGCTTGGAAGGCTTGGGCGATATGGCGCGCGTGAATCGGGAACTGGACAGGATGTTCGCCGCCGGCCAGAGCGATCCCGGCATGTATCAGCTGGCGGCGGAGCGGGCGCAAAAGCAAGATCAGCCCGATCAGGCCTTGAGCCTGTACCGCCAGGGGCTGGAAGCGTCGGCGGCCGCCTTGTCTCCGCCAAGCCAGGCGGCGGGACCGGACCAAACCGGCGAAGCGCTGGCGGCGGACGGGCCGCTGCAGCCTTTGGCCGCGGAGGGAGGGCGCGCCGAAAGCCTGCATTCGGCCTATGCCGAGCAATACGATCAGCGGCAGCTGAAAGTCTGGCAGGGCGTGGACTTGCTGTATCGCCGCCCGGGCGACGGCACGCCGGGCACTTCGCAGATGGCGATGTGGCAAGCGCCGCTGCTGGTGGAAATCCCAGCCAAAGGCGGCGGGCATTATTTCATCCGCGCCGACGGCGTGGACATGAATGCCGGCACGCTGGACCTGAACCCGAGCAATGACTATACCCTCAACCGTTTCGGCACGGTGGCCGCCTGCGCCGCCAATTCCACGCCGCAAGCCTGCGCGGCGGCGTATGGCGCGCAGCATGCCAGCGGCCTGACCCTGGGCGCGGGCTATCAGAATGATAATTGGCGGCTGGATGTCGGCGCCACATCGCCTAGCTTCCCGGTGTCCAATGTCATCGGCGGCGTCCAGCATTCAGGCAGCCTGGGGACGCTCAGCTATACCGTGGAGGCGTCGCGCCGGCCGCTGACCAGCTCCTTGCTGACCTATGCCGGCGTGCATGATCCCTATGTCGGCGAGAACTGGGGCGGCGTCACCGCCACGGGGCTGGGCGGCAGCCTGGGCTACGACAAGGGCGGTGCCTTCGGCGTGTGGTCTAACTTCGCCTACCAGCAATTGAGCGGCGAGAATGTGGAAAGCAATCGCAAACTGACGGCGATGGCGGGCGTGTACTGGCGCTTGATCGACCAGCCGGCCCGCTCGGTGACGCTGGGGCTGAGCACGGTGAATTTCTGGTATCAAAAGAATCTGGGCGGCTTCACCTTCGGGCAGGGCGGCTACTACAGCCCGCAACGCTACGACTCCTTGTCCATCCCGCTGCGCTACGCCGCGCGCAATGAGCGCTGGAGCTATTTCATCCGCGGATCGGTGTCGGTCTCCAGCGCGCGCGAGGATGCGTCGCCGTTCTATCCCACCCGGCCCGATTTGCAAGCCTTGGCCGGCAATCCCTATTACTCGGCCAGCTCCGGCCCCGGCTGGGGCGCTTCGCTGACCGGCGGCTTCGAATATCAATACTCTCCCACCCTGGCCTGGGGCGGCTTGCTGGACATCCAGCATTCGCAGTTCTACCAGCCCAGCCATCTGGTGCTGTATCTGCGTTACCAGCCGGATGGCACCGCCATGCCCCTGGCGATGCCGGTCGAGCCCTTGCAGCCGTATTCGGGATTCTGATCATGAAGCGCGTGTTGATGGTTCTGCTGCTGACTCTGGCCGCCTGCCATTCCCTTCCCTCGCCGGCGGAGGCGGAGCTGGCGGCGGCACGGACCCAGTATTGGCAGCACCCCTATCAACCCGAGTCCATCAATCGCCTGGCCATGCTGTTGGCGGAACGGGGCGACAAGGCCACGGCGGCTTTGCTGCTGGAGCGCGCTTTATTGATCTCGCCAGGACGGGACGATATTCGCGCCAACCTGGAGCGGGTGCGCCGGGGCGAGCGGCGCGCCGCCGCTTCCGCGCCAGCCACCATCGCCGCGGCGGCCCAAGCGCCTACCGCGGCGTCTGTTCCGGCGGCGCAGCCAAAGCCCATCGCATCCTCCGCGCCTTTGCCATCTCCCTGGCCCCTGGCCGATCCCGTGTCCTGGTAGGGCGGAAGCCCGGCCTTGCCGGGCGTTCCGCCGCGAAGCTCGGCGCATGTCATGGCGCTTGGCTATCTGTTGCGGGGGCTGACTCTTTGCTGCGCGGTCTGCGTGCTTGGCGGGCATGATTCATGAGCGTTTGCCGGGAGTGGAAATGGCGGATCGCCCCGCGAGCGGGGCATCCGCCCTACGGCGCGTATTCTGTCCAATCGCCGCCGCTTTGCCGCATCAGGAAGCGCTGGCCGTTCTGCATCATGACAAAACTGGAGCTTTCCGAGACAAAGGGCGTGCCGGGCAGATCGTGGGTGTAGCTCTCCGGCCGGTAGTCCGCGCCGAAGGGGCTTTTCACCAGCATCCGCGACAGGATGGTCGAAACGGCGGTGTAGCTGACGGCCTGGTCTATCCTTTGCTGGGTGATTTTGGCCTGGCCGCCTATCACCTTGATGCCGGCCGGCACGATGGTGATGCGCGGCGTGGGGATTTCGCGCAGCCCGCTGAATTGCAGCTTGTCGCCGCGCAGGGCCGCGCCATGCTCGGGCACGAACAGCAAAATCACTTTGCGGTGGCTTTGCTCCAATTGATCGATGAACTGCTCGATGTCGTGCAGCACCCGCGTGGCGCGATATTTATAGCTTTCATTGGTGTCCAGGCCCGGCGCTTCCGGGATGCGGTTGCCGTCGTGCAGGCTGATGGTGTTGTAATAGGTGGCCACGTGCGGGCTGCCATCCTGGCCGCGCAACTGCAGCCAGCGGTTCAGCGCGGCGTAGTCGTTGTAGATGGGGCTGCTGTCGAAAGCGCGTAGGCTGACCGGCAATTGCTGCTGGTTGAGCAGCGGCTCGTTGAGCTTGCCATAGCTGCGGATCTGCTGCAGAAAGCCGTCGAAGCTGCCGTCGTGGTTCATCGTGATTTCGGTTTTGAAGCCTAGCTTGGCCAGATTCTTGAACAGGAAGCAATCGTCCGGCGCGCCCTCGTACAAGGCGCTGTGGCGCGGCTGGCCGCAAGTGGCGCGCAGCACCCGCAGCGCGGCGGGGCCGCTGTAGGAGGCGGCGGAGTTGAAGTTGTTGAAGACGATGTCGAATTTACTCAGCAGCGAGTGGTGCTCGAAACCTATCGCCTTCAGATCATCCCAGGACAGCGAGCAGACATGGATCAGCAGCACATCGAAGCTGGGGTCGGCCAGGGGGCCCGGGAAGCTGACTTTTTGCTGAGCCTGTTCCTGGAAGAAGGCATCCAGCTGCTGGGTCGGCGTTTGCGGCGCCGATTGCGCGCCGCCGCTGGCGGCGGTGGCGCTTGCCGCCACCATGGCCGGCTCCGGCGCGCGCTCCTGCCATAACTGTTTGCCGCTTAGCCACAGCAGGGCCGCCAGCACCAGGGTGGCGAGCCGCAGATAGCGAGACAGCAGCAAGTAGCCGCCCAATAAGGCGGCGAAAGCGGTCAGCAGCTGCGGCGTGACGATGCGCTCGGTCAGTTCAAGCAGATAACTGAAGCTGAAGCCTTTCAACATCAGGGCCACTTGCGGCAAGGCTTGCTCCGGCGGCGGCAGCCAGGTGTCGTGATACAGCAGCGCGCCGGCCGCGCACCAGGCCAGCATGGCGCGCAGAATCCGCGGGCCGCGCCTGCGCGCCGGCAGCAGCAAGAGCAGGGCAAACGCCAGATTGGGCAGCGGATGCAGGTTGAGCATGCCGCGCCATGCCATCAGCAGCTTGGCGATGAAGTAGAAGTTCCAGCCGCCTAGGCCGGAGGCCTTAAGCGGCTCGTTTGCTTTCGTCGCGGCGGCGGAGGTTGTCTGGCTCATTCGGTTTCAGTAGTTTGGCGCGCGCGGGAGGGCGCGCTGGTGCGCGGACGGTAAGGGTGGGGCTGGAAGTGCCGCAACCGGCTGATGCTCACCTTGCGCAGCCAGGGCACCAGCAGGGCGTGGACCATATAGCCCGCGATGCCGGCGGCCAAGGCCGTCAGCATCATCAAAAACTGGGTTTCGCTGAACTCGTAGTCGAACATGTCACGGCGTCTCCGGTTCCGATTTGCGTCTTTGCAAGGCCGCGCGTTTGACGGCGATGCGCGTCGGGGCGTGCTCGGCCGGCGCCTGGTGCTCCACGTCGGCCAGGGCCTGGTTGAAGTCGGGCAGATTGCCTTGCCCCTCCAGCCGGGACAAGGCTTGCAGAATGCTGGCGCTGTCCGGGCAACGGACTTCGTTCTCCGCCAGTTCCGATATCGGCAGGCGGAACAGGTTTTTCAACGCCACCTGCACATCGCTTTCGCCGCAGGCGAACAAAAACAGATAAGCGTGGGTCCAGTCCGCGCTGCAAAGGTCGCCGGCGCGCTGGAAGCGGCCTTGCTCCAGCAACTCGCGCGGGCCTATGCCGCCCGCCGGCTTGAATATGACCAGCGTGTTGGCGATGTTGATGGCGCCGCTGCGTTGCACGGTATTGCGCACGGCTTCGACGAAACGCTCCGGCAGCAGGTAGCCGCGGTCGGGCAAGGGCTGGCTGGCATCCTGCAGCCTTTCCGGCGCCAGCTGGCTGTATTGTTGGAACACCGCAGGCTGCATGGCGTGGATCAGGCTGACGGTGCTGGCAAACTGCAGTTCGGCGGGCAGCACCATATTGGCGCCCAGGCGCAGCATCAATTGCGCCTCGTTTTGCCGCAGCCGGCGGTTGCCCACCTCGCGCACGAAAATCTTCAGCCGGCTGCCGCCGCGCTGCCGCAATTTGCTGACGGCTTCCACCAGCGCTTCGCGTTGCCGGCCGGCGGTGTCCAGCAGGACGCTGGCGGCCACGGCGTCGCGGGTGGCTTCCAGCAGCGCGTCCAGGTCTTCATATTGCTGCCATAGCGGAGTGGGCGGCTCGTTGCCGGTCATGCTGGTGGCGGTGGCGTAGACCTGCAGGATGTCGTTGGCGGGACGGGCGGCGATGTCGTCGGGGTCGGCCTTGAAGCGCGTCAGCGCGCCGTCGGCGTTGCGGATCAATACCTGGGCCTCGGGCTGCGCGGCGTCCGCGCCCAGCCAGTGGTCGACTTGCCAGCTGTAGGTGTCCACACCTATGGACTGCGTCTGCACCACGCCGCCGCAGTTACGCGCCGCCTGGCTGAGCATGGCCAGCGAAGCCATGTCCAGCCGTTGCTGGTTCACCAGCAGCAGCACGCAATGGCCGGTTCGCGCCGCCCATTGCATGGCCTGGCTCAGCTCTTGCTGCAGCAGCTTGGGGTTGCCGAAGCGCAGATAGTCCTCGGCGTTGCCTATCGCCAGCAAGGCATTGGCGCCCTTGGCGCGCAAACGGTCCAGGCCGTGGCGCAGCTCCTCCAGGCAGGCGGTCAGCAACAGTTCCGGCGCGGGCTTGGGGGCGAGCAGCAACAGGCTGCCGGTGGCCAGGCGGCGGTCCAGCCAGGCGGTGTTTTGTCTGGGCGCGGGCGCCAGGCGGCTGCAGCAAAGCATGGGGTGGCGGTTGACCGCCGGCAAGTTGGCGAACAGCAAGGCGACGTCGATATCGTCGCTGCCGCTGGCGATCAGGTACAGGCCGCCGCTGACCATGGAAGTGGCGGAGGCGGACAGGCCGGGAATGCCAAGGCTGAAGTGCGTATCCATCGAGATTTTTTGTGTGCGGACCTCATTCATACTAGCAGGTGATGGCGATCCTCCCCGTTCGCTCAATGGAGGCCTTTCAGCCAGATCCCAAGATAGGCTTTGCGATACGCCTGGTTGTCCTCGATTTCGCCGTCGCGGCCGCCGGCTTGCAGCTTTTCCTGCGTCACCAATATCGGCTTGCCGACGAAGCCGCTGGGCGGCTGATGGGCAAAGCCGCGGTTCAGTTCGTCGGCCAGCTGCCAGCCTTGCTGATTGAGCGGTTCCGCCACCGTGGCCTTCTGCTGGGAAATGCCTTCGCGGATGCGGTTCATCGCCGAATTGGAGCCGTCGCCGGCGGAAATGTTGACGATGTCCGGCCGGCCCGCCTGGTGCAGCGGGAAGTTGATGTTGTCGAAGTAAAGGTCGTTGATGGCCAGCGTGTGCGTCCAGGCTTTGCCGTATTTGCGCGCCAGTTCCGGCACCAGCTTGGGGATGATCTGCACAGTCTGGCTCAAGTCCACGTCTTGCACCGCCAGCACCTTGCAGCGTTGGCATTTCTCCAGCGCGGTCTTCATCGCGGCGGCCTTGCGCATGGCGATGGCGAAGTGCGAGTCGGTGAAAATGACGGCGCCCATCGCGCCGCTGCTGCTGCCTATCGCGTAATCCGCCGCCGCCTGGGCCACGGCCAGCGGGTCGGTGGTGATGTTGGCGGCCAGCTCGGCATTGGCGCCGGGCGCGCTGCCGGCATGCCAGCCCACCGCCACCTTGCCCATCTGCTTGAGCAGGGCGAATTCCAGATGATAGCTGGCGCTGTCGCTGCCGATCAGGGCCACGCCGTCCAAATCCTTGGCGGTGGCGTGCAGCAGCAATTGCTCGCGCACGGCGTCGTTGCCGCTCTTGGCGTCCGCCACTTTTACCTGCCAACGCAAAAAGCCCGCGGCGTTGAGGAAGCTGCGGGTGGTTTTGGAAATGCCGCCGTTGCGCAGGTCGTAGGCTATCAGCAGCACATGCTTGCCGAATTGTGCCGGCGGGCCGGACGCTGGCGCGATGGCTTCGCCGCGAACCGCGCCGGCATGGCAGGCGAGGGCGAGGCATTGCGCCAGCAGGACACGGGCGGGCGGCGGGCGATTCATGCGGGAGACGGGCGGCATGGCGGGCGGCGGCTCAAGCAAGCGGTATGCATGATCAACTATAGCAAGCGGCCAGAGCTTCGCAGCGCCAGCGTTCCGGTAGGCGAGCCGGCGGCATCGCCCAATACGGACAGGCGGCTTGCGGCATCGTCCATGCGCGCGTCGCCGCCAAATGGCGATGCCGAAGCGGATGGCGCGGCTGGGCATGGCGCAGAGTGGCGAGATTGATACCTGTCCTAAAGCAGGGTTGCCGCCGGAGCGTTCCATCTGTGTCTGAGGCTTAATGCGCAAACGATATTTTTTATCGGGAGGGAGGAGGGCCAGCTATAGCTTGTTATAGAACATAAGCATTTTTACTTATTAATTAAATGCGAATTGATTGTAATGAAATTGAATGAATGGTTTACAAATGCGCCGTTAAGAAATATTGCGAGCATTAACAAATGCTGATTAGATGGTTTGGCGATGTAAAGTATTTGCTCTATATCGTGATGAATCAAAGTTCAGCGCTTATTTTAAGAGCGCCAGAGCTTGTTTTCTCTATTATTTCAGCAGGGGATAAAACATGCATTTGAAAAAAACCATCCTTCCCGTTTCTGTTCTATTCATGGCTGCCCAGCAGCTGGCATGGGCAGCGGATACCGTTCCACAGTTCAATGATGTGGTGTATACGGAAATGTCGCCCGATAATGAATCGACGATTAGAAAAATCGTCACCTCGGATGAGTTCTTCAAGCCATGGTCTTATTTGGCGCATTACTTCGGCTATGGCTGGGTGGGCGGCAATACCAATGGCAATACGGCGGTGGGGAAGGAGTTTGAATATAAGCGCATCGACACCATGTTGGACAATCTGTCGATGCCGGATAATAAGTACCGCTATATGATGAACGCCAAGTACGATCCCAAGGGGCCGGGCGGCTATTGGGCGGACAAGCGTTTCCGCATGGCTTTTTCCAATATCCAGTGGATGATGGAGCCTGGCGACATGCAGCTTGGCGCGCCGGAGCTGTACAATAAAAAGCCATTGAAAGTCGTGAATGTCGAGCTGGAAAACCACAGCGACCAGTCCGATACCGGCGTGGCGAATTTGAAATACGATTCCACGGTGAGCTGGTCAAAAGCCGACAAGATCAGCGTCAGCGGCAAGGTGACGATGACCAATAAGTGGACCGGCGGTTTGCCATTGATAGGCGGGGCGGAAACATCTGTGGCGGTGGAAATCGCCTCCGGCGCCGATTGGACCACCACCAACGGCACCAGCAGCACCACGTCTCAAACGGCGGAGTATCGCGCGGTGCTGCCGCCCAAGAGCAAGCGCATGATCACGCTGACCTTGTTCGAGCAAAAAGCCAATATTCCCTATAGCTCCAAGATGTTTCTGACTTACGAGGCGGAGTTGTACAACTTCTTGCGTTACAGCGATAACGCGCTGAATGGCCATCCCTCCAATCGGCCGTTCTATCTGGCCAAGTTCGGCGGCAAAGACGGCTTGAATGGCGCACAGGACCTGCTGTCGCAATACCTCAATCCGGCCACGTCGAAATGGGACTGGCCATGGGCGACCAACCAATACTCGCGCAGCACCATCGAGTATTACATCGGCGCCATCGCCAAACGTAAGTTCAAGCAGCACTTTACCGGCGTGTTCACCGCCGTGGACTCGACGGCCTACATCATCACCGCCGGGCCGGTGCAGCCGCTGAGCGCGCAGTCGCAGACAGCGAGATCGGCTAACTTGGGGGCTGCGGCCTCGGGCGGACTCCAGTACCGCGTAGTGAGCGGCGACTGGAAAGATGTGCCCGGCAAGCTGAAGAATCTGCAATTCAGCTTGAGCAAGCCGCTTGCCGCGCCGTCGGCCGCGTCGCCGCTCAAATAAGCTTTTGAAGCCATCCGCCATGGCGCTGGCGCATTCTGGCCGGCGCCATGGCGGCTTACTGGCGTTCCCCATGCGCCCGGCTTGGCAAAAAGGACGCCATCGAGTAGGGAAAGGGGCTCGGAGCGCGCGTCAAAACCGGTTATAATCGAGCCATTTTTCCATTCAGAAAACCAAGATTCAGCACCATGGAACAACTTGCCAAAAGCTACGAACCGGGCGACCTCGAGCGCCGCTGGTACCAACACTGGGAACAGGCCGGCTACTTCAAGCCGAGCATGGACACCGCCAAGCCGTCCTTCGCCATCCAGCTGCCGCCGCCCAATGTGACCGGCACGTTGCACATGGGCCACGCCTTCAACCAGACCATCATGGACGGCCTGACCCGCTTCTACCGGATGAAGGGCAACAACACCGTGTGGGTGCCAGGCACCGACCACGCCGGCATCGCCACCCAGATCGTCGTGGAGCGCCAGCTGGCCGACCAAGGCCTGAACCGCCACGACATGGGCCGCGAAGCGTTCACCAGCAAGATCTGGGAATGGAAGGAAAAGTCCGGCGGCACCATCACCAGCCAGATGCGCCGCGTCGGCTGCTCGGTGGATTGGGACCGTGAATACTTCACCATGGACGACGTCCGCGCCGAAGTGGTGACCGAAGTCTTCGTCCGCCTGTACGAACAAGGCCTGATCTACCGCGGCAAGCGCCTGTCCAACTGGGACGCCAAGCTGGGCACCGCCATCTCCGACCTCGAAGTGGTATCCGAGGAAGAAGACGGCCACATGTGGCACATCAAGTACCCGGTGGTCGGCAGCGATGAATATGTCACCGTCGCCACCACCCGTCCGGAAACGCTGCTGGGCGACGTGGCCGTGGCCATCGCCCCGGACGATGAGCGCTACCAGCACCTGCTGGGCAAGCAGCTTGAGCTGCCGCTCACCGGCCGCGCCATCCCGGTGATCGCCGACGAATACGTGGACAAGGAATTCGGCACCGGCTTCGTCAAGATTACCCCGGCGCACGACTTCAACGACTACGAAGTGGGCAAGCGCCACAGCACCCAGCTGATCAATGTGATGAGCCTGGAAGCCAAGATCCTGGCCAAGGCGCAAATTTTCGGCTTCGACGGTTCCGCCCAAGGCACCATCGAGCTGCCGGCCGCCTACGCCGGCCTCACCGCGCAGGAAGCGCGCAAGGCCATGCTGGCCGACCTGCAAGCCCAGGGCCTGCTGCTGGAAACCAAGCCGCACAAGCTGATGGTGCCGCGCGGCGACCGCACCGGCACCGTGATCGAGCCGCTGCTGACCGACCAATGGTTCGTGGCCATGAATAAAGTGGCCGAAGGCGACCCCACCGGCCAATCCATCGCCGCCAAGGCGATCGAGGCCGTGGAGTCCGGCGAAGTGCGCTTCGTGCCGGAAAACTGGGTCAACACCTACAACCAGTGGATGAAGAACATCCAGGACTGGTGCATCTCCCGCCAGCTGTGGTGGGGCCACCAGATCCCGGCCTGGTACGACGAAGACGGCAACATCTACGTCGGCCGCACCGAGGAAGAAGCCCAGGCCAAGGCCGGCGGCAAGACGCTGCGCCGCGAACAGGACGTGCTGGACACCTGGTTCAGCTCGGCCCTGGTGCCGTTCTCCACCCTGGGCTGGCCGGAAGAAACCCCGGACCTGAAAGCCTTCCTGACCTCCAACGTGCTGGTGACCGGCTACGAAATCATCTTCTTCTGGGTGGCCCGGATGATCATGATGACCAAGCACTTCACCGGCAAGGTCCCGTTCAAGGATGTCTACATCCACGGCATGGTGCGCGACCACGAAGGCAAGAAGATGTCCAAGTCCGAGGGCAACGTGATCGACCCAGTGGACCTGATCGACGGCATCGCGCTGGAGCCGCTGGTGGAAAAACGCACCACCGGCCTGCGCCGCCCGGAAAAGGCCCCGGCCATCGCCAAGGCCACGGAAAAGCTGTTCCCGGAAGGCATCCCGGCTTACGGCACCGACGCGCTGCGCTTCACCATGGCCAGCTACGCCACGCTGGGCCGCTCGGTCAACTTCGACTTCAAGCGCGCCGAAGGCTACCGCAACTTCTGCAACAAGCTGTGGAACGCCACTCGCTTTGTGATGATGAACGTGGATGGCAAGGACTGCGGCCAGGACGAAAGCCTGCCGCTGGAATACAGCTTTGTCGACCAGTGGATCATCGGCCGCCTGCAGCAGGCTGAGATCGACGTCACCAACGCGCTGGAAACCTACCGCTTCGACATCGCCGCCCAGGTGATCTACGAATTCATCTGGAACGAGTACTGCGACTGGTACGTGGAACTGGCCAAGGTGCAGATTCAGGGCGGCAACGAAGCCCAGCAGCGCGCCACCCGCCGCACCCTGGTGCGCGTGCTGGAAGTGGCGCTGCGCCTGAACCACCCGCTGATGCCCTTCATCACCGAAGAGCTGTGGCAGACCGTGGCCCCGCTGGCCAACGCCAAGAAGACCGAATCGCTGATGCTGGCCCCGTGGCCGGTGGCGGACGAATCCAAGATCAGCGCCGCGGCCAACGCCCGCATGGACGCGTTCAAGGACATGGTCAACGCGGTGCGCAATCTGCGCGGCGAAATGGGCATCGGCCCGGCCGTAAAGGCGCCGCTGTTCATCGAAACCGCCGACGCGTCCATCGCCGACTTCGTGCCCTACCTGAAGCTGCTGGCCCGACTGACCGAAGGCACGCTGGTGGCCAAGCTGCCGGAAGATGACGCCCCGGTGGCGATGTCCGGCGAAGCGCGCCTGATGCTGAAGGTGGAAGTGGACAAAGCCGCCGAAACCGCGCGCCTGAGCAAGGAGCAGGGCAAGGTGGAAGCCGAGCTGGCCAAGCTGACCGCCAAGCTGGAGAAGCCGGGTTATGTCGACAAGGCGCCGGCGCACTTGGTGGAGCGGGACAAGGCGCAGTTGGCTGAGCTGAATGACAAGTTGGAGAAGATTAGGGCGCAGCTTGCTAAGTTAGCCTGATCTGACGGACAAAACCTCCAGGGATGACCTGGAGGTTTTTTTGTGTTCCAAACAGCACACTTTCGATAGAGAAAGTACTGCTGCCTGGTGATGCAGACTTCGTTGGTCCGGCAATGCCATCTAAATTGTCGCCACAAGCCTATGCCTCGCTCAGAAAGCAGACGCCGACGCAAAGCATTCGCGACATGGTCAATGCGGGTGATGGCCCATTTTCTGATCCGGTATATGGGTATTCTGTCAACCGACTCCAGGCTGACCACATTGTGCCAATGAAGGTCATTACTGAGGTGCCGAACTTCAATATGCTTGAACGGGCCGGTCAGGTTGATGTGTTGAATAATCCGGAGAATTTCATGGGTCTTGGAGGACCATCAAATGCATCGAAGGGAGCTTTGATGTGGTCTGATTGGTCAGGGCATTCGCAGCTTGGGCCCATACCACCCGGGTTTAAACAGCAAATGATTGACCGACAAAATCAGTTGTTGACTATCTTGCAGCAACAAATTAACAACGGGGTTCGCAATGGGATGTAGTAAGCGCCAGATTGGTCAATGGATGTTCAAAGTCAATCATGCCGAAGGGATGGATTGTCAGGCGGACTGGCTGTTGTCTTGTTTTGAAAAGATGCAACATGAAGGTGTGTCGTTTTCTCACGGATTGAGGATAAAGTTGGGTTGGTCAATTTTGGAGTTGCAGAGTGAACAAGGAAACTCCCTCGTTGTATGTGAACCGGACTTTTTACGAAACCCATTTGTTGATTTTCGACCAGATGTGAGTGTCTCGCTACAAGTGCAAGCGTCACAAGTTGCCTTTGTTAATCAGTTGAACCTTGCTCCATTGGAGACGTCGTTTCAAGACAGGATAATTTTCGCAAAAGGTTGCTGGGATGCGAAGAAAATATACATGGAACGAGTTGCTCCAAGACCAGAAAATGGAGATTCTGGGTGGTTTTTCGGTGTTGTTGATGGAAATAATGAGCCGGGAAATTTGCAGTCTGGATTTGTATTCCAACTATTGAAATTGCGCCCAATGTTACTTCAGTTACTTCTGCTTCCTGCTGGGTATATGGTGGTTTTGGACGGTGGTGGAGTTGAGGCCGTCTTGGACCAATATGGGAGTTCTGTCGAGGTTAAATAAAATGAGGCCGCCAGGGTGGGCAGGCCAAAGACTTTGCCAGCATGTTGAATGAGCTGCATGAGTTTGATCGTTGCTTGGGATCGAAGATCGGCGCATCTCCATTGGGGATGCGCCGATTGTCGTTTCTGAGGACGAGCGGCCGAACCCTTTCCCCTTCCGAAATCGGTCACACATTACGCACGCTTACGCGAGCCAGGGCATGCGCCTGCATGGACAGATAGCGCAAGGATGGACGCGGGTGCGGATCCGAGCCTCGACAAAACCATCCACGAAACCATCCACGAAACCATCCACGAAACCATCCACGAAACCATCGACGAATCCATTGACGATTTCGCCGCAAACTCCCGGACAGGATGCCTTTGTAGGCACAACTGGAAAACTGACTCAGGGCGTAGCCCCGAGATCAGGCCACTCGACTGGAGGGCCGTAGGTTGGGCTGAATGTAATGAAGCCCAACGTTTACCGCGTTGGTTTGTTAGGATTTTTGTGCCCGCTCCGCGGGCGGATATTTGAGTGCCGGTTCCGCCCGGCTGACGGGTCCATTTCTTTTGCTCCGCCAAAAGAAATGGACGAAAGAAAAGGCGGCCCAGCAGCGCTTCGAAACCCGGTCTTCAAAGCCATTTTCAAGGAGTCGCCGGAACTAGCGGCGCGCTACCGTCGCGCCGCGTCGAACAGCCGGCGACTTAAAACCTTGAAAATGGCTTTGAAGTCGGCTTGCGCTGATGGGGTAGGGGCACGACGGTTCGTTTCTAAGCCCTGGAACCTTGTCTGTGGTATTCACGCTGTATTACACCCCACCTTCATTTGATTTCCTGCTCTTCTTGCCAGTCTTCCCGCCGTCATTTACTCTTGACCCTCTTGTGCCTGGGTTCTAGCCTTGTCGGATCGTGTTTAACAGCACGATTGGGTTTGGCGACCCAGACTACACGGCAGGCGTAGCTTTGGTTATGTCTGCTGTCCTCGTGCGCGTTCATGCACTCCATGGCGGGCCGGGTGGGGAGACCTCCGGGTCTGCCGGGTCCGTGTAGCCGGTTCGCCAACCCCGCCTTGGCCTGCCACCCTCGTTTGGCGACGTGGGGGCAGTTAGTGAAACTGCACGGAGATTCACTCATGGCACAGTCCATCCAATCACCCGCGTTCTCATCTTTGCGGGAATTCACATTTCTCGATAAACCCTTCCATCTCCTGCATCGCCATAACGGCCTATGGTTCTTTGCCGATGATGTCGCGGCGGCGATCAAATGCCGTACTACGGCGGCCTTGCTGAGCAAGCTGAACAAGGAGGAGGTCCGCGCCATGCCGTTGGGCGGCGGGGAGGTGGTTTGCCTGTCGGAAACCGGCGTGTCCATGGCGATTCGGCGCTATCGCAAGCCGGCGGCGCGGCGGTTTCGGCGTTGGCTGGAGGAGGAGCTGCTGCCGGCCTTGCGGCGGGAGGGCGAGGAGGCGTTGACGGCGGATCAGCTGGAGCTGGCCTTGGCGCTGGCGGCGGAGGCGGCGCGGCAGGTGAGCCGGGCGGTGCTGGATGCGGTGTTGGAGAATGGTGAGGTGTGCTGGCAGCATACCCGCTGGCTGGTGACGCTGGACTACGAGCGCCATAACCGCCAAAAACACCCGCTCGGCCGCATGATGGGCCTCAACAGTTCCGTCGCCACCCTGGATGCGCTGGCGGAGTTGATCGCCGTGCCGGACGGCATGCCGGCCAGCGATACCGAGCTGGTGAAGTTGGCGGCGGCCTGCCATCTGAGATTGGCTGAGCGGATGAGCCTGCGAATAGGGGATGAGTGATGTAGGGTGCGTCACCCCCTTCTTGGCGGCGCAACGCACCGTTTGTTTTCCGTACCTTTCAAATGTTGATCCGGTGAACGATGTGGGCGGTGCGTCGCCCCTGCGGGTGATGCACCCTACCGGGCTGCGGACCTGGGCTGTTATAGAGTGAGACGGCCTTCAATGCAGCTTACGGCATTGCCGCCGATCCACACATCGTCGCCCACCTGTTCCACCTCGATGCGGCCGGCGCGGCCCATGCTCAAGCCCTGGCTGACGCGATAGCTCGCTGGCGCCATTCCAGCCCCCAGCAACCATTGGGCAATGCCGGCGTTCAGGCTGCCGGTGGCGGGGTCCTCTGGCATGCCATCGCCTGCGATAAAGGCTCTTACCTCGAACTGCGCATCGCTATCGTCGTGTTGCGGATCGCAAGGGGCGATCACCCCCACCGCCAGCCCGATCAAAGCCGGATAGTCGGGCTTGAGGTCCAGTACCTGCTGACGATTGGCGAGCATCACGGCCAGCCAGCCCGCGCCATTGTCTACCCATTGGGCGTCGACAATCTCTTCGGGCGCCAAGCGCAAGCCCAGGCGCACCTGTTCTAGCAGCTCGGCCGAGACGGGGCCGGAGCGCAGCAAGGGCGGCGCCAGAAACGCCAACTGTCCCGCGTGGCGGCGAATCCGTATCAGGCCGACCTCGCATTCTTGAATGATGTCTTCTCCTTGCGGCTTTCCTCCGGACTCCAGCCAGGCGTGGCAGCTGCCCAAAGTGGGATGGCCGGCGAAGGGCAGTTCTTCCAGCGTGGTGAAGATCCTCAGGCGGTAGTCGGCGCGCGGGTCTCTGGGCTGCAGGATGAAGGTGGTCTCGCTGAGATTGGTCCAGTTGGCAAAGGTGGCCATCTGCTGGTCATCGAGCCCATCAGCATCGAAAACTACGGCCACCGGGTTGCCCTTGAGGGGAGTGGAGCTGAAGACATCGACCTGCTTGAAGTTCATGGAATTCATGGAATGTTCTGTTCATGCACGGGTTGGGCGGCTAGTCTACGCGCATTTTTCGCTGCGCCGCGGCGAATGAAAATCATATTTGCTGCCAGGGGCTCATCATGGCGGCTTGCGCGCTCACGTATCCGCTCCTGCGCAGCCCGGATGTTTTGTCGTAGAGCTTGGCCGCATCGCGGCGGATTGTCCCCAATGTTTGAGGCAATAATCCCCTGCGCGGCCTTGATCGAGTTGTTGTGGCGGTTCTGGTGCATGGCGCTAGGGCGTGCCATCTCGGCGGCGCGCCGCAAGGCTTGTTTACAAAGTCCGAACCCATTGGCCTTATCGTGGTCTATTCATTTAATGCTGCTATGCTGTGGCTAAAGCAGCCTTCATGCAGGTTTCTCGATCGCACTCCCAGAATGGTTGCCCGGCTTGTTCCGGCTTGGCTTTTGCCGGGCGGGGCCGGCGGCCGTTCGTCAACAATAAGGAAAATCCATTGGCTCATAACACGATTCCGCGCTGGACCATCATCACCCCTGTATTGGCCTGGGCCGCCATCGCCGCGTCTTCAGCTGCGGGCGGGCATGCGCTCTATCTGACGCTGCTGGCGGTTTTGCTGGCGGGGACGGTTTTTGCCGCGGTGCATCACGCCGAGGTGGTGGCGCATAAGGTGGGCGAGCCTTTCGGCACGCTGATCCTGGCACTGGCGGTGACGGTGATCGAGGTGGCGCTGATCATTTCCTTCATGCTGGGCGGGGGCGAGGAGAAGCTGGCGCTGGCGCGGGACACCATTTTTTCCGCCATCATGATCACTTGCAACGGCATTCTGGGCATTTGCCTGCTGCTGGGCGGCTTGCGCCATCGCGAGCAGAATTTCCAGCTCAGCGGCGCCAAAGCGGCCTTGACCGTGCTGGCGGCGATTTCGGTATTGGCGCTGGTGCTGCCCAACTATGGCACCAGCCAGCCGGGGCCCTTGCTGTCGTCGTCGCAGCTGGCGTTTACCGGCGTGGTGTCGCTGGTGCTGTACGGCGCGTTCGTGTTTGTGCAAACCATTCGCCACCGCGATTATTTCCTGGTGGAGGGCAGCCATGACGAGGACGAGCATGCGCCGCCGCCGTCCAATAAGGTGGCCATGTTGAGCGTGGGCGCGCTGTTGATTTGCCTGGTGGCGGTGGTGACCCTGGCCAAGCTGCTGTCGCCGTCTATTGAGCGGTTTGTGTTGGAGGCGGGCGCGCCGGCGGCGGTGGTGGGCATTATCATCGCCTCGCTGGTGCTGTTGCCGGAGGGGCTGGCCGCCGCCAATGCGGCGCGGGCGGACCGGGTGCAGACCAGTTTGAATCTGGCGCTGGGGTCGGCGCTGGCATCCATAGGCCTGACCATTCCCACGGTGGCGATGATTTTCGTGTTCATGGGCGAGCCGCTGATTCTTGGCCTGGAAAACAAAGAAACCATCTTCCTGTTGCTGACGCTGGTGGCATGCTCCCTGTCGCTATCGGTGGGCCGCACCACGATTTTGCAAGGCATCGTGCATCTGGTGATCTTCGCCTCTTTCGTATTTTTTGCCATCAGCCCCTGAGCGAAAAGCTGTAAGTGAATGCAAAAGCCGCTGGCCCTGCGCTGGCGGCTTTGCTGTTTCAGCGGGTTGGTTGTGACCCCGTCAGGCTGCTGCGGGAAGACGTATCAGCATTTGGCTGATGTCGAGGTGTGCCATGCGCAAGGAAACTTCTGGGCGCGTTATATATTTCAATCTGGTGGTCGGCTCCAGCGCCGGCGGTTGGCTGATCGTGCGGCATGGCATGTCGGCGGCGATCTGGGGCGGAGTTGGCTTCGCGTTGGCGGCTTTGCTGTGCGTGGCGATCCGAATAGCCTGGCTGCGGCTTGGCGAGCGGCAGCGGACGCTGGCACGGGCGTAAGGCGTGTTGTCGCTTGCGCATGAGATGCATAGGGGAGGCAGGCATGGCGATTCGGCATGGCATCGATATGAATAAGGCGGAAGCCTTGCACCGCGCTGAAGCGAGCGATTTCCTGCGCCGGCATCTGCGCTCGCAGGCTTTATCCAAACAGGCGGAGCGGCATTTGCTGTTTGGCGTGCCCATGCACTGGATGGCGGACTGGCCGACGCCTTGCGGCTTGTTCATCGAGCAGGCGCAGGGAGTGGCCTTGCGGGATGTCGATGGTGGCGAGTATGTCGATTTCTGCCTGGGCGACACCGGCGCGATGTTTGGCCATGCGCCGGCGCTGGTGGTGGACGCCATAACGCGCGAATCGGCCAGAGGGTTGACAGCCATGCTGCCGGGCGAGGACGCGCTGTGGGTGGCGGAGGAGTTGGCGCGTCGTTTCGGCCTGCCGGTTTGGCAGTTCGCGCTTTCCGCCAGCGACGCCAACCGTTTCGCCATCCGCTGGGCCCGCGCGGTGACGGGGCGCGATCAGATCCTGGTGTTCAATGGTTGCTACCACGGCACGGTGGACGATGTTTTCGTCGATTTGAAAGACGGCGTCGCCAAACCGCGGGCCAGCTTGCAGGGCCAGGTTTATGCCTTGACCGAGCATACGCGGGTGGTGGAGTTCAACGATCTGGCGGCGCTGGAGGCGGCTTTGGCCGATGGCCGGGTGGCCTGCGTGCTGGCCGAGCCGGCCATGACCAATATCGGCATGGTCTTGCCGCAGCCGGGTTTTTGGGCGGCGGCGCAGGACGTCATCCGCCGGCACGGCAGCCTGTTGCTGCTGGATGAAACCCACACCATCAGCAGCGGTCCGGCCGGTTATTCCGGCGAATACGGCCTGGAACCGGACTTGCTGGTGGTGGGCAAGCCTTTGGCCGGCGGCTTGGCTGCGGCGGCCTATGGTTTCAGCGAGGATCTGGCGCGGCGAGCGCATCGGGCCAAGCTGGACGCGCCGGCGGGGCATTCCGGCATCGGCACCACGCTGAGCGCCAATCGCCTGGCTTGCGCGGCGATGCGGGCCAATCTGGCGGAGGTGATGACGGCGGCGAATTACCGGGTGATGCAGGAGAGGGCGGCGCAGTTCGCCGAAGGCATGCGCGCTTTGCTGAGCCGTTTGGGTCTGCCTTGGTGTGTGACGCAGTTGGGGGCGCGTTGCGAATTCCAGTTTCGTTTTTCTCCGCCGCTGAATGGCGGCGAGGCTGCGGCGGCGCAGGATGAGGAGTTGGAGCGCTTCATCCATCTTTACTTGCTGAATCGCGGCTGTTTGATCACGCCTTTCCATAATATGTTGTTGTTCGCGCCGGCTTTGGCGGAGAGCGATGTGGCGCATTTGCTGGGAAGCTTTGAAAGCTGGCTGGAGCGGGTGCGCGGGTAAACAATTGTCCGGGATTCGGCGGCTTCTGTTAATTTCAGTGTCATCTTCCGGGGCGGCGGCAGGGCGGATGGTATAACGCAAGCTGATGCCGTTTTCTGGAATGATCCATGCGCTTCGCCATTACCTTGTCCGACCGATTCAAGCCGGTGCTGGATGTGTTTCTGCAGGCCGGTTGGCAGCCGCTCAAAGTATTCTGCACGCCGGTGGACCACCGCATGCACCATCACAAACTGTCGGTGGCTTTCGCCGAGCAGCGCAAGCTGCCTTTGCAGCTGTCGCCGATGCGGCCCCAAGACCTGCAAGAGTTGGCGGAGATGGGCTGCGAGACGCTGATTCTGGGCAGCTATAACTGGCGGATACCGGATTGGACGCCTTATCTGCGCTACGCCATCAACTTTCATCCATCCTTGCTGCCGGAAGGGCGCGGACCCTATCCTCAGGTGCGGGCCTTGCTGGAGGGGCGGCGCGAGTGGGGCTGCACCTGCCACAAGGTGGGGCCGGAATTCGATAGCGGCGATATTTTGGCTCAGGAGCGTTTCGCGCTGGGCGAAACGGACACGCATCAGGCGCTGGACATCAAGCTGCAACTGGCCTTGCATAGGCTGAGCCATAAGGTGGCCGGCGATTTCGAGCGTTTGTGGGGCGAGGCCCAGCCACAGGGAGAGGGCGGCAGCTATTGGCCGCTGTGGACCGATCAAGACCGTATCTTGGACTTCAAGCGCGGTACGGCAGATTTGCTGCGGCAGGTGCGGGCCTTCGGCGATTTCGAATGCGCGGCCACTATCAATAACGTCACCATTTTCATTCATCGCGCCGAGGGCTGGGTGGAAACCCATGGCTTCGCGCCGGGCTCCTTGATCTACTCTCAGGCCGAGCAACTGCTGGTGGCGACAGGGGACGGCATGCTGCTGGTTACCGAGTGGAGCTTGTACGGCCCAGATGTGATTAACGGCAGGCTGCGCAAGTAGGGAGGTAGCCCGGCTTGGCCGGGCGCTCCGCTGCGCTGGCTGGATTTCTGGCGGCAAGGCTAATGGCGGAAGGCCTCTGGAGGGGCTCCTGCCCGACATTGTGTAGCGTGGGCGATGCGCGCTGTTGCCGCATCGTTCGCATGGACAAGCCTTGGGCCGGCCATTCGACGGAGCGCCCCTGAAGGGGCTTCCGCCCTACAGCTCGATCAATTGTTTGCGGCGCGCATCGGCCTGCGCCATGATTTGATCGAATAGCGCCTGCACGGTTGGAATGTCGGCGATCAGCCCCTGCGCCTGGCCTATCAGTTGCACTCCCTTCTCGTGATCGCCATCTTGAATCGCCAGCCGTATCGACTCTGTCGCCGCGCCGAACAGCGCCAGCTGCCGCAATGCTTGTGGTTGGGAGATCATGCCGCCTATCGCCACTTTGACCACCGGCATGCCCATGCGGCGAGCCATCTGGCTGGCTCGGAAGGCGGCGGGGATCAGGCCCAGCGGTTTCTTGCAGGCGCGTCTGGCGGCCGGGGTGTCCATCATTCGGCACCATAGTCCGTCGAAATTCTTGGAATACAGCGTGTCGCTGACGCCGCGCTCCAGCACCATCTGCTTGGTAGCGGCGTGGACCGGGCTTTCCTGGGTCATGGCCAGGCGCGAACCCATCGCCACGGCATCCGCGCCCAGCGCTAGCGCGGCGATCAGGCTATTGCCGTCCGCGAATCCGCCCGCCGCCACGATGGGCAGCGAGCTGGCGCGGCGGATGGCGGGCACCAGCACCAGCGAGGTGACGCTGCCGCCATGGGCGGCGGCCTCGTGTCCGGTGACCAAGAGCGCGTCTGCGCCGCATTTTTCCGCCGAAATGGCGTGCTTTTCCGTCACCACCGTGGCCAATACCTTGCCGCCGTAGCGGTGGGCGGCCTCGGCGATCCAGTCTCCCTTGCCCAGCGAGTAATTGATCACCGGCACTTTCTCCTCCAGCGCCGCCTTGGCGTTGTCGGCCGCGCCCGGCATCATCAGCGTGCAGCCGATGCCGAAAGGCTTGTCGGTCAGTTCGCGGATGCGGCGGATGGCGGCGCGCGTCTGCTCGGCGTTCAGCGGGCCGGTGGCGAGGATGCCCAGGCCGCCGGCATTGGATACGGCGGCGACCAGCTCGGGCGTGGCGATATAGCTCATGCCGGGGCAGAGCAGCGGACGTTCTATGCCGAAGAGGCGGGTGATGGCGGTTTGCATGATGGCGGCGGGCGGCTGGTTTAGAATGACGCTCTATTGTTGATGTATTTGTCCTGAAATTCAAACGATTGTTTAAACATGACGCTGATCATTGTATTGATGGCATGGCTGTACGTGGTGGTTCTGTATGCGGCCGGCCAGGCAAGCGTGGCGGCCGGCGCGGCGATTTTCATTTTCCTGGGCGTGGCGCCGACCTGGTTTGTGGCATGGGTGGTCCGCAACAAGCTGCGCAGGCGGCGCGAAACGGAAAAAGAGGCTGGAAAGGCTTGAGCGCGCGGCATTCAGGATGTTAGAATCTCGTGTTCCCTGCCTTGTGGCGGGGAATATTTTAATCAAACTACGCACATCCGCGCCAAAGGGTGCCCGAAGCATCGGGTTGTCTGCGCGGATGGAGGCTTAACCCTTTTAGGAGTTTTTGCATGTCCACCAACGTTACCATGCGTCAAATGCTGGAAGCCGGCGTTCACTTCGGCCACCAAACCCGTTTCTGGAACCCGAAGATGGCTAAGTACATCTTTGGCAGCCGCAACAAGATCCACATCATCAACCTGGAAAAGACTCTGCCGCTGTTCGTGGAATCCCAGGAGTATGTGCGTCGTCTGGCCGCCAACAAGGGCACCGTGATGTTCGTGGGTACCAAGCGTCAGGCGCGTGAGATCGTACGTGAAGAAGCCGCTCGCTGCGGCATGCCGTTTGTTGATCACCGCTGGCTGGGCGGTATGCTGACCAACTACAAGACCGTGAAGCAGTCCATCAAGCGTCTTGAAGAGAAGCGTGCCATCCTGGAAGGCGCTGGCGAGACCGGCTACAACAAGAAAGAACTGCTGGACCTGCAACGCGAAGTTGAAAAGCTCGAACGTTCGCTGGGCGGTATCAAGGATATGAAGGGCCTGCCGGACGCCATCTTCGTTATCGATACCGGCTACCAGAAGGGCACCATTGTTGAAGCCAAGAAGCTGGGCATTCCGGTGATCGGCGTTGTTGATACCAACAACTCCCCGGACGGCATTGATTACGTAATTCCGGGCAACGACGACTCCAGCCGCGCCATCCGCCTGTACGCTCGCGGCATCGCCGACGCCGTGCTGGAAGGCCGCGCTCACTCTCTGCAAGAGATTGTCGCTGCTGCTGAATCGGCTCAAGCCGAGTAAGCAGAAAAAGGGGGCGCAAGCCCCTTTTTTTGGACCCGATTATTTACGTAATCCAAAATATTTAGGAGTAGGAAGATGGCGGAAATCACCGCAAAAATGGTTTCGGATCTGCGCGCGGCCACCGGCCTCGGCATGATGGAGTGCAAGAAGGCTCTGGTTGAAGCCGAGGGCGACCTGGCTAAGGCTGAAGAAATCCTGCGCATCAAGTCCGGCAACAAGGCCTCCAAGATGGCCGGCCGCCTGGCTGCCGAAGGCATCATCGGTTCCTATGTCGAAGCCGGCGTGGGCGCTTTGGTTGAAGTCAACTGTGAAACCGACTTCGTCGCCAAGGATCCGACCTTCCTGGCCCTGGCCGCCGCCGCCGCCAAGGCCGTAGCCATTGCCAACCCGGCTGATGTGGAAGCCCTGGCTTCTGTTGAGGTTGACGGTCAGCAAGTGGAAGAAATCCGCAAGGCTGCCATCGCCAAGCTGGGCGAGAACATGACCATCCGTCGTTTTGTTCGCTACCAGACCGAAGGCGCTATCGCCACCTACCTGCACGGCGCCAAGATCGGCGTGATCGTCGACTACGCCGGTCCGGAGCAAGTGGGCAAGGACGTGGCCATGCATGTCGCCGCTTCCAAGCCGATCTGCGTGTCCAAGGATCAAGTTCCGGCTGAAACCCTGGAACAAGAGCGCAAGATCTACACCGCTCAGGCTGCTGAATCCGGCAAGCCGGCCGACATCGTCGCCAAGATGGTGGAAGGCCGCGTGAACAAGTTCCTGGCCGAGGTGACCCTGATGGGCCAGCCTTTCGTCAAGAACCCGGATCAGACCGTTGAAAAACTGCTGGCCGAGCAAAAAGCTTCCGTCAATGCATTCACCATGTTCGTAGTGGGTGAAGGCATTGAGAAGAAGGTAGTAGACTACGCAGCTGAAGTCGCTGCAGCTGCCAAGCTGTAAGCCCAGGCTTACCGCTTCATCGACGGCACCCTGCCCGCAGGGTGCCGTTTTGCAAACTGAAATACCATAAACCGCCAAATCCGAGGACATCATGAGCCAAGTTCCTGCCTATAAACGCATCCTGTTGAAGCTTTCCGGCGAAGCCCTGATGGGGGATGATAACTATGGTATCAATCGCGCCACTATCGAGCAGATCGTGGGCCAGATCAAGGAAGTTGTGGAGCTGGGCATCGAAGTGGGCGTGGTGATCGGCGGCGGCAATATTTTCCGCGGTGTGGCGCCGGCGGCGGCCGGTATGGATAGAGCCACTGCCGACTACATGGGCATGATGGCTACCGTGATGAACGCGCTGGCGCTGAAGGATGCGATGACCAAGGTGGGCCTGATCGCCCGCGTGCAGTCCGCGCTGACCATGCAACAGATCGCCGAGCCCTATGTGCGCGGCAAAGCCATGCAGTACCTGGAAGAGGGCAAGGTGGTGATTTTCGCCGCCGGCACCGGCAACCCCTTCTTCACCACTGATACCGCCGCGGCGCTGCGCGGCATGGAAATGAACGTCGACATCATGCTGAAGGCCACCAAGGTGGACGGCGTATACACCGACGATCCGAAAAAGAACCCCGATGCGGTGCGCTATCAGAGCGTCACCTTCGACGAGGCCATCTCGCGCAATCTGAAGGTGATGGACGCCACTGCCTTCGCGCTGTGCCGCGACCAGCATCTGAACATCAAGGTGTTCAGCATCTTCAAGAACGGCGCGCTGCGCCGGGTCGTGCTTGGCGAAGACGAAGGCACGCTGGTACACTGCTGAGTTTGAAAATTGCTGAGGGCGAAAACGGCAATGGCCGTTTTCGCCTTGTCATTTGAAGTATTGTTTTGGAGTGCGACATGATTAACGACATCAAGAAATCGGCCGAACAAAAAATGCAGAAATCGCTGGAGGCGTTCAAGAACGACCTGGGCAAGGTTCGTACCGGACGCGCCCACACCGGCATTCTGGATCATGTCATGGTTGACTACTACGGCAGCGACGTGCCGGTGAACCAAGTGGCCAACGTCACCCTGATCGACGCGCGCACCATCGGCGTCCAGCCGTGGGAAAAGCCGATGCTGGCCAAGATCGAAAAAGCCATTCGCGATTCCGACCTGGGCCTGAACCCGGCTTCGATGGGCGAGATCATTCGCGTGCCGATGCCGATGCTGACGGAAGAGCGTCGCAAGGACCTGATCAAAGTCGTGCGCGGCGAGGCTGAAGGCGCCCGCGTGGCGGTGCGCAATATCCGCCGCGACTCCAACACCGATTTCAAGAATCTGCTGAAGGACAAGGCCATCACCGAGGACGACGAGCGTCGCGGCCAGGATGAAATCCAGAAGCTGACTGACAAGTACATCGCCGAAATCGACAAGATGCTGGCCGCCAAAGAAGCTGATCTGCTCGCAGTGTAACCAAGGGGCTCGGATCTTGTTTGCCGGTTCTGTAAAAAAAATGCCGGAGGGGTGCGAGCCGCCCCGGCATATCGCCATCATCATGGATGGCAACGGCCGCTGGGCCAAGAAGCGCTTTTTGCCGCGCGTGGCGGGGCATAAGCGCGGTCTGGACGCCGTGCGCGAGGTGGTCAAGGCTTGCAAGGAGATGGGCGTGGGTTATCTCACCCTGTTCGCCTTCTCGACTGAAAACTGGCGCCGCCCCCAGGAGGAAGTGTCCTTCCTGATGGAGCTGTTCCTGCGGGCGCTGGATAATGAAGTCGCCAAGCTGCACAACAACAATATCCGCTTGCAGGTATTGGGTTCGCGTGAGCGCTTCAATGCGGAATTGCGCGAACGCATTGAAAAGGCGGAAGCGAAAACCGCCGGCAATGATGGCCTGGTGTTGAGCATCGCCGCCGATTACGGCGGGCGTTGGGACATCGTGCAGGCCGCCAATCGCCTGCTGGCGCAAGGCGCCGCTGAAATTACCGAAGAGGCGCTGAGCCGGGAGCTGAATCAGTCCTGGGCGCCGGAGCCGGATTTATTCATACGCACCGGCGGCGAGCAACGGATCAGCAATTTCCTGCTCTGGCAGCTGGCCTACTCCGAACTCTACTTTACCGATCTGCTGTGGCCCGACTTTGACCGGGCGGCGCTGGAGCAGGCCCTTTCCTCGTACTGGCAGCGCGAGCGCCGCTTTGGTCGCACCAGCGAGCAATTGCCGGAGCATCTGCGCCGCGAGAAACCCTGACCCTACATGCTCATTACGCGAATTCTGACCGCGCTGGCGCTGCTGCCCTTGATGCTGGCAGCGCTTTTTCTCTTTCCTGCCGACGCCTGGGCGGGCTTCTCCTGGTTTGTCGTCGTTCTTGCCTTGTGGGAATACACCCGCATGGCCAAGATGCCTTTGCTTCAACAGGCGTGTTATCTTGGCTTGACGACGGCCTTTGCCGCGCTGGCATGGCTTGATCATTGGCGCATGCCTCTGGCCGGACATGGCGTGGCCTTGGCCTTCTGGCTGGTCCTGGTGCCGATTTGGCTGGCTCGCCGTTGGGCGCTGCCCAGGGGCCTGGGCGCCTGGGTTTTGGGCTGGGTGTTGATGTTGCCGGCCTGGTTCGCTTTCCTCGAGTGGCGTCCCAATCCCAGCAGCCATGACGCGCTGGCCTTGTTGGCGGTGATGGGCTTGGTGTGGGTGGCGGATATCGCCGCTTATTTTTCCGGCAAGGCCTTCGGCCGCCGCAAGCTGGCGCCGGCCATCAGCCCGGGCAAGAGCTGGGAAGGCGTGTATGGCGCCGTGGCGTGCGTGGGCTTGTACGTGGCGGCGGTAGACCATTTTGCCTGGCTGGATATTAAATTGCCGCTGTGGGCGTTATTGCTGCTGGCTTTGCCTTTGACTGCCGTCAGCGTCGGAGGCGATTTGTTGGAGTCCTGGTTTAAACGCACGGCCGGCATTAAGGACAGCAGCAAGCTGCTGCCGGGCCATGGCGGCGTTTATGATCGCATCGACAGCCTGATCGCCGTGCTGGCGGTCACCAATGCCCTGCGCGCGCTGGGCGGCCTGTAATTCTGGAATCGATTCAAATGAGCAAACCTCAGGGCATTACTGTGCTGGGGGCGACGGGCAGCGTGGGTTGCAATACCCTGGATGTCATTTCCCGTCATCCCGAACGTTATCGCGTGGTGGCGCTGACCGCGCATCGCCAGCTGGACAAGCTGTTTGAGCAGGCCTGCCGTTTTCGGCCGGAGTATCTGGTGGTGGCGGATGAAGCTTCCGCGCTTGCTTTGCAGGCCAGGCTTGCCTCCAGCGGCGTGGTGGCCGAAGTGCTGCATGGGCCCGAGGCGCTGATTCAGGTGGCTACTTTGCCGCAGGTCGATGCCGTGATGGCCGCCATCGTCGGCTCGGCGGGCTTGCCCTCCGCCTTGGCGGCGGCGTGCGCAGGCAAGCGCATCTTGCTGGCCAATAAAGAATCGCTGGTGGTGGCCGGGCGTCTGTTCATGGATGCCGTCCGCGCTGGCGGCGCGCAGTTATTGCCTGTCGATAGCGAGCACAGCGCCATCTTCCAGTCCTTGCCGGCCGATTATGCCGGCGATCCGGACGCTTCGGGCATCCGCAATATCATTCTGACCGCCTCCGGCGGTCCGTTTCGTTCCCGCTCCGCTCAGGAAATGCTGAATGTCACGCCGGAAGACGCTTGCCGTCATCCCAACTGGAGCATGGGGCGGAAAATCTCCGTCGATTCGGCGACCTTGATGAACAAGGGCCTGGAAGTGATAGAGGCGCGCTGGCTGTTCAATGTCGCGCCCAGCCGCATCCAGGTGGCGGTGCATCCGCAAAGCGTGATCCATTCGATGGTTCAGTACAAAGACGGTTCGGTGCTGGCGCAGCTGGGTTCGCCGGATATGCGCACGCCCATCGCCTGCGCGCTGGCGTGGCCGGAGCGGATCGAGGCGGGCGTTGAGTCGCTGGACTTCTTCTCTTTGTCGGATTTGAGCTTCGAAAAGCCGGATCTGCAGCGCTTTCCTTGCTTGCGGCTGGCTTTTGACGCGCTGGAAACCGGCGGCGACGCGCCGGCGGTGCTGAATGCGGCCAATGAGGCGGCGGTGGCGGCGTTTCTGGATGGCCGATTGCGTTTTGTCGATATCGCCAAGGTGGTGGAAGAAACCATGGCCGGCGTGTCGGCGGCGGCGAGCGACACCTTGGAGGCTTTGTTGGCAAAAGATGCCGAGGCCAGGCGCTTCGCCGAGGGCAGGGTGGCCGCATGTTGACGCTGTTGGCTTTCCTGGCGGCCATCGGCCTGTTAGTGACCTTTCATGAGCTTGGCCACTACTTGGTCGCCAAGCTGTGCGGCGTCAAGGTGTTGAGGTTTTCTTTGGGCTTTGGCGCGCCCTTGCTGCGTTTCCGCCCGCGGGAAACTGAATGGGTCATTTGTCCGATCCCACTGGGCGGCTATGTGCAAATGCTGGACGAGCGGGAGGGCTTCGTGCCCTTGTCCGAGCGGCCGCGCGCATTTACCAGCCAGAACGTGTTCAAGCGGATGGCGATCGTCGCGGCGGGGCCTGTGGCGAATCTGTTGCTGGCGGTGTTGCTTTACTGGGTGGTGGTGGCGCAGGGCGTGCCGCAGTTGCGGCCTTTGATCGGTTCTGTGGCGCCGCAGACGCCGGCCGCGGCAGCCGGCTTTTTGCCCGGCGACCGCATTGTGTCGGTTTCGGGCCAGGCGGTAGCCAATTGGCAGGATGTGCGCATGCAATTGGCGGATGCGGCCATGTCTTCCTCTTCCGTCTCCGTAGCGGTGGCTACGCCGGATGGCAAGGGCGCCAGCCGCGTGCTGGAAGCGCAGCGCTTTGGCGAAAAGATGGTCGAGGCCATGCAGCAAGGCGAGGCGGGTTTCATGCCGGCTCGTTTTTTGCCGAAGATCGGCGCGCTTGAGCCGCAAGGCGCGGCTGCCAAGGCCGGAATGAAAACGGGTGACTGGCTGACGGCTGTGAATGGCCGTCCGCTGGCTTCGTGGACGGAGTGGGTGCAGATCATCCGCAATAGTCCCGGGAAGGATTTGAAGGTGACCATCCGCCGCGAGGGCAAGTCTCAGGAAATCGCCTTGCGCCCTAGCTCGGTGACGGAAGGCGACGAGGTGGTCGGCCGCATCGGCGTGGCGCCTTCGCCGGACGAAGCCTGGAATCGCTCCTTGTCGTTCACCATGCATTACGACGGCGCCTTGGCCTTGCTTGAGGCGGCGCGCAAGACGGCGAACACATCCTGGATGAGCTTGAAATTCCTGGGGAATATGCTGATTGGCCACGCGGCCTTGAGCAATTTGTCCGGCCCGCTGACCATCGCCACGGTGGCGGGGCAGACCGCGAGCGAAGGCCTGGTTTCCTATCTGGAATTTTTGGCGCTGATCAGCGTCAGCATAGGCATTTTGAATCTATTGCCCATACCGGTTCTGGATGGCGGCCACTTAATGTATTATGTCGCGGAGCTGGTCAGAGGCAAGCCCGTGAGTGAACGGGCGCAATTGCTCGGACGAAAGATTGGTTTCATCTTGCTGGCGTCTTTGATGGCGTTCGCCATGCTGAATGATTTCAGCCGCCTATTTGGGGGTTAAAACACACCTATGAAATTGAAGCTACTTGCAGCCGCAGTGCTGGGGTTGTCGATGGCATCCGCCGCCATGGCCGCCGAACCGTTTGTAGTCAAGGACATCCGCGTTGAAGGCCTGCAACGGACCGAGCCCGGCACCGTCTTCAACTACCTGCCGGTCAAGGTGGGCGATACGTTTACCGATGCCAAAGCCCAGGAGTCCATCAAGGCCCTGTTCAATACCGGCTTCTTCAACGATGTGCGTATCGAGAACCGCGGCAGCACCTTGATTGTGACTGTGGCCGAACGGCCGGTGATCACGCAGCTCAACATCAACGGCGCCAAAGAGTTCAGCAAGGACCAGCTGAAAAAGGCGCTGAAGGATAACGGCTTCGCCGAGTCGCTGATTTTCGATCAGGCGCTGCTGGATGGCGCAGTGCAAGAGCTGAAGCGTCAGTATTACAGCCGCGGCAAGTATTCGGTGCAGATCACGCCGTCGGTGACCAAGCTTGAGCGCAACCGCGTTTCGGTGACATTGGATGTCAGCGAAGGCACCACCGCCCGCATCAAGGAAATCCGCATTGTCGGCGCCAAGGCTTTCTCGCAGTCCAATCTGCTGGACGAGTTCAGCCTGACTACCGGCGGCTGGCTGTCCTGGATCACCAAGGACGACCAGTACTCCAAGCAAAAGCTGACCGGCGATCTGGAAAAGCTGCGCGCTTTCTACCAGAACCAAGGCTATATGGAGTTCTCCATCGACACCTCCCAGGTGTCGATCAGTCCTGAAAAAGAGGACATGTATCTGATCGTCAATGTGCACGAGGGCAAGAAGTTCACCGTGTCCGATGTGCGCTTGGCGGGCGATCTGAAAGTGCCGGAAGCCGATCTGCGCAAGCTGATCAGCATCAAGAGCGGCGAGACCTTCAATAACGAGAAGGTGACCGAGTCGGTCAAGGCCATCAGCGATCGCCTGGGCGAAGAGGGTTACGCTTTCGCCAACGTGAATGTGTTGCCTGATATCGATCACGAGAAGCAGACTGCCGCCTTCACCTTCTTTGTCGATCCGGGCCGCAAGACCTATGTCCGCCGCGTGAATATCGCAGGCAACAGCAAGACCCGCGATGAAGTGGTGCGCCGCGAATTGCGCCAGTTGGAAGGCGCGCCTTACAACTCCGCCAATGTGAAGCGCAGCAAGGAGCGTCTGGAGTTGCTGGGCTATTTCGAAGATGTGAATATCGAAACGCCGGCCGTGTCCGATGCGCCTGATCAGGTCGATATGAACATCAACCTGAAAGAGCGCTCCACCGGCAGCATCTCCGGCAGCTTGGGTTATGTCCAGGGCGAAGGCCTGGTGCTGGGCGCCAATATTTCCCAGAGCAATATCTTTGGTTCTGGCAAGTACATGTCGATCGGCATGAGTACCGGCAAGGTCAATAAAAACTACGCCTTGTCGTTTACCGACCCGTACTTCACCGAGGATGGCGTCAGCCTGGGCTATGATCTGTATGACCGTGTCTACAACCCGGATGCTACGTCGATTTCCGCGTACAAAACCGGCACCGTAGGCGCCGATGTGCGGATGAGCGTGCCTATCACCGAGTATGACCGGATCAATTTCACGCTGGGCGCTGAAAAAACCGACATCACCACGTACGATAACAGCCCTCAGCAATACATCGACTTCGTCAAGCAGTACGGCAACAGCAACTACACGGTGCTGGGCACAGTGGGCTGGGGTCGCGACACCCGCGACAGCGCCTTGTGGCCGACGCGCGGCGCGTCGATCAGCGTCAACCTGAATGCCGGCCTGCCAGGCGGCACCATGCAGTACTATCAGCTGACCCATAAGCAAAGCTGGTTCTTCCCGCTGAGCAAGACGTTTACGCTGATGCTGAACGGCGAGCTGGGCTATGCTGACGGTTATGGCAAGACCAAGGTGCTGCCGTTCTTCCAGAACTTCTATCTGGGCGGCATCGGTTCGGTTCGCGGCTACGACAACAGCAGCATTGGTCCGCAAGATGCGAACGGTAACTTCATCGGCGGTAACCGCAAGGCAGTGGCGAACGCGGAGTTGCTGTTCCCGATGCCTGGGATGAAAGACAACAAGTCGGTCCGCCTGAGCTTGTTCCTGGATGCGGGCACCTTGTGGAACACCAACTGGACGCCTGGCGCGAACGATCCGCGCATTTCCAACAGCGCCCAAGGCGGGCTGCGTTACTCCACGGGTTTGGCGGTGACTTGGTTGTCGCCGGTAGGACCGATGAAATTCAGCTTTGCCAGACCGTTGAAGCGTGAGCCGAACGACAAGCTGCAGCAATTGCAAGTGCAGATGGGTGCCACGTTCTAATCGATGTGAGGATGAAATCATGAAAGCATGGAAACAGTGGCTGGCGGTTTTGTCCTTGGCAGCGCTGCCGGTTTTGCCGACGCATGCGGCAGACTTTAAGCTGGGCTTCATCAATGTGGAGCGCATCTATCGCGAGGCGGGCGCGTCCATCGCCATCTACAAAAAGCTGGATCAGGAGTTCGCGGTTCGGCGGGATGAGTTGAAAAAGATGGAGGCGCGCGCCAAGGATCTGGAGTCGCAGCTTGGCAAGAATAGTTTGTCCCAGGATGACCGCAAGCGCTTCGAGCGCGAGTACGCCAGCCTGGATCGCGACTACCGCGCCAAGTCCCGCGAGTTCGGAGAAGACTATAACCAGCGCCGCAACGAGGAGTTCGCCGGCGTGACCGAGCGCGCCAACCGCGCGCTCAAGGACATCGCTCAGCGCGAGCAGTATGATTTGATCCTGCAGGAAGCGGCATACATCAATCCGAAGTATGATCTGACCCCGCAAGTGCTCAAAGAGCTCGACAAGTAAGCGCCCACTTTCAACCGGAGTAAGCCGACCCCGGGTCGGCTTTGTTTTTGATGTCCTACACACTCGCATATATCGTAGAGCAGCTGGGCGGCGAATTGCGCGGCCCGGATATGACGGTGAGCCGCCTGGCGCCGTTGGAAAGCGCGGCCGCCGACGAGATCGCTTTTGTCGCCAGCCCGAAATTCCGCCGCCAGATGCAGGCTAGCGGCGCGGGCGCCTTGATCGTCACCGCGGCTCTGGCGGAGGAGTCGGAAGGCAAGTCGCTGATTGTGGCGGCTGATCCCTATCTGTATTTCGCCCGTCTGGCGACCTTGTTTCATCCGCCCAAGACGCCGCGCGCCGGCATTCATCCGCGGGCTGTCGTCGGGGAGGATTGCCGTATCGCAGCCAGCAGCGAGGTCGCCGCCAATGCCGCGATCGGCGACAGGGTCGTCATCGGCGAACGCTGCCGCATCATGCCTGGCGCCGTGGTGGGCGACGATTGCGTCATCGGCGACGATGTCACGCTTTATCCTAACGTGACGATTTATCACGGCTGCCGGATCGGCAACCGCGTCGGCGTGCATTCCGGCAGCGTGATCGGCGGCGACGGCTTCGGCCTGGCCTGGGACAAGGACCATTGGTTCAAGATTCCGCAGACCGGCCGCGTGGTGCTGGAGGACGATGTCGAGATCGGCGCCAATACCACGGTGGACCGCGGCGCGCTGGTGGATACGGTGATCCGCAAGGGCGCCAAGATAGACAATCTGGTGCAGATTGCCCATAACGTCGAAATCGGCGAGCATACCGCCATCGCCGGTTGCGTCGGCATCGCCGGCAGCACCAAGATAGGCGCGCGCTGCACTGTAGGCGGCGCGGCGATGTTCGTCGGCCACATCGAAGTGGCGGATCGTACCCATATCGGCGGCGGCACCCTGGTGTCGAAGTCGATCAAGGAGGCGGGGACTTACGCGTCCTCCTACCCATTGCAAAGCATGAAGGACTGGCTGTCCAACGCCGTCCACGTGCGCCATCTGGATGATTTCGCCAAGCGCGTCAAGCAGCTTGAGCGGGAACTGGAAACACTGAAAAAATCGAAGGAAGAACCTCATGAGTGAACACGCTGTCTCGATCGATGTCCGCGAGATCATGCGCTGCCTGCCGCATCGTTACCCTTTCCTGCTGGTTGACCGCGTCACCGAGCTGGAACCGAACGTGCGCATCAAGGCGCTGAAGAACGTCACCATCAACGAGCCGTTCTTCGCCGGCCACTTCGAACAATATCCGGTGATGCCGGGCGTGCTGATCATCGAGGCGCTGGCGCAGGCCGCCGGCATCCTGGCGATCAAGAGCCAGGGCGAGCGCTCGGAGAATGAACTGTATTTCTTCGTCGGCATCGACAACGCCCGCTTCAAGCGCCAAGTGGTGCCGGGCGACCAACTGGTGTTCGAAGTGAGCCAGATGACCGTCAAGCGCGGCATCGGCAAGTATGCCGCCCGCGCGCTGGTAGACGGCCAAGTGGCCTGCGAAGCCGAAATCATGTGCGCCCGCCGCGAGGTGTAAGCATGGCCATCCATCCGACCGCAGTTGTAGATCCCAAGGCACAGATCGCCGACGACGTGGAAATCGGCGCGTACTCCATCATCGGCCCCAATGTCAGCATCGGCGCCGGCAGCTGGATCGGCCCGCACGTGGTGATCGAAGGCCATACCCGCATCGGCAAGAACAACCGCGTATTCCAGTTCTGCTCGCTGGGCGCCATCCCGCAGGACCTGAAATACGCCGGCGAGCCGACTAGGCTGGAAATCGGCGACAACAACACCATTCGCGAGTTCTGCACCTTCAACACCGGCACGGTGCAGGATGGCGGCGTCACCCGCATCGGCAGCGACAACTGGATCATGGCCTATGTCCACATCGCGCACGATTGCCAGGTAGGCAACCACATCATCCTGGCCAATAACGCGACGCTGGCCGGCCACGTGCATCTGGGCGACTGGGTGTTCCTGGGCGGTTTCACCAGCGTGCACCAATTCGTCATCGTCGGCGAACATGCGATGACGGCGTTCGCCAGCGCGGTGGCGCAGGACATTCCTGCCTATGTGACGGCGCATGGCAATCGCGCGGTGCCCTCCGGCATCAACGCGGAAGGCATGAAACGCCGCGGCTTCACGCCGGAGCAGATCCGCCGCGTGCGCAATGCCTACAAGACCTTGTACCGCCAAGGCTTGAGCTACGACGAGGCCAAGACAGCCATCCTGGCCGAGGCCGGCGAAGGGCATGTCGAGCTGGAGCCCTTCGTGCGCTTCTTCGGCCAGTCGGCGCGAGGCATCATCCGCTGAGCTTATGAGCGATCAACTGTTCAAGCGCAAAGGGGCCTTGAAAATCGCCATGGTGGCCGGAGAGGCCTCGGGCGACTTGCTGGCCGCTCATTTGATGGATGCGCTGCGTGCGCATCGGGCCGATGTCGAGTTCGCAGGCATCGGCGGGCCGCGGATGGAAGCCCGCGGCTTTAACAGCATGGTGCCGCAGGAAAAGCTGGCGGTCCGAGGCTACTCCGAGGTATTCAAAAGCCTGCCGGAGTTGCTGAAGATACGCCGTCAGTTGCGCGATCAATTGCTGGCTGAAAAGCCGGATGTCTTCATCGGCGTGGATGCGCCCGACTTCAATCTGGCTCTGGAAGGAGCTTTGAAAAAGGGCGGCATTCCTACGGTGCATTACGTCAGTCCTTCGGTCTGGGCCTGGCGCCCGGAGCGGGTGCAGAAAATCGGCAAGGCGGTCAATCACGTATTGTGCCTGTTCCCGATGGAGCCTCCCTTGTACCGCCAGGCCGGCGTGCCGGTGACTTATGTCGGCCATCCATTGGCCAGCGAGATTCCGCTGGAGCCGGACATGGACGCGATGCGCGACCAGCTGGGCGTGCCGCGCAATGTGCCGGTGTTCACCTTGATGCCGGGCAGCCGCAAGAGCGAGCTGGAATACATGGTGCCGGTGTATCTGGATACAGCCAGGTTGTTGCTGCGCCAGTATCCCGATGCCCAATTCCTGGTGCCGTTGGCCACGCGCGCCACTGTGGACTTGTTTGAGCAGATGCTGTCGCGCTTCAAGGCGCGCGATCTGCCGATCCGCCGACTGTTTGGCCACGCGCAGATGGCAGCCATCGCCAGCGACGTGGTGCTGGTCACCAGCGGCACGGCCACGCTGGAAGTGGCTTTGACCAAGCGGCCCATGGTGATCAGCTACAAGCTTTCCAGCCTCACCTACCGTCTGGTCAAGCGCAAGATCAAGCTGCCTTACGTAGGTTTGCCGAATATCCTGTGCAACCGCTTTGTCGTGCCGGAGTTGCTGCAAAAAGACGCCACGCCGGAAAAGCTGGCGGCGGAAATGCAGCGGCTGTTTACCGATACGGCGGCGCGCAAGGATATGGCGCAGGCTTTCACCGAGTTGCAGCTGGCTCTGCGGCAGGATACCGCCACCCGCGCCGCGCGCGCGGTGCTGGAGGTGGCGCGATGCCATTGAGTCCGCTGCTCGCGGGAGTGGACGAGGCTGGGCGCGGCCCTCTGGCCGGCGCGGTGTTCGCCGCGGCGGTGGTTTTGGATCCCGCCAAGCCGATTGCTGGTTTGGCGGACTCCAAGGTGCTGAGCGAGGCGAAGCGCGATGCCTTGGCGGAGTTGATCAAGCGCGATGCGCTGGCTTGGTGCATCGCCAGCGCCAGCGTGGATGAAATCGACAAGCTCAACATCCTGCACGCCACCATGCTGGCCATGACGCGGGCCGTGGAGGGCTTGTCGGTCACCCCGGATCTGGCCCAGATAGACGGCAACCGCGTGCCCAAGCATCTGCCGGTGCCGGGCGAGGCCATCGTCAAGGGCGACGCCAAAGTGCAGGCTATCTCAGCAGCGTCCATCCTGGCCAAAACCGCGCGCGACGCGGAGCTGGTGGCCTTGGATGGCCGTTATCCGCAATATGGCTTCGCCCGGCACAAGGGCTATCCCACCGCGGAGCATCTGGCGGCGATAGAAGCGCACGGCGTGCTGGCCGAGCATCGCAAAACTTTCGGCCCGGTCAAGGCATGGCTGGCGCGCCAGCAGGGGCAGCTGTTCTGAAATGGACGCGGATCAATCAGCCAAACGCTGCTTTCCGCCGGTGGTCGATGCCCAGACGCGAGTCCTGATTCTGGGCTCCTTGCCGGGGGATGCTTCCTTAAAAGCCAGCCAGTATTACGCCCATCCGCGCAATGCGTTTTGGGCTTTGTTAGGCGGGCTCATCGGCGTGGATTTGCCAACTTTTCCTTATGAGGCCCGCCTGCAAGCCTTGCTTGCCCGCGGCGTCGGCCTTTGGGATGTGATCGCCGAGGCCGACCGCAAGGGCAGCCTGGATGCGGCCATCCGCAATCAAACCCATAATGCTTTGTCGGAGCTGATCTCCAGCCTGCCGCTGCTGCAAGCGGTGGCCTTCAACGGCGGCACGGCGGCGAAGCTCGGTCGGCGGCAATTGCATGGCCTTGCTGAAGGCGTAGCGATGCTGGACTTGCCGTCCAGCAGCCCGGCTTATACGCTGCCCTTAGAGAAAAAGTCGCTGGCTTGGGCCGATCTTGTTCCTTACCTGAGCCAGAAGATATAAGCCTGTCTTGAATTGACGCGCATCGTCGCCATGTCTGCATGGCATTCGCATTGAAATAATCTCTTTGAGGTGATTCTTGTGAGCGATGTCCCATATTGCCAGATGAGCGAGGAGGTGGCCGTAGCGGGCCTGGCGCAGGCTCCGGTTGCGCTCAACATCCTGATCATGGGCGGCACGTTGTTTCTAGGCCGCCACATTGTCGAAGCCGCGTCGGCGCGCGGGCATAGGCTCACATTATTCAACCGCGGCCGGCAGAATGACGCCTTGTTTCCCGACATGGAAAAACTGAGAGGTGACCGCGACGCGGACATGTCGGCCCTTCAGGGGCGGCGCTTCGATGTCGTCATCGATCCATCGGCTTATCGGCCGGAGCAGGTTGAGCGGCTGTTGCGCGTGCTGGGCGAGCCGCCGGGGCTCTACGTCTTGGTCTCCACGGTTTCCGTTTACGATGGTTTGCCGCCAGGGCAGCCTTATGACGAGGCGCGCAAACGCCTGAGCGGCGGGGACGGATATGGCGCGCTGAAGGCCAGGGCCGAGGACGCGTTAACCGCAGCCTTGCCAGGGCGGTATGTCATTGCGCGACCCGGCGTGATAGTGGGCCCCTATGACCCGACTGACCGATTCAGCTACTGGTTGAGGCGACTCGATCTTGGCGGCGATGTGCTGGCGCCGGGGCGGCCGGAAAGGCCAATCCAATATGTCGATGCCCGGGATTTGGCGGCTTGGCTTGTGGCGCTTGCGGAGCGCGGCCAAGCGGGCGCCTTCAATGTCGCCGGACCTGTCCAGCCCTTGAGCATGGGCGAGTGCCTGGAGGCCTGCCAAGCCATTGCGGGTGCTGCGGCGCGATTGCATTGGGTATCGGATGGGGAGATTGCGGATGCCGGGTTGGCGGCCTGGACGGAGCTCCCATTTTGGCTGCCTGAAGACGACGCGGTCTTCGGCGGGATATTCATGGCGGACAGCCGCCAAGCGTTGGCCCATGGGCTTTCATTGCGCCCTTTGGAGCAGACGATTGCGGAGACCCTGGCGTGGCTGCGCGAGGCTGGTGAGACTCCTGAGTCCTCTGTGCGGGTGACGCCGATAAGCGCCGCTCGCGAGCGGGAGGTGCTGCGCATGCGCAGGAGGATTTCCGTTTGAGAATGCCTGGGGGCGGCGCGAAGCCTTCTTGCGGAGAACGAGTCCGATAGCGGCGAGGCCAGTGATTTCGGTTGTGATCTCACAGCCTGCGCCGCGGACCTGGCAAGCGTTGTTTAGCGCGGCGCCAGCCATGTCGATGCGGCCAATCGAGCCTGCGCGGAGATCGTCTTGGCGCAGCCGCGGTGTTGCGGATTCACCTTCTTCCGCGACTGGCGCTCGCTGGCGCGGCGCCTTCTCCATACAAGGCTTGCTAAATGGCGGCGATTCAGCCGATATTTACATCTCCCATGCCATATTTGCCGCAACAGCCCGCCGGAGGGTAGACCATGAGCCGTTACTGCATCTGGTTCGTCACGGCCGACGACAGTGTGATGCGCAGAGCCGAAGTCGCCATCAATGGCGTTATCCATGGGCATCAAGTCCTGGAGGAGATTGAGGCGCAGTTGGCCCAGGACTGCGGCCTCAGCCAAGTGATGATTGTGGACTGGAAGCCGTTCGAGGTGCCTGAAGGCGCTGCGACTAGGGATGGCTTGATCAGGGTGGCGTGAGCTCGGAGTTGAGATAGCCCTGCATGACGCAGGCGTCGCGTGTGGCGTGGTATTGCGCCAGCACCTGCTGGATGTGGGAGGCCGGGGAGTTGTTGCTTTGGGTGATTTCCTGCTCCAGAGCCAGGCATTGCTGCGCCAGGCTGGTGAAGCCCAGCGTGACGGCGCCGCCTTTCATGCTGTGCGCCAGGTGGAACAACTGCACCCGATCCAGTTGGTGAATGTTGTCCTCCATCTGGCTGTAGGTGGCCATGTGGCTGGAGAAGAACTGCGCCACCAACTCCAGATATTTCTCCCGGGTCAGCAGGTCGATGAAGTCTGCGATGGCGCCGCTGTCCAGCGATACGGCTTCAACAGGCAGCGATGGCGTGATTGGCGGAAAGTGCTTTAGCAGCATGGCAAGCAATTGCTCCCTGTGAAGTGGTTTGGACAGAAAGTCATCAAGCCCATGGCGCAGCACTTGCTGACAGGTTTCCGGGAAGGCGTCGGCGGTCAGCGCGATGATCTTCATATTCGGCGTCATCGCCTCCAGCCGCATGCGGCGGGTGGTTTCGAGTCCATCCATGACCGGCATGTGCAAATCCATCAACACCAGGTCATAAGGTTCTTTTCTGGCAAGCGTCAGCGCTTCGGGCCCGTCGCTGGCCATGCTTGGCGCTTGCCCCATGCGCTCCAATAGCGCGAGCATGTATTTGCGGTTGACTGCATTGTCGTCGACCACCAGGATGCGGATCGGGACCGACAGTTCTGCCGCCGGACAGGCCTTCTCGGAGAGCTCCAGCGCCGGCATGTCCGTGACTTGCAGCGGCAGGCTGAGATGGAAGCTGCTGCCTTGCCCCTGTTTGCTGGTGACGGTGATGTTGCCCCGCATCAATTGCGCCAGGCTCTGGGAGATTTCCAGCCCCAATCCGCTGCCGCCGTATTGGCGAGCGGTGGAGCCGTCTCCTTGGGAGAAGCGTTTGAACAGGCGCGCCATGGTGGCCTCGTCCATCCCTATGCCGGTATCGGTCACCAGGACGCTGAGAGCGACCTCTCCCGCGACCTCGCCGGGAGATACGCTGGCCTGGACGGAGATGCCGCCATGCTCGGTAAATTTCACGGCATTGCTCAGCAAATTAAGCAGTATCTGCCGCAGCCGCGTCGGATCCAGCACCACCCATTCCGGCAATTCGGAAACCAATTCCAGGCCCAGCGTCAGATTTTTGGCCTGGGCCTGCGCGCTCAAGAGATTGACGATCTGCCTCAGCAAATAGGGCAGATTGCAAGTCACCGGCGCGAGCTCCAGCTTGCCCGACTCCAGTTTGCTGGCGTCCAGCACGTCGTTCAGCAGCAGCAGCAGATGTTTGGCGGACTCCTCGGCGGTGTTGATGTAGCTGGTTTGGTTGGGGGAGGGGGCGCTGTCCGCCAGCAGGGACAGCATGCCGAGCACGCCATTGAGCGGCGTTCGGATTTCATGGCTCATATTGGCCAGGAAGGCGCTTTTTGCCAGGCTGGCGGTTTCGGCTTCATTGCGGGCGTCCTCTAGTTTGCTCGTCAGGCGCTCCAACTCCGATTTGCGGCGCTCCAGTTGTCTCAGCTGGCGGAAAACGATGGTGCCGAATCCCAGGATCAGCAGCCACTCGAAGCCCATCAGCCAATTGCTGATGGCGATATGCTGTTTCATGGTTCGGTTTCGGCCGTCGACCATTTCCGCAACGGACTCATTGGCCTGCAAGGAAAGATCATGCAGGCCTTCGCTCATTTGCTGGAGCTCCGCCTCCAGCCGTGCCAGGCGCGCTCCGTCCAGTTTTCCGGTTTGATCGCGGAAAAACTGGTCGCCGTCATTCACAAAGCCATCCAGACGGGTTTGCATTTGCTGATAGCTGGGCAAGTCTTGCATCACCGATTTGTACAGGCCGGTGCGGATGATGCCGATGCGGCTGACGAAGATGTCGTAGCGCTCCTGCAATTGATCGGCATCGCTCTGGCCGTGCCGGGCTCTTTGCATCGCGTCCAGCAAATGAAGTTGCTCGGTTTCCAGCTGGAAATACGCCCAGATAATGTTGTCATCCTGATACAGCAGCGCATAGGCCAGCATTTCTGATTGCCGCAGCTGCAGATAAGCCACTCCGGCGAAGACGCAGACCAGCGTGACGCCGATCGCTATCAGCGCCCGCCAGGAGGTATGCCGCTTCGACTTGAGCATGCTTTACTCCACCTGAAGGGTCTTCAGCTGCCAAGCGGAGCGGTTGTAATAAATCTCCGACTTCAAGGCCGGCTGGCTGTCGTAGGGGTAGACGATGAACAGGGGGCCCTTGTCGCGCACCGACATGGGCTTGCCGTTCAATAAGCGGGCCAGCACGACATTGAATTTCGCCGCGTCCGCCAGGGGGATCTCGGTTTTGTAGTCGTTCAAGGCTATGGCTTTGAGCTTGTCGCCCTTGGCGCCGACGACGGCCAGCACGTCTTGCAGATAGGGGCCGGTGAATTGACTGATGCCTGGAATCCATGGCGTATGCGTGGCAATGGTGTGTTGCGGCAGCTTGGCCAGCATGTCCATGTCGAAGGCGGCGTCGTTGTCGCGGTTCTTGTGGGCGATCTGGCCGCTGATGACCAGCACTATTTTGCCTTTAGGCTTATCCAAGGTCTCAGCCCCTTGGGCATGCGGCATGCCAAGCGACAATATCAACAGCATGGCGGCCAGGCGTAGTGCTTGCATGGTGCGGCTCCTGTCTAGGCGTTAATTGAGATTGGGCAGGTCATAAGCGCTGTCTTGCGGCACCGGAAAGACGCCATTGTGCTTGAGCAGCCAGCGGCGGAAGTTCTCCGCGTCGATAGGGGGAGAAATATACGAGCCTTGGGCCTTGTCTATGCCCAGCTGGCGGCATGACAGCCATTCGGTGATTGTCGCGACGCCTTCGGCCACGACCAGCAGCTTCAATTGCTTGCCCAGGGCGGCGCTGGCTTTCAGTATGGAAAGGTTGGTGGGGTTTTGCGCGGAATCGATCACAAATCCCTTGTCTATTTTCAGTTCGGTGAAGGGCAGCTTGGATAGTCTGTCCATGCTGGCGAAACCGGTGCCGAAGTCGTCGATGGCGAGTTTGGCGCCTTTCAGACGCAGACGGGACAGAATCTCCAGCGCGCGGGTCGGGTTTTCTATCAGGCCGGTTTCGGTGACCTCTACCGTCAAGCGGGACATCGGATAGCCGTTGCGCGTGAGTATCGATTCGAATTCCGAGACCAGCGCGGTATCGGAGAGCGAGGTCATGGAAAGATTGATGGACAAATCCAAAGGCGGATTGTCGATCAGCTTGCTTAGAATCGAGGTGGCGGAATCCAGCAGGCTGAGCGTCAACGGCGTGATCAGCCCGGTTTTTTCCGCCAGCTCAATGAACTGCAGCGGACTGGTAAGACCTAGCCGGGGGTGATGCCAGCGGGCCAGGATTTCCACCGAGTGGACCTTGCCGCTGAGCATGTCGACCTGGGGTTGGAAAAAGGGGCAGAATTCGTTTTTTTCGATGCCGTCGCGCATTTCCTCCTGCGTAGGCTGGCTGGCCAGCGAGGCCGGTCTGCGCGCCGCGGGAGGCGCTTGCGTAAGCAGGTCCAGCAGTGTGCTGTGATTGATCGGTTTGGGCAGCACGCCGGCCAGCCATAGGTCATATAGCCTTGCCAGCTCCGCGACGGACTCAAGCACTTTTTCGTCGAATCCGCTGGAGATCAGCAATTTGCCTTGATACGTCCTCTCGCCCAGGTGCCGGACGAACTCGATGCCGTCCATTCTCGGCATGTCCAAATCGCAGAAGATCACGTCGAATTGCAAATCGCCCGCGTCGAGCTGCACCAGCGCCTCGATGCCGTCATTGGCGACGGCGATCTTGTCGTAACCCAATCGGCGCAGCACCATGACGAGGAACTGCTGGGAAACCGCGTCGTCGTCTATGACCAGTATCTGGTGCATGAACCCTCCCATGGATAGGCCGCCGGTCGCGGCTTTATGCATTATAGCCAGCGCCTCGTCTTGCGCGAGGCGGCTTGCGAGAGGACATTTTTTGTCTT